>JBAVWI010000352.1:0-6541 GCA_049697735.1 Solirubrobacteraceae bacterium
CCCCCAAGCACGTCGCCTCCCGCACCCTCACCCGCGTGGAGTGGAGCAACGCGACGTTGATCGCCGGTGACGTCGCCGAGTACGTCGCGCAGCTCAAGCACCAGGACGGTCCCGAGATCCAGGTCCACGGAAGCGCCGGCCTGATCCAGACGCTGCTGGGCAACGACCTGATCGACACCTTCCGCGTGTGGACGTTCCCGATGCTGCTGGGTGCCGGCAAGCGCCTGTTCGCCGACGGCACGCGCCCCGCCGCGCTGAAGGTCACCGACCACCAACTCTCGAGCACCGGCGTCACGATGACCACGTACGCGCGCGCCGGCGACATTCAGACCGGATCATTCGCACTCGAACCGGCCAGCCAGGAGCCGAGGCCATGAGCTGCTACCCGTTCGGACCAGGCCACGCCGCGGCGAGCACGCTGCGCGCCGACTTTCGCGGTCCGGTGCATCTCCCCGGCGATGACGCCTACGACGCAGCCCGCACCACCTGGGCGGGAGGCATCGAGCAGCTGCCCGGCGTCGTCACCGAGCCGCTTGACCCTGGCGACGTCCGCACAGCCGTCCTCGCCGCCCGAAGCCATGACATGCGGCTGGCCGTCCAGGGCACCGGGCACGGTACGTACGTGCCCTGCCAGGGCGGGCTCCTGCTGAGAACGGGCCGGATGGACGGCGTCGCGGTCGACCCCGAACGACGGACCGCCCGCGTGGGCGCGGGTGCGCGATGGAGTCAGGTGATCGCTGCCGCGGCTCCGTTCGGGCTCGCGCCGCCCTCCGGATCACACGCGGCCGTCGGCGTCGCCGGCTACACGCTCGGCGGGGGAGTCGGCTGGCTCTCGCGCACACATGGCTTCGCGGCCGACAATCTCCTGATGGCTCAGCTGGTCACGGCCGACGGAAGACTGATGATCGCGACGGCGCAACACGACCCAGACCTGTTCTGGGCGCTGCGCGGCGCCGGGCGCAACTTCGGCGTTGTCACCACGCTTGAGATCCGCCTGGCGCCGGTGGCCAGCGTCTACGCTGGCACCGTCGTCTTCCCGGCCACGCGCGCGCACGAACTGCTCGCCGCCTTCCGCGAACTCGCGCCCCGGCACCCCAACGAGCTGACGGTGAGGGTCGTGCTGTCCCGACGGGGGCCGGGGGGTAAACCGGTCATCGGGCTGCGCAGCGTCTATGTCGGCGACGCCGAAGCGGGGCGCCGGGCCCTCCGACCCCTCCTCAAGGTCGCCGGTACCCCGCTAGCTCAATCGTTTCGCCAAATGGCCTATGCCGACACCGAACAGCTCGGCAGCACCGCGCCACACCAGTTCGAGCTGTTCGCCGACCTGCCCGAGCATTTGACCAGGGCAGCGGTCGGCGTCATCACCCATCCCAACTCCGAGGTCGACGAGATCGAAGTTCGTCACTGGGGCGGCGCGACCGTCTGCGCGACAAACCCCGGCCCGGTGGGCCATCGAGACGTTCCCTTCTCCATGACCATCACGGGTGCCCGGCTCGCGACCGGTTCACTGGCCGCGCACGCAACCGGGGGATCGTTTCTCAACTTCCTGCACGACCCATCACGCACAGCGCAGGCGTACTCCGCTGCCGACCTCACGCGCCTGCGCAAGCTCAAGCGACGCTATGACCCCGACAACGTCTTCGGTCACACCCACAACATCGCCCCCCGACCGATCCAAGCGAAGACTGCGCGAACCCTTTCGTCCCCGATGTCACCGAACCGAGGGTAGTGACGAGGTAAACGGACCATTTGGTCCGGTACGATCCAGGCCATGGCAGACGTGACGCCCCCGTCAGGCTCCGAACCAGAAGCGCTCGACCGCGCCACGCTCGTGGTCGCCGGCGTCGTGCTGCTCGGCGCGGTCATGTCGATCCTCGACACAACCGTCGTCAATGTCGCGATCGACCATCTCGCCGTCGCCTTCCACGCGACGCTGACGACGATCCAGTGGGTGATCACCGGTTACACGCTGGCGCTCGCGGCCGTGATCCCCCTCAGCGGCTGGGCTGCAGACCGGTTCGGCACCAAGCGGATCTACATGACTTCGCTGGTGCTGTTCACGATCGGTTCGATCGCCTCGGGCCTCGCGTGGAGCGCTGAGTCGATGATCGTCTTCCGGGTCCTGCAGGGGATCGGCGGCGGCCTGATCATGCCCACGGTCATGACGATCATGACCAGGAAGGCCGGTCCGCATCGGATGGGGCGCGTGATGGGCATCCTCGGCATCCCGATGCTGATCGCTCCGATAATGGGGCCGATCCTCGGCGGCTGGCTGGTCGACGACGTCTCGTGGCGGTGGATCTTCTTCATCAACGTGCCGATCGGCGTCGTCGCGTTCATCCTCGCGCTGATCGTGCTCGACCCCGACCAGCCCCAGCCCGCTCACCGGCTCGACTGGCTCGGCATGGCGTTGCTCTCCCCCGGCCTGGCCGTGTTCATCTACGGCCTTGCCGAGTCGTCGACCTACGGTTTCGGGTCGTTGCGCTCGTGGGGCCCGACCGCAGCCGGAGTCCTGCTCATTGTGGTCTGGTTCGCTCACAGCTGGCGCACCGCCAATCCCTTGATCGACATCCGCACGTTCGTGCACACGCGCGCCGGCTACGCGGGGGCGTCATTCTTCCTGTTCGCGATCTCGGTGTTCGGGACGATGCTCCTGGTCCCGCTCTACTACCAGACAGTCCGCGGCACCTCCGCGCTCCAAGCCGGGTTGCTGATGGCTCCGGGCGGCTTCGGCGCGATGCTGCTGATGCCCCTCGCCGGCAGGCTCACCGATCGCTACGGACCGACCTGGCTGCCGGCTACCGGGCTGCCTCTGGTCGCGATCGGGATGATCCCGTTCGTGTTCGTCGGCACCACCACCTCGTATTGGATCCTGTGCGCCGGCCAGTTCGTCCAGGGGCTCGGGATGGGACTGGCGATGATGCCCAACATGACCGCGGCGATGCAATCGGTGCCGCCGTCGGCGATCGCCCGCACGAGTACGGCCATGAACATCATCCGCCAGGCGGGCGCCTCGATCGGCACCGCGATCCTGTCGGTGATCCTCGCCTCGGCGATCACCAGCAACATCCCGCTGGCCAGCGCCCACACGTCGAGTTCGGGCTCCGGCGGGCTAGCCACGCTTCAGCACCTGCCCACCCGGGCACACGCGGTGATCGCGGGGCCGCTCGCGGACGCGTTCGGGTCAACCTTCGTATGGGCGCTGGTGATGATCGTGATCGCGTTTATCCCAGCGGGCGCGATGGCGCTCAGCGGGCGGCGCGGCGGCGCGCACGGGTCAGTCACCGCTCGCCCGGTGGTTGTCGAGTAGAGGGCGAAACGCCCGGGGGGCACCCGCTCGTTTCTCAAGTCAGTAGCGGCGCGGTCGTGCCATAGAGTGAGCGACCATGACGGTGACCGACGCGGTGATCCCGGTGGCGGGCCTCGGGACGCGACTGCTGCCCGCCACTCGCGCACAGCCCAAGGAGATGCTCCCGGTCGTCGACCGCCCGGTCGTCCAGTATGTGGTCGAGGAACTTGTTCGCGCCGGCGTCGCCCGGATACTGTTCGTCACCGGGCGGCGGAAGCGCGCGATCGAAGACCACTTCGACGCCGACCCGGAGCTCGGTTCCTCGCCGCTGTTCGATGACCGTAGCGGCCTGCAACTGCTCTACACCCGCCAGGCCAGTCCCGCCGGCCTCGGCGACGCGATTCGGGTCGGCGCTGGGCTGGCCCCCGAGAGCGGAGTGGTTGTCGCACTCGGTGACGCGATCATCGAGCCGCCCCCGCATTCCACGCCGGGGATCGTGCCTCGGCTGGTCGAGGCGTTTGAGCGGACGGGCGCGGTAGCCGCAGTGGCCGTCGAGGAGGTCGATGATGCGGCGGTCTCGCGCTACGGAATTGTCGTGGGCGAGGAGCGCGACGGGATGATCGAGGCCGAGCGCGTTCTCGAGAAGCCGAGGCCGGGGACGGTCACCAGCCGGCTGGCTATCGCCGCGCGGTACGTACTCGGCCCGAGCGTGTTCGAGACGCTCCGAGACACCGCGCCCGACGCGAACGGGGAGGTACAGGTGGCGGACGCTCTTACAACGCTGCTGGGCCGGGGCGAGCGAGTCGTGGCCGTGCGGCTCGCCCACGGTGAGCACCGTCATGACATCGGCACCGTGCAGAGCTACTGCTCGGCGTTCCTACGCTATGCGCTCCGCGATCAGCACTTCGGCGCCGAGCTGCGTGCCGAAGCCGAGGCGATACTTCGCGAAAGTGCCTGAGCCGGCACGGGGCGCCGCCCCGGCCCGAGCCGCGTTGGCAGGCAACCCGTCGGACGGATACGGGGGGGCGGTGCTGGCAGTGACCCTCGAGCCGCTGACCGCCGAGGCGGTGGTCCTGCCGGCACGGACCGGCGGCGGCGCTGCCGGTGACGCCGGGCGTCTCGTCGACGCAACTCGGCGGCGATTCCAGGCTGACGTCCTCCCCGACTCGGAGCCGCCCCGCCTGCGCATCTCGACGACGATCCCACGGTCAGTCGGGCTAGGCGGCTCGAGCGCGCTGGTGATCGCGGCCCTCCGCGCTCTGTGCGAGCACCACGAGGTCGTGCTCGAGCCAGCCGCGATGGCAGAGCTCGCGTTGTCGATCGAGGTCGACGACCTCGGTATCGCCGCTGGGCTCCAGGACCGCGTGGCACAGTGCCACGGCGGGGTCACGTTCATGGAGTTCGGCTGCACTCCGCCTCGCTACGAGTCCCTCGACCCCGGGCTGCTTCCGCCGCTGGTGGTCGCCTGGCGCGAAGATGCCGCCGCGCACTCTGGCGGCGTCCACCGCGACCTGCGCGAGCGCTACGGCGCCGGAGAGTCAGCCGTGCGCAGCTCGATGGCCGAACTCGGCGAACTCGCACGTGCGGCGCGCGGGGCCCTGGTGTCGGGTGACGGCGCGGCGTTGGCCAACTGCGCCGACGCCAGCTTCGCCGCCCGCGCCCGGATGATGGACTTGGACACCCGCCACGTCGAGATGGTCCACATCGGCCGCGCCGCCGGTGCCGGAGTCAATTACGCCGGCTCGGGCGGGGCCGTCGTGTGCGTGTGCGCGCCTCCCTGTGACCCGATCGAAGTCGAGCGAGCCCTGCGTGCCGCGAGCTGCGGCGTTGTCGCAGTCTGATCCACCGGGTCTGGCGTCCTCGCCCATCGTTTCGGCGCCACGTTCGCGCCGCTGCCGGACGGCCGGCTCCACCGCCGTCAAGACGGTCCGGCCCCGGGGCGGACGATCGTTCTCTCGGCCACTGCTTGAGGGCCGGCGTCTGCTGGCAACGCTGTTTGGAGCTTTGACAGCTTGCGGGCGGGCAACCGGTGACATATATTGCCGCCCGGGACCGACCTAAGCACTCCACGCAGGGGAGGCAGGATGAGGACTAGGTCACCGATAGTTCTGGCGTTGCTGACGCTCGCCTTTGCCAGCTTGCTGGCCGGAAATGCCGCAGCCCGGATTCGACCGCTGGTCAGCGACTGGCAATATCTCGGCGCCAGCGGTACGCCACCGAGCCAGGCGGCGTGCAACGCAGTCGGACGGCGCTGCTTTAACCCGGCAGCGATGGCCAACTCGTACAACTACGCCGGGCTGCATGCCACCGGTAACGAAGGGCAAGGCAAGACGATTGCCATCATCGACTCCTTCGGCGCGTCGACGATCCGCCAGGACCTCGGCGTGTTCAACACTGCGTTTGGCCTCCCTCACCTGTGTGGGGAGACGGGTCCGAGTAATCCGTCGGGCAACTGCTCGTCGGGAACTTCGCCCCGGTTTGACATCGTCTGCGTCCAGGGCTGTCCGCCTCCCGTGCCGCCGCCGCCGAACAACGGGACCGGCCAGGAAAACCACAACCTCTGGTCTCTGGAGGTCGCCCTTGACGTCGAATGGGCCCATGCCACGGCGCCGCTGGCCAACATCATGCTGGTCACCACGCCCACCGCGGAAACGCTCGGGGTCCAGGGATTCCAGCAGATGATGAACGCGGAGCAGTACGTGATCGACAATCACACCGCCGATGTCATCACCCAGAGCTTTGGCGCCGGTGAGGGGTCGTTCCACAACGGCCTGGCGGCGCTCAAGCAGCTTCGTCAACCTTTCGTCGACGCGCAGGCCAATCACGTCTCCGTGTTTGCCTCGAGCGGGGACGGAGGCACAACCAACACGTACAAGGAGCCGGTCAAGAACCCCGCGACGATCCCCTACCCGAGTGTGATCTGGCCGGCGTCGGACCCGCTCGTGACATCGGTGGGCGGGACGTACCTGTGCACGAACGCAGAGACCGGATTGGTCGTTGACAGCGTTTCCCCGCCGTCAACGTGTCAGGCCAATCCCGGGGTGCGAGAGGTCGGCTGGGTCGGCTCAGGCGGTGGGTACAGCATCTACTTCTCCAGGCCGTTCTACCAGGACCTCCTGCCACCAGGAAGTACCTACACCGGGACCTCGCCCGGCGCACCCGGACCGAACGCGAACATGCGCGGCGTGCCGGATGTCGCCTACCAGGCGAGCTCTCGCACGGGCGTTCTGGTCTACCTCACCGAGTCCCAGA
>JBAVWI010000353.1:0-3986 GCA_049697735.1 Solirubrobacteraceae bacterium
GGGCCACCCCGGCGGCGTCCAGGCCCTGGATCGCCCACGCGGTCGACTGGGCATTCGATGCGCCGGCGCCCTGGCTGGCGAATCCGCCGTCGCGATTCTGCACCCCGCGCAGATAGGCGACGGCGCGAGCCCGCACGGCGCCTAAGCCGGGAGCGCCGGCCAGCGCCTCGAGGACGGCTCCGGTGTCATCGGCGTCACTGGAGACTCCGCTGGTGAAGCCGAACCCCCCATCGCGGTTCTGCTGACCGGCCAGCCACGCGTAGCTGCGCCGGGGCTGCCCCGCCCCCGCGCTGCGCAGGGCAAGGATCCCGAACGAGGTCAGGTTGACCTGTCCGGCGATGGAGCCGTCAGCGCGGCGATGGCGCGCCAGCTCGGCGACGAGATCCCGGCCGCCGAAGGACTGCGCCGAGAGCCCAGCTGCTCTGACCACCAGGATCGTGCGCTCCAGCGCGCCGACATCGTTACCGCTGGCCCCGGCGGCAACGTATCCGATCAGGCTCGGTCCACCGTGGGCGAGCCGGGCTGGGGCGTAGCCGGCGGAAGCCAGCCCCAGGGCCGCCCAGCCCGAGTAGATCTGAGCTGAGGGCTGACCTGGCGCTGAACCGAATCCGCCGTCGCGGTTCTCCGCTCCGAGCAGGTAGGCGAGCACGGGACGGTTGGCGCCCGTGGCGGCCCGCGCCAGCCCTGGCGCCCCGACCCCGCCGGCAAAGCCAACCCCGAGACTCGTTGCCACAACCACCGCCAGCATGGGTGCGACAGCCCCGGGGCTGACCCAGCAAACCTGGAGGCGGCGGGAAAAGCGCTGGACCGATCGCGTCAACGCCGGGCCGAAGGCGAGCGCGAAGGCCAGGCACCCGGCCGCGTGGACGATGTCGAAGGCAAGTCCCCGGCCGGCGTAGAGACCGAGCTGGGTGGTGCTGTGATCGCTGTAGGTGATCCAGTCGCCGAAATCCTGTACGACGGTGAAGGCAAAGCCCGCCCCGCAGCAGGCGAGGGCCAGCGGCCAGCGGCTGATCCGCCCGCGGGTGATCAGGGCCAGGCCCGCGCCGAACATTCCCGTCGCTCCCCAGGCCGCCATCTGCCACGGCGTCCACGGCCCCTGCCCGAAGAAGAAGTTGGAGGTCAGGGCGGCCAGGGCTCCCACCGCGAAGCCCGGTCCGCCGCCCAGGGCATAGCCGGCGATGAGCACGATGTCGGTGGTCGGCTTGACGTTGGGCACGGCGGCGAAGGCGATCCGGCCCAGGGCCGCGAAGCCGGCCAGGGTCCCGACGAGGGCGACGATGCGGGCGTCGGGGCGCGCCCGCTCGTACCAGCCAAAGCCGGCGGCGAGCGCGGCCCCGAGCAGGACCAGCGAACCGAGCTGCCAGCTCACGCCGGCCTCCGCGCCAACACCTCGTGGGCGCCGGGACGCGGGACGGTCAGCGCGGCGACGCCTTCAGCAGGAGTCAGCGCGCCCGCTCGTCCGCCCAGGATTCGTGCCGTCTCGGTGGCGAAGTAGCTCCCCCCGGCGAGAATCTCGCGCACCGAGCCGTCGGCGATCGGAGCGCCGTCGGCCAGGAGGACGACGCGGTCGGCGAACGCGGCGACGAACTCGGGATCGTGGGTGGCGACGAGGACGGCGGCGTCGAGGCCGGCGAGCAGGTCGGCCAACTCCTCTTTGCGCCGGCGATCCATGCCTCGGGTGGGCTCATCGAGACAGACGACCGGAGGCGAGGCGCGCCCGTCATCGTCCTCGTCACCGAGGACGATGGCCAGTGCCAGCCGCTGGCGTTCGCCCCCTGAGAGCTCGCGCGGATGGCGTTGGCCGAAGACGGCCGGGTCAAGTCCCACCCGGGCCAGGGCAGCGGCCGAGGCCTCGGCGGCGACGAGCTCGTGCACGAGGTAGTCGTTGGGGTTCTGGAGCAGGAGGGCGACGCGGCCCGCCCTGCGCACCTCACCCCGGGTCGGCGCGGCCAGCCCGGCGGCGTGGCGCAGCAGGGTTGACTTGCCCGCGCCGTTTCGTCCCATCAGCGCGACCCGCTCCCCCGCTGCCAGGGCCAGTGAGACGTCACGGAGAATCACCGGCCCGGCCGTCAGCTCGTGCCAGACGTGGCGCAACTCGAGCACCGGGGCGCTGGCCTCGGCGGTTTGCCGGCGGGCGGGCCAGGGCCGGCCGGACGGCCTTGGCTCCCCATCGCTCGCGGCCGGGACCGGGACGTTGGCGGGTGCCAGCAGACCACGCTGGCGCAGGGCAGCCCGCGCCCGCTTGACCCCGGGCACCGGCGCGACCTCGAGCGCCCCCAGCAATCGCGCCCCCGGGGTCTGCAGGGCCGGAGCATGGCGGCCCGCCCACTCCAGGAACTCCTCGGGAGCGGCATCGCAGGCGAGCGCTCCCCGCTCGAGCACGAGCACCCGATCGGCGGCCGACAGGCAGCGCTCGAGGCGGTGCTCGCAGAGCAGGATCGTGGTGTCGAAGTCCTCGTTGCAGCGGCGCAAGAGCCCGATCAACTCGTCTCCGGCCACGGGGTCCAGCTGCGATGTGGGCTCGTCAAGGACGACCAGCTGCGGCCGGCCGACCAGCGCCGCTGCCAGGGCGACTCTCTGCAGCTCGCCGCCCGACAGCTCGGCGGTCGATCGGTCGAGCAGGTCGGCGACACGCAGGGCCAGGGCGACCTCCTCGACGGCCCGGGCGATCGCCGCCGGCGGCTCGCCCCGGTTCTCGAGCGGAAACGCGAGCTCAGCGCGCACCGTCCCCATCACGACCTGGGTCTCGGGATCCTGGAACAGGCTGCCCACCACCGATGAGAGCTCTCCCGGGCCGTGGTCGCGGGAGTCCAGGCCGGCCACGCGGAGGCGGCCGGCAAACGTGCCTCCGTGAAAGTGCGGGACAAGTCCCCCCGCGGCTCGCAGCAGAGTCGATTTGCCCGATCCCGAGTCGCCGGCGAGCACGACCAGCTGCCCGGCGGGGATCTCGAGGGTGACCTCGCGCAGCGCCGCGGCGACAGCACCGGGGTAGGTGTAGGAGACAGCCTCGAGCTCGAGCACATTGGCGGCCGTGGCCAGCTAACTCACCCCCCGGCGATCAGCGAAGGGCAACAGCGCGACGACCAGGAGGACGGCAGACACGATCAATACCGGAGCACCGCCCGGGGCGCTCAGCGTCGGGTAGGCCGAGAAGGGGGCCAGACCGCCCAGTCGTCCGCCCAGGGCCAGAGCAGCGATCCCGACCGCCGCCGCGGTGAAGCCGAAGTCGTGCCGGCCATAGGACCTGTGCCCGGGGCTGGAGCGCCGGGCGGGGCCGGGTCGGTGGGCGCCGTATCCGCGGACTTCGAGGGCGGCGGCGACGTCCAGCGCGCGGTCCAGGACGCCATTGGAGACAGCCCGCATCAGAGCCAGACGCGACGGCGGCCTGCCGGAGCGGCAGCGTTGAGCGTCGGCCAGGCGCCGCGAGTCACGGATCAGGACCGGCACCATCCGCGTGGCCAGGGTGGCACTAAGGGCCGAGCGAAACGACAGGCGGCGAAACAGCCGCAGGACCTGGTCGGGATCGATGGCGGCCGTGTAGAGGGCACCGACCAGGATCAGGACGACTGCCCGCAAGCCCAGGACGGCACCGTTGACTGTCGCCTCCAGGGTGATGTCGGTGTGGCCGAGCAGGGGGAGATCCCCGAGGCGCAGGATCACCGTCAGCCCGTCGCGCGTGACCAGGGCGTTGATCGCCGCGACCAGGAGCGCAAACGGAAACGCGAACCGTGCCGCGCGGGCGATCTCGCGGCCCACGCCGGCGGCCAGGGCCGCCCCGACCGTGGCCATGGCTACCGTGCCCAGCGCGACCGGATTGGACAGCGCCAGCGCGGCCAGGCCCAGGGCCAGGCAGTACAGGCAGCCGGCCCCGGCGCGAGCTGCATGCAGCGGGCTGGGCCGGCGGCGGTAGATCATCCCCCGCCTCCCACCGGAAGCGAGATCTGGCGCCGCCCCGAGACGGCGAGCGCGAAGCGGTTGTGCAG
>JBAVWI010000354.1:0-4568 GCA_049697735.1 Solirubrobacteraceae bacterium
GCACTGGCTGGACGAGTTGCGGCTCGTCTCGCTGGAGATCGACGGTGAGGACCTGCTGGCCGCGGGCGTCGCCCGGGGCCCGGCGATCGGTGCCGGCTTGCGCGCGGCGTTGGCCGCCAAGCTCGACGGCCGCGCCCGGGGGCGTGAGGACGAGCTCGCCGAAGCGCTCAGGGCGGCGTTAGCCTGACCAGGAGATGACCCCATCCCGATCAGAGCTCACGGCCACGATGACCTTGCCTGAGCCCTTCTACGGCTTCGGCGAGCAGCTCGCGGTTGACCTCCCGAGCGCCCGCGTGCTGTTCACCACGCGGCGCGGCGGCTTCTCGCACGGTCCCTACGCGAGCCTCAACCTGGGCCGTCTGAGCGACGATCGCCCGGAGGCGGTGGCCCGCAACCGAGCGGTGCTCGAGGGGCAGCTCGAGGTCGTGCTGGGCTTCACCCACCAGGTTCACGGGCCCGAGGTCCGCGAGCTGAGTCCGGCGAGCTGGGCCCGCAACGCCGCGGCCGAGCCCGGCTCGCTCCCGCGCGCCGACGGACAGTTCACCGTGCACCCCGGGCTGGCGCCGGCGGTGCTGACCGCCGACTGCCTGGCCATCGCCGTGTCCGGCGAGGGAGCGGTGGCCATGCTGCACGCCGGCTGGAAGGGCCTGGCGACGGGGGTGATCGCCGCGGGCGTGGCGGCTCTGCGTGCGGCCGGTGTCAAAGGACCGCTGAGCGCCGCCGTCGGGCCCGGGGCGGGACCGTGTTGCTATGAGGTGGGGGAGGAAGTCCACGGTGCCTTCCCCGACCGGCCGGATCAAGTGCACCGCGGCGCCAACCTCGATCTGCCGGCGATCGCCCGCCACGACCTCGAGGCGGCGGGGGTGGCGACGATTCACGAGCTCGGCGTGTGCACGATGTGTTCTGACCCGACGCTCTTCTTCTCGCATCGCCGCGACCGTGGAGTCACCGGGCGCCAGGCGGGGATCGCGTGGTTGATCTGATCCGAGGCCTGACTCCCGACCGGGTGCGGACCAACCTGGAACGGGCGCGCGAGCGAATTGACGTTATGCGGGGCGACTCCGACGCGGTCGAGATCCTGGCTGCGGTCAAGTACGTGGCGCTGGAGGAGCTGGGCGCGCTCGCGCAGGCGGGCGTGACGCTGGTGGGCGAGAACCGAGCCCAGGAGCTCGAGGCCAAGATGCAGGCCGTCCCGGACGCGTTCACCTGGGATTTCATCGGCCATCTGCAGAGCCGGAAGGTCAAGGACGTGGTGCCGCGCGTCCGCTACATCCACTCGGTTTCCACCCATTCGGTCCTCGCCCAACTGGCCAAGCACGCAAGCGACGACACGCAGATCCTGGTCGAGGTCAACGTGGCCGGCGAGCGTGAGAAGGGCGGGGTCGCCCCGGCCGAGCTACCGGACTTCCTGGACCGCTGCCCGGTGCCCGTGGTCGGGCTGATGACGATGCCGCCCCTGGCCCCGGACCCGGAGAGCAGCCGTCCTCACTTCTCGGCCCTGCGACGGCTGGGGGAGGCCCACGGACTGCGCCACCTGTCGATGGGCACCAGCCAGGACTATCTCGTCGCCGTCTCCGAGGGAGCGACAATCGTGCGCCTGGGGACAATCCTGTACGCCGGCGCGCCATAATCCCGGGCAGGGAATCACCGCCACTGCGCGAACCCCTGACCCACTATGGCCTTCAGAGATACATGGCATCGCACCCTCGTCTACTTCGGCCTGGCCGAGGACGACATCTACGAGGACGAGGAAATCGAGCCTTACCGCGAGCCAGAGGTGGATCCCCAGGAGTCCTACCGGGAGCGTCCCAACGTGCGCAAGCTGAGCTCGCGCCGGCGGCGCGACGAAATCGATGACATCTTCGCCGACGACTCAAGCGCCGAGCGCCGGACGACCTCCCTGCGTGCCGTGGGTGGCGCCGGCCGGGTGGCCAACGGGCGCGCCGGCGGTGACGTCCGGGTGCACTTCGTCGCCCCCAAGAGCTTCAACGACGTCCAGGACGTGGCCGACAAGTTCAAGGAGACGATCCCGGTGATCCTCAACCTCCAGAGCACCGACACCGACTTGTCAAAGCGGCTGATCGATTTCTCCAGCGGCCTCACCTACGCCCTCGACGGCGGGATGCAGCGAATCGCCGACAAGGTTTTCCTGCTCACTCCGCGTAACGTCGAGGTCTCGGCCGAGGAGCGGGCCAGGCTGATCGAGAAGGGCTTCTTCAACCAGTCCTGACCCGGAGCTGAGCCCGGCTGGGGACGGGGCGGCGCCAGGTTGGAAACCGCCCGCGGAGCGCGGGCACGCCACGTGGGTAGATTCCCTGGTATGCAAGTCGGGTTCATCGGAGCAGGCAACATGGCGCGAGCCATGGCCAGGGGGCTGGGCGATCCGGTCCTGTGCTCAGACGGGGGCTCGGGCCGCGCGGCGGCGCTTGCGCAGGAACTGGGTGGCCGAGCGGCCAGCAACGTGGAGGTCGCCTCGGAGGCTGAGCTCGTGATTCTGTGCCACAAGCCGGCTCAGTTCGAGGACATTGCGCGGGAAATCGGCGGCCACGCCAAGGCTGTCGCTTCGGTGGTCGGCTCGATCAGCAACGACATGTTGAGTGCCGCCTACCCCAACCGTCCGGTCTTCCGGCTGATGCCAAATACTCCGGTCGAGGTGCGCCAGGGAGTCATCTGCTATTCGCCCGCGGCCAGCGTCGACGTGTCTGTCGAGCAGGACGTGATCACGCTGCTGGAGCGTCTCGGCTCGGTGATCGTCGTCCCCGAGCGGCTGCTGGGGGCGGCCACCGCCGTGATGGGGGTAGGACCGGCCTACCAGGCTCTGGTTGCCGAGGCTCAGGTCGACGCGGCGGTTCGCCACGGGCTCAAGCCCAATCTGGCCGGACGCCTGGTGGCCGAGACGATGGCCGGCACCGCCGCCCTGCTCGCCGCCCGTGACTACGACACCCTGGCCGTTCGCCGTGAGGTCACCTCCCCGGGCGGGACCACCGCCCGCGGCCTGGACGCGCTCGAACGCGGCGGCGTTCGCGGGGCCTTCCAGGCGGCCGCCGACCGCGTCTTGGAGGCCCACTGATGCTCTCGCTTGCCACCACCCGCACAGACATCGCGAACTACGTGGGCGCCCTGTTCACGGTCTACATCGTCGTGCTCTTCGTCTACCTGCTGGTCAATCTGATGCTGTCGTTCGGCGTGCGGTTGCCCTACTCGCGCTGGACCGATGCCGTGCTCGGTTTCCTGCGAGACGTCTCAGAGCCCTACCTGCGGATCTTTCGCCGGCTGTTGCCGACCATGGGCGGCTTTGACTTCACTCCGATGCTCGCGATTATCGTCCTCTACATACTGCGGTCGGTCATCGTCAGTGCCATCGGGGGCTGAGCACGCTACCGCGGTGGTGCCGCGCGACCGGCCGGCTCAGCCCCCGCCCGAGGTGAGCGGGCCCCCGGGGCCGAAGGTAGCTCAGGGCCGCCGGCGCGCGTTCGTGCGGGCGGCGATCGTGATGGTGGTCGTGCTGGTGCTCGACCGCCTGACCAAGAACGCCGTGGTGAGCGGGATCGCTGTCGGCGACGTGCACAAGTTCCTACCCGGCGTGCAGCTCGTCCACGTCCGCAACGCGGGCGTCGCGTTTGGCTTTCTGTCCGGGGGCGGGGCGCCGGTCCTGGTCGTGACGCTGCTGGCCCTGAGCGCCCTCCTGGTCTACTTCGCGCTGCGCCCGCAGCGGGCAGGGCTGTGGCTGCCGACCGGGCTGCTTCTCGGGGGAGCGTTCGGGAACCTGATCGATCGCGTGGCCAGCGGGTCGGTGACCGACTTCATCAAGTTCCCCCTGTGGCCGGCCTTCAACCTGGCCGACACGGCGATTACCTTCGGGGTGCTGGCCCTGCTCTACGTGCTCGAGGGACCGCGCAGCGGGGGCGAGCCGGCCCCGGACGTCGACCGCGAGCCATGATCGAGCTCGATGTGCCGGTCGAGGCGGCCGGCACGCGCCTGGACCGGTTCCTGGCCGAGCCGCTCGGCTCCCGGGCCCAAGCTCAGAGTCTGATCGGGTCCGGGAGGGTGCGAGTCGACGGTGCGGCTCAGCCCAAAAGCCATGCCCTGAGCGGAGGCGAGCGGATCAGCGTCGAGCAGGCCGGCCCCCCGGCTGCGCCAGCGGTGACCGAGGTCGCTTATGAGGTCGCCTACGAGGACTCACACCTGCTGATCGTCGACAAGCCCGCCGGCGTCGTGGTTCATCCGGCGCGCGGGCACCGAACCGGCACTCTGGCTCAGGCTCTGGCGTCGCGCGGAGCCCAGGGCGGCGAGCCGTGGCGGGCCGGGATCGTGCATCGGCTCGATCGGGACACGTCCGGGCTGCTTGTGGTGGCCAAGGACGACGCGGTGCACCGGGCGCTGAAAGCGCGGCTCGCCGAGCGGGCGTTGCGCCGCGAATATGTCGCCCTCGTCGCCGGCCACCCCGAGGCACGGACCGGGACAGTCGATGCTGCCATCGGTCGCGATCGCCGCGACCGGGTGCTGATGTCGATCGACACCGATGATCCCCACGAGGCGCGCACCCATTTCGAACTGGAGCGCCAACT
>JBAVWI010000355.1:0-4297 GCA_049697735.1 Solirubrobacteraceae bacterium
CCACTGGCGCCCGGGACCCCAGCCTGAGCGGCAGCCGGCGGGGGCGCCCCGACGGGCGGCGGCCCGTTGACCTTCTGCTGGCTCAACCAGGTCTTGAAGGTGCTCGGGGAGACGACCTTGACGCCGGCCCGCATGAGCGAGTGACCGGCCCCGCACAGCTCGGTGCACTCAGCCGGATAGGTGCCGAGGCGGGTCGGCGTGACCCGCAAGTTGGTGGTGATCCCGGGCACGGCGTCGAGCTTCTGGGAGAACTCGGGCACGAAGAAGCTGTGGATCACGTCCAGCGAACGGAGGTGGAAGAGCACCGGCTGGCCCTGGGGCAGGTAGAGCTCGGACGAGACCACCTGCTGGCCGCCCGACTTCGGATAGGAGAACTCGAACGCGAACTGCCGCTCGGTGACGTTGACCACCATTTCACCGGTCTTGCTCTTCTCGTTGCTGTGCAGGACCGTGTAGGCGTACGTGCACAGCGAGACGAGGATGATCGCCGGGAAGGCCGTCCACACCACTTCGAGGCGGGTGTTCCCGTGGATCGGCGGGCCGTCCTTCTCCTCCTCGCCCGGCCTCATGCGGAACTTGAACACCGAGTACAGGACGACCGTCTCGACGAGCACGAAGATCGGCACGGAGACGATCAGCAGGACGTCATAGAGCGTGCGGACGTTCGAGGACTGGACCGACCCGTCAGCGGGAAACCAGGGGATGGCCAGCGCGAGCGGAATGCCGATGATTACGGCGATCGCGCCGATCATCAGCAGCTGCGTCAGCGGACGCTTAGGCAACTAGATGTCCTCACCGGCAAGCATGGAAACACCGGCATCCTATGGGTTCCGGGCGACGAACGGCGTCGCACCGCTTACGCGCCGCGACGCTCGATTATCATTGCGTCAATCGTTGCAAGCGGACAGACCGGAGGCACAATGCTGGTTCGGGACGGAATGAGTGATGTAGTCCTGAGCGTGGGCCCGGGACACACGCTGCGCGAGGCCTCGGCGGCCATGTGCGCGCGGCGCGTGGGGGCCGCCGTGGTGCTCGATCCGGAGGCTCAGGGCCCGGGCGTGATCACCGAGCGCGACATCCTGATTTCGGTCGGGGCGGGAGAGGATCCCGACCGGGAGGTCGTCGCCGACCATCTCACCGCCGAGCTCACCTTCGCCGCGCCGGACTGGTCGCTCGAGCACGCCGCGGCGGCGATGGTTCGCGGAGGCTTCCGTCACCTGATCGTTGTGGAGGGCGGCGAGCTGGCCGGAGTCCTCTCGATGCGCGACATCGTGCGTGTGTGGGCTGGGGACGGGGCCAGCTGCGACGTTGAGGCGGGCGTCGGCTCGTAGCCGTTGCGGCTTCGGGTTCGTCACGGTACGCAGCCGCTCTCAGGCTCGCGGCGCGAGGTGGCGCCCCCCGGGCCGGCGACGGCGGCTAGCTGTGCTCGTCGGGGAGGTCGGAGATGTCGCGACGGGTGTCGCGGATCCACATCACGGTCGTGACCAGGAAGATGATCAGGCCGATGGCGGAGAGGACCAGGGTGATCGTGGTGCCAACCACCATCAGGGTTATCCCGATCGCGCTGATGAGCGGGATCACGCTGGGGCCGGGGAGATGGATCTCCTCGCCAACCGGCGGCGTGTCGGTCTCGACGCTGCTCATGGGTGCACGTAGATGGCCGCAGCCAGGAACGAGATCCCGAACATGAACAGGCAAACGGCGCCGGCGATCAGGCCGGAGCGGAGGTTCTTACGCGCGAGCTTTCTGTCCATGGCGGGGGATCCTAGTGATTGGGGATACCGGTGAGCGGGTGAGCGGTCAGAACTTGACGTCGGCGACCATGGCGCCGAACAGCAGCGCCAGATAGAGCATCGAGAACAGATACAGGCGCAGTGCCGCCCGACGGTCGGCGCGCCGGTAGAGCATGACGGCGCCGGCCAGGAAGGCCACGCCGAGGGTCATCGAGCTGACCAGGTAGACGCCACCGAACGCGCCGGCGCAGAACGGCAGCTGGGTGACCGCGTAGAGCAGCAGGGAGTAGAGGAGGATCTGGCGACGGGTCTCGTGCTCGCCTCGGACCACCGGGAGCATCGGTATCCCGACCTCCGCGTACTCGTCCTTCATGAGCAGGCTCAGCGCCCAGAAATGCGGGGGTGTCCAGTAGAAGACGATCGCGAACAGATAGATGGCAGTCCAGGAAAGGGAGCCCCGCGCCGCTGCCCAGCCCACCAGGGGTGGCATCGCGCCGGCGGCGCCCCCGATGACGATGTTGTGGGGTGTCCGGCGCTTGAGCCACATCGTGTAGACCCCGACGTAGCCGGCGAACCCGCCCAGGGCCAGCGAGGCCGCGAGCAGGCCAACGGTGGCGGTCATGAGAACGAAGGAGAGCGCGGCGAGCGCGAGCCCGAAGCTCAGCGCGGCCGCTGGGCTGACCCGACCCGACGGAATCGGCCGATTGGCGGTGCGCTTCATCTTGGCGTCTATGTCGCGGTCCCAGTAGTGGTTGACCGCGCCCGCCCCGCCAGCCGACAGGTACCCGCCCAGGCAGGTCACGGCGATTCGCGAAAGCGAGGGGCTCCCGGCCACCTCCATCGTCGTCACCGTGGTCAGCAATAGGAGTGACTGGACCTTGGGCTTGGTCAGAAAAAAGTAGTCGGCCACCAGCTGCCGGGCGCGCAGGCGGGTGGGGGCAGCTGCGGTGGCGGTCGAGGCGGTCACGTCAGTGTGGTGACGGGGCGGCCGGGAAAGCAGAGCGGGTGAGCGGGCACCGATTAGACCCGAGTGAACTGTTCACTGCCGCCGGTCTTCTGGGTGGCACCCGTTTCGCGCTCGACCTGGCGGCGGATGTCTCGCATCGGCTCGACCGACCGCACGCGCGGAATCGCATCGAAGTTGTTGACCGGGGGCGGGGAGGAGGTGAACCACTCCAGCGTGTTGCCCTTCCACGGGTCCGGGCCGGCGATCCGCCCGGTCTTCAGGCTCCGGGCGACATTGCCGATCGTGACCAGGACCCCGGCGCCGAGGATGAACGATCCGATCGTCGAGATCAGGTTGTACGTCGACCAGCCGAGCCCGGGCTGGTAGGTGTAGATCCGCCGTGGCATCCCGGAGAGGCCGAGGGCGTGCTGGACGAAGAACGTCGCGTTGAAGCCGATGAACATCAGCCAGAAGGAGGTCTTGCCCAGCCGCTCGTTGAGCATCCGGCCGGTCATCTTCGGGAACCAGTAGTAGATGCCGGCGAAGACGGTGAACACCGATCCCCCCATCAGCACGTAGTGGAAGTGGGCGACCACGAAGTAGGTGTCGTTGAGCTGCCAATCGACCGGGAACACGGCCAGGAAGATCCCGGTGATGCCGCCGATCGTGAAGATGGCGATGAACCCGACCGCGAACATGAGCGCGGTCGTCATCACGATCGAGCCGCGCCACAGGGTGGCGATCCAGTTAAAGATCTTGACCCCGGTGGGGACCCCGATCAGGAACGAGCTCAACATGAAGAAGCCGAGTACGACGATCGGGACCGGCGAGGCGAACATGTGGTGCGCCCAGACCAGCGTGGCCAGGAAGGCGATGACAGCCGTCGCGGCGGCGATCGCCTTGTATCCGAAGATCGGCTTGCGCGAGAACACCGGGATGACCTCGGAGATGATCCCGAACCCGGGCAGGATCATGATGTAGACCTCGGGGTGCCCGAAGAACCAGAACAGGTGCTGCCAGAGGACCGGCGAGCCGTGGGCCGTGGGGTCAAAGAAGTGGGTGCCGAAGTGACGATCGGTGAGCAGCATTGTCACGGCCGCCCCGACCACGGGGATGGCGATGATCAACAGCAGCGCATAGACGAGCAGTCCCCACACGAACAGCGGCAGCCGGCCCCAGGTCATCCCCGGCGCGCGCATGTTGACGATCGTGGCGTAGAAGTTGATCGCCCCGAGGACCGAGGAGATGCCGGTGATGTGGATCAGGAAGATCCACGCGTCCTGGCCGCCACTGGGGGAATAGAGCGACTCCGAGAGCGGCGGGTAGCTCCACCAGCCGGCGTTGGGCGGCTTGAAGAAGAGGGTGATGTAGAAGACGATTCCGGCCAGCAGAAGCAGCCAGAAGGAGAGCGCGTTGAGGCGCGGGAAGGCCATATCCCGCGCGCCGATCATGAGGGGCAGGAAGTAGTTGCCAAAGCCTGCCATCACCGGGACGACGAACAGGAAGATCATCGTCGTCCCGTGCATGGTCATCAGCTGGTTGTAATGCTCGGAGGTGAGCAGCGTGTTGTTGGGCACGCTCAGCTGCAGGCGCATCATCAGCGCCTCGACCCCGCCCA
>JBAVWI010000356.1:0-2049 GCA_049697735.1 Solirubrobacteraceae bacterium
AACCGCAGCGGCGTCTCGCTGGCCAGCGCCGCGTCGAAGTCGACCGGGCGCACGTCCCCGTAGAAGGCTCGCGCGTCTCCGTGCGCCCCCAGATCCGCACGCGACCCCGCCACGAGCGTGACGGCAAAGCCTTGCTCTCGCAGGTTGCGAGCATGGGCGCGCGCCGCGTGTGCTGACCCCCCGCGTGGCGAAAACAGGATTGCGGAGAGTACGTGGGGCTTCATGGTGACCACGCCGAGTATGACTATCTTGTGAACGAGCGGGCGTTGGGCCCCGGCGAGCCGGGTCCGAAGCAGCGGGTTCGCCCGGACTAGCGCGGGTCGAACACGATCGCGGTCGCGATCGTTCGGCCGTCGAGCAGATCCACGCCGTGCGCCTCGCGGGGACGGTTACGCAGCCGGCCGGCGTGAACGAGTGACGCTGAACCGCCGCCGTCGAGATTCAGCGCCTCGGTGGCCCCCAGGTTGACCAACGCTTCGGCAAGATCGAGGAGCGTCATGCCGGCATCGCGGGGCGTGCGCCCGTCGCAGGCGACGGCGAGGAGCCGATCCCCGGCGATGGCCAGCGCAGCGCGGGGATAGCGGCCGACCGTGATATCGGAATCGAATTGATGGGCGGCGGCCGAGAACCCCTCCGGGTCTCTTCCCTCCTCGTGTACGCAGCGTCCGTCAGCCACCAGGAGCGGACCCGCCTGGAGCAGATCTCCGGGGAGTTCGCCCCCCAGCTGGTCGCGCCGGGCGATCCGCAGCGTTCCGCCATCCACATGCACGCACGCACGCAAATCACCCCACGGCGCATCGAATGCCACCGACGGGAGGACGGCGCCACCGACCTGCAGCTGACCAAGGGGGACGCAATCCGGCCGCACGAAGAAGCCTCCGACCACCGCGTGGTGTACGTCCTGCTCCTTACACCAGCGCACCAGCGGCGCCGGCGACTCGAGCACCACCACCCGCGGGTTTACCGCCTGACGGTCGTAGCTCGCGACGTGCAGTGTCGTACGGGCCCCATCACGCAGCGCCACCCGGGTGCGGCTCAGCCGCGCGTGCTTGCGCGAGAGCAGGTCCTCCCGCCTGAGGCGGCGCACAGGATGCAAGTTCGAGCCGGTCACGATCGAGTGGCGGCCCGCATTCAACCAGCCCGCCAGGCACCAATACACCAGGATACGCGGACGGTTGCCCTTTCTCCTGCGTTCCCGCATAGGATTCGGTCGTGCCGGCACCCACAGTCCATCATCTCAACTGCGGCACGATGTGCCCGTTTGGACAGCGCCTGATCAACGGTGAGGGCAGCCTGCTCAAGAGCGCCCGCATTGTCTGCCACGTCCTGTTGATCGAAACCGGGGACGGTCTGGTGCTCGTCGACACCGGCTTTGGCAGCGATGACGTGCGCAATCCGCGGCAGCTCAGCCGGCCGTTCGTAGCGGCAATGCGACCCCAGCTCCAGAACTCGGACACAGCGGTTGCGCAGGTGCGCGCACTGGGGTTCGACCCCGCTGACGTACGTCATATCGTCCTCACCCACGTCGACGTCGACCATGCCGGTGGTCTGCCTGACTTTCCCCAGGCCGAGGTCCACATTTTTGCCCGCGAACGCGAAGTGATGCTCGACCCGCCGCTGCGTGAACGCGTGCGCTACCGGGTGGGCGACTCCCATTGGGCCCATGGTCCGCGCTGGGTCACCCACCAGCTCGCGGGCGACGAGTGGCTCGGATTCGAAAGTGTCCGGGTCCTGCCGGGCAGCGATGCCGAGATCCTGCTCATCCCTCTCCCCGGACACACCCTCGGTCACACCGGGATCGCGCTGCAGCGGTCCGACGGCTGGCTGCTGCACTGCGGAGATGCCTACTTCTACCGCGGCGAAGTGGCGACTCCGGCCTATTGCCCGCCGGCGCTACGGGCCTTTCAGAACCTGATGCAGGCCGACGGCAAGCTGCGACATCAAAATCAGGAGCGGCTGCGCGAACTCGCCCAGCGCAAGTCCGGCGAGGTGCGGTTGATCTGCTCCCACGACCCAGTTCTGCTCGACCAGGCGCAGGCCGGCAATTAG
>JBAVWI010000357.1:0-3392 GCA_049697735.1 Solirubrobacteraceae bacterium
GCCGATCATCTCGGACTTGAGGTCCATGCCCGGTCCGCTGGTCGCGGTCACCCCGAGCCGGCCCCCGAAGGCGGCGCCGAGCGCCATCCCGGCGGCTGCGATCTCATCTTCGGCCTGGATCGTGGTCACGCCGATCTGGGCGTGCCGCGAGAGCTCGTGGAGGATGTCCGACGCCGGGGTGATCGGGTAGCTGGCCAGGACCAGGGGCAGGCGGCTGCGGACGCTGGCTGCGATCAGGCCCAGGGAGAGGGCCGTGGTCCCGTTCACGTTGCGGTATGTGCCGGGGGGGACGTCGGTGGCTGGGGCGACCCGGTAGGAGACGTCGAGTAGCTCAGTCGTCTCGCCGAACGACCAGCCGGCGTTGAAGGCGGTCAGGTTGGCCTCGGCCACCGCCGGCGTGCGGGCGAACTTCTTCTCGATCCAGCGCTGCGAGACGTCGGTCGGGCGCCCGTAGAGCCAGGACAGCACCCCTAGTGCGAACAGGTTCTTGGCTCGGGCCGCATCGCGACTCGAGACGCCTGCGATCGCCTCGACGGCCCGGGCGGTGAGCGTGCTCATCGGGATCCGATGCACCCGGTGCCCGTCCAGCGCGCCGTCCTCGAGCGGATTCTCAACGTAGCCGGCCTTCTCGAGGTTGCGCTTGGTGAACGCGTCCTCATTGACGATGATCGTCGCGCCGCGCTCCAGCTCGGCCAGGTTGGCCTTCAGCGCCGCCGGATTCATCGCCACCAGCACGTTGGGGGCGTCGCCAGGGGTGAGGATGTCGCTCGAGGCGAAATGAATCTGGAACGCCGACACGCCGGCCAGGGTGCCGGCGGGGGCACGGATCTCGGCCGGGAAGTTCGGGAGGGTCGCGAGGTCATTGCCGACCACCGCGGTGGCGTCCGTGAACCTACTGCCGGTCAGCTGCATGCCGTCGCCCGAGTCTCCCGCGAAGCGGATGATCACATGCTCGCGTTCCTCAACGGCCTTGGTCATCTTCAAGCTCTGAGTTGTGCGCGAGTCAACGGCGGCAATTCCCTTCTCATTTCATGGTAACGGGCACCCCGGCGGGACCTCTGACAGACTGCGACTATGGAAAGCGAGGACCACGAACGCTTGGCCGACGACCTCGACCAAGAGGCCGACCGGCTCCAGCGCGAGAACCAGCGCCTCGACGAGGAGATCGACGAGGTGCGGCAGGAATGGGAAGCCAAGCGCCAGGACGCCGCGGTCCCCGGGGCCTCCCCACCGCCCAAGTCTGAGTCAGCTCCCCCTTCAGAGTCCGGGTCGGGCGAGCCGGAAGCCGAGGAGGACTAGTGGGAGCCCGCCTGGCGCCTCACCGCGGGTCCTCGCGGTCGACGTTCCAGTAGCGCAGCGCGGTTGACCGCTTGCCCTCGACGTCGTCTTCTGGCCATTGCGCCAGCACGAAGCGGGTGATCGTGCGTTGGGCGCCTTCCTGGTCGCCGTAGAGCAGATCGACCTGTAAGCCGGCGTCGCTTGTCGCAGCTCGGCGGACGATGTCGTAGATCGGTTCGCTCGGGTCGCGCAGGGCCCCGAGCCAATAGCCGGTGTCCCCGGCCGGGATGTAGAGGTCAATCTGCTGGCGGCGGAAGTCCTCCAGGGCCGGACGCTCGTCGGGGACGTTCGGTGCCGGCTCCCGCGGTTTGACGCGCCAGCCGTGGATCACGGCCAGGCCGGAGCCGCCGTTGCGCAGCGCCAGGGCCAGATAGACAGCCTCCCCTCCCACGGAGATCGCGCCGCCGTGGCCCTGGACGTGAAGCACCTGCGAGTCGCCGAAGCGCACGCGCTCGGCCGCATCCTCTTCGCGCGAGGGAGTCAGCAGGGGGCGCTGACCGGCGAGCAGCGACCGCTCCGCCAGGCGAGCCGTGCGGTTGGCGGACTTGACCGAGCTGAAGGTCGCCACCGCCAACACGAGCGTGCCGCCCGCCGTGGCCAGCGAGGAGATCGTGACCCAGTCAGCCATCGGTCACCGGGGCCGATCGGTGCTCACCGCGGTCACCCCGCGCCGATCGGTCGACACCAGGCTCGGCTCCGCATCAGCAGAGCCCGGCGCCGTGAGTCCGACTAGTGCCGCGATCCGGAAATTCGGTGCACTAGACCTTCTGGACGTTGATGGCCTTGGGGCCCTTGGGCCCGGCTTCCTCCTCATAGGACACCTTGGCGCCCTCCGCGAGCGACCGGTAGCCATCGGCCTGAATGCTCGAGTGGTGAACGAACAGGTCTCGGCTGCCCTCGTCAGGCGTGATGAAGCCAAAGCCCTTCTCGTCGCTGAACCACTTGACTGTTCCGGTTGGCATGGAATTCCCCTCCGTTACTCGAAGTGCTGCTCGCGGAGGTTCTTGCTACCCCGGCGCCTGCACCTGCTTTTGTTGCCGCTGAGCCTAGTCAGACGGCCCTGTGAGGCGGCACGGTAGCACGGAGCCAGGTAACGAATACACCCCCTGAAGCTCGTTTACGTTCTGCACACATTTGCCGCCGCGACTGTCCAGCTTTCCGGCGAGGGCACACTATGTGGCATGGATGACCCGATGCCGATCCGCGGACGCATCGCGATCCCGCTGCGGGAGGTCGCCGTACGCGCCTCGCGCTCCTCCGGACCCGGCGGCCAGCACGCCAACAAGACTGAGAGTCGGATCGAGGCGTCCTTCGACGTCTCTGCCTCCACAGCCCTGACCGACGAGCAGAAGCGACGAGTCATCTCCCGGCTGGGCCCCCGGGTGGTCGCCGTGGCCCAGGATGAGCGCAGCCAGACGCGCAACCGCGAGCTCGCGCTCGAGCGGCTCGCCCGGCGGCTTTCGGGGGCACTCGCCGTGCACCGCCCCCGGCAGTCCACCCGGCCGACCAAGGCCTCGGTCAAGAGGCGCCTGGCCGCCAAGCGCCAGCGGGCCGAGCGCAAGCGCGATCGGCGCTCGCCTCGGGACGACGGATGATGCGCTGGTACGTCGACGGCATGAACGTGATCGGGACCCGGCCCGACGGCTGGTGGCAGGATCGCGACGCGGCGATGCTGCACCTGGTGGACCTGCTAGAGCGCTGGGCGGCGGCCGAGAACGAGGACGTCGTGGTGGTATTCGAGCGTCAGCCCCGGCCACCGATCCGCTCGACGGTGATCGAGGTCGCCCACGCACCCCGCCCCCGCCGCGACGCCGCCGATGACGAGATCATGCGCCGCCTGGGCCTCGAGCCGGCGCCTGGGCTCGTGCGCGTGGTGACCTCCGACCACTGGCTGGCTGACCGCGCGAGTGCCGCCGGCGCCGGTGTGCACGGCGCCGAGATGTTCCGCTCCCTGCTTGACGCGATCTGACGGTGCTTCAATCTCGGGTATGGCCGATACCCCCACACGCCGCCCGAGCATCCCGCGCGAGCGACCCACCCCCCCGCCCCAGCGC
>JBAVWI010000358.1:0-19404 GCA_049697735.1 Solirubrobacteraceae bacterium
CCGCGACCTCCTGAAAGCGGGGGTCGATCTCGCGCAGGGCTCGGCTGGCCCGCGGCACCAGGCGTTCGAGCCGGCGACTGAGGTACCAGCCGGCACGGCCCTTGCCCAGCTGAAGCAGCCAGGGCCAGACGCGCTCGGGCGGCGCGTTCAGGGTGGCGCGGCGATCCATCACCATCCCCGCCTCGGGGATGAGGTCGTCGCCGGGCAGCGACCGCGGCCCCGCAGCGATGGCGCGCAGGTCAACCACGCGCGTTCTCGCGAACGCGCCGGCGCAGCGTCCGAGCCACGTAATCGTCGACGCTGTAGCGCTCCTCCCGCCACGGATCGCCGCGGTGGTGATAGCCGTTCTCCTCCCAGAAGCCCAGCCTGTCGCCCTCGAGCAGCTCCAGGCGCTGGATCCACTTGGCCGACTTCCACAGATAGAGATGGGGGACCAGCAGCCGCGCCGGGCCGCCGTGATCGGGCTCGAGGGGGGTGCCGTCGACCTCGTGGGCGACGAGCGCCGGGTGCTCGAGCACATCGGAGAGAGGGAGGTTGGTCGTGTACCCCCCGTAGCAGTGGGCCATCAGATGGGTGGCCTCGGGGCGCGGCTGGGCACGGGCGATCAGGGCGGCGACATCAGCCCCGCGCCAATCCATGCCGAACTTCGACCAGCGCGTCACGCAGTGGATGTCACCATGCCATTCGGTCTGCGCGAGCGCCGTGAACTGCTCCCAGTCCAGCACGTAGGGTGCCGCCACGGCGCCGTCGATCGAGAGCATCCACTGGTCGGTGGGGACGCGGGGCGTCGACCCCACGCTGAGCACCGGCCACTTGACGGTCGGGGACTGCCCGGGCGGGAGGCGCTCGGGATCGATCCCCAGCGAGGCGGCGCGGCGCTTGCCGCGATCGCCGAAAAGACGAGGCGTGATCGGCACAGCGGACATTGTCGCGCGTGGGCGCTGCGGGCTCGGAGCCGAGGATTACTACGCTGAGGGCGGCGCATACCGAATGGCAAATCTTCAGAGAGGTAGGCAGGCAGACATGGCAAGCATGAGAGCGATGCAGGTGCCCTCCGCGGGTGCTGACTTCGAAATGGTGCAGCGCGACGTCCCCAGCCCCGGCTTCGGGGAAGCGCTGGTGCGGGTGCACGCGTGCGGCGTCTGCCACAGTGACATGTTCGCCAAGGAGGGCGGCTTCCCGGGTGTCTCGCACCCGCTCGTCCCCGGCCATGAGATCGCCGGCGCGGTCGAGGCGCTGGGCGACGGCGTGCACGGCTGGGAGGTCGGCCAGCGTGTCGGCGTCGGCTGGTTTGGCGGCAACTGCGGCTACTGCGAGTGGTGCCGACGAGGCTCGCTGATCAACTGCGAGAACATGGAGATCCCTGGCATCACGGTCGACGGTGGTTATGCCGATTACGTGGTCGTCAGGGCCAGCGCCATGGCCTCGATGCCCGATGATCTCGCCGCCGAGGAGGCCGGCCCGCTGCTGTGCGCCGGGATCACCACCTACAACGCGCTGCGGCACAGCGGCGCGCGGGGGGGCGACCGGGTGGCGATTCTCGGGGTTGGCGGCCTCGGACACCTCGGCGTTCAGTTCGCGGCCAAGCTCGGCTTTGAGACGGTGGCGATCGCCCGCGGCGAGGAGAAACGCCAGCTGGCCGTCGACCTCGGCGCCCACCGCTACATCGACAGCACGGCCGGGGATCCCGGCGAGGCGCTGGCCGCGCTCGGCGGCGCCGACGTGATCCTCTCCACGGTGACGAGCTCGGACGCGATGGCAGCGGTGTTCGGAGGGCTGCGCCCGCAGGGCAGCCTGGTCGTGGTCGGCGCCTCGATGGAGCCGATCAATGTCCCGGCGGCAATGCTGATCGGCGGCCAAACGACGATCACCGGCCATGCCTCCGGCACCTCCCGCGATTCGGAGGACACCCTCGCCTTCAGCGTGCTGAGCGGCGTGCGTCCGATAATCGAGACAATGCCGCTCGAGCGCGCGGCGGACGCCTACGAGAAGATGCTGGCCGGCGACGCCCGCTTCCGGATGGTCCTCACAACCGGCGCCTGATCGGCGAGAGCGCCCGCACAGCGGCGGCTAGAAGGCAGGCTGCTCGCGGTAGTCGCCCCAGACGGACTGCAGCGCGCCCACGATCTCTCCTTCGGAGACGTGGGCGCGCGCGGCGTCGATGAGGAGCGGCATCAGGTTCGTGGTCTCGCTGGTCGCCGCTTCGGTGATCGCGGCCAGAGTGGCTTGGGCGACAGCCTCGTCGCGCGCCGCACGGAAGGCCTTGACGCGCTTGATCTGCTGACCCTCGAGCAGGGGATCGATGCGCAGAAGCTCGGTCGCCTGCTCGTCGCCCTCGGTGAAGCGGTTGACGCCCACCACGGTGCGCCGGCCCGAGTCGATCTCCTGCTGGAGCTCGAAGGCGGCGTCGGCGATCTCCCGCTGCGGATAGCCGCCCTTGACCGCCTCGACCATTCCGCCCAGCTCGTCGATCTTGTGGAAGTACTCGTAGGCGAGCTCCTCCATCCGGTCGGTCAGCGCTTCGACGAAGTAGGCCCCGCCGAGGGGATCGATCGTGTTGGTGACCCCGGTCTCTTCGGCGATGATCTGCTGGGTACGTAGGGCGATCCGGGCCGCCTCTTCGGTGGGCAAGGCCAGCGCCTCGTCGTAGGAGTTGGTGTGCAGCGACTGGGTACCGCCGAGCACGCCGGCCAGCGCCTCGATCGCTGTGCGGACGATGTTGTTGAGCGGCTGCTGGGCGGTCAGCGAGACGCCGGCGGTCTGGGTGTGGAAGCGCATCCGCCACGACTCGGGCTTGCGGGCACCGAAGGTCTCGCGCAGCTCACGAGCCCAGATCCGCCGCGCCGCACGGTACTTGGCGATCTCCTCGAAGAAGTCGATCTGGGCGTTGAAGAAGAAGCTCAGCCGGGGCGCGAAGTCATCGACGTCAAGGCCACGGGCGACGGCATGCTCGACGTAGGTCAGCCCGTCCTTGAGGGTGAAGGCGAGCTCCTGGGCGGCAGTCGACCCGGCCTCGCGGATGTGGTAGCCCGAGATGCTGATCGGGTGCCACCGCGGCATCTGCCCGGCGCACCACTGCACCATGTCGGTGACCAGCCGCATAGCTGGATCGACCGGGAAGCACCACTCCTTCTGGGCGATGTACTCCTTGAGGATGTCAGTCTGGATCGTCCCCCCCAGCTTCTCGCGTGAGACGCCCTGGCGCTCGGCGGCGACGACATAGAAGGCGAGCATGATCGCCGCCGGAGCGTTGATCGTCATCGACACCGTCACCCTGTCCAGGGGAATGCCGTCAAACAGCGTCTCCATGTCGGAGACCGTGTCGATGGCAACCCCCTCCCGCCCCACCTCGCCCTCGGAGCGTGGATGATCGGAGTCATGGCCCATCAGCGACGGCATATCGAACGCAGTCGAAAGGCCTGTCTGGCCGTGTTCGGTCAGGTAGCGAAAACGCGCGTTGGTTTCGGCCGCGGTGCCGAAGCCCGCGAACTGGCGCATCGTCCACAGACGTCCGCGGTACATCGACGGGTACACCCCGCGGGTATACGGATACTGGCCGGGCAGCCCGATCGACGTCTCGACGTCGCGGGGCAGGTTGTGCTCGGTATAGAGAGGCGCGATCGCCTCCCCCGAGAGGGTGGTGAACGGCGCCTCGCGCTCGGGGGTAAGGCGGTAGGCGGCCCGCCACTCCTCATAGCTGACCGGCATGTTGTCGACTACTGTCATCGCCTAGATCTTATCGTCTCAGATAGTTTGAGGGCAAACTAAATGTCCTGGTTTTCGCTGCCCGCTCCCGAGGTCTCGCTCGCCGCCAAGGGCCCGCTTGCCGCCGAATCCTCAAAGTCCCCGGCTGCCACGCGCACCTCACGCAGCAGGGCGGTGATCTGTTCGAGCTCGCGCCGGCCGAGCGCTCCGGTCCCGAAGCGGATCGCGTGCATCACCTCGGTGGCTCCGGCCGCCACGCGACGGCCGTCGTCGGTGATCGCGGCCAACATCGTGCGCCTGTCGGTCGGGTGGGGTTGGCGACGCACGTAGCCCCGACGCTCGAGCCCGTCGATCAGGTTGGTGACGCTGGCGGGATGAACCTGCAGGCGCGCACCGATCTTGCCCAGCGGCAGCGCACCCGCGCGGGCAAAGCTGAGCAGCATCAGGGCCTCGTAGCGCGCGAAGGTGAGCTCAAATGGCTGCAGCGCCTCGTTGCAACGCGCGAGCAGAAGCTGCTGGACGCGCATCACCGAGGTCACCGCCTCCATCGGGGCGACCGGGCCCTTGCCCCAGCGCTTTCGCCACTGGCGGCCGGCCTCGGCGATGGGATCGAAGTCCAAGGGGGCGGGCACCGAACCTCAGAGCTTGTCAGGAGCGGCGGCGCGCAGCCGGAGAGCTACCGTAGATCCATGGCCCTCGAGGTGGTGGCGATCGTCAAGCATGACTGCCCGGTGTGTGACCAGGTGCTCCCCGCGCTCGACGCCGCCGGGGTCAGGCTCGTCTCGCAGTCCACGGCCGAGGAGACAGCCGAGCAGGCGCGGCGACTGGCGCTGTCGCGTACGCCCGAGCTCGACGCCGACCTCGAGCTCTCCGCCCGGCTTGATCCTGATGCCGTCCCGGCGGTCTTCCTGCTCGAAGACGGGATCGAGCGCGACCGGGTGATCGGCCTGGCCCGCGACCGGATCGCGGCCGTGGTGGCGCAGACCGGGGCCACGCTGGCCACCCATGGCCTGCCGGAGCTGCGGCCGGGCTGTGCCTCGCGCACGCGGGATCCCGAGGTGGCAGCCTGGCTGGCTGCCCGTCAGGCGCGACGTGACGGCCGGATCACCGCCCGCCAGCTCTCGCTCGGTGACCTCGAGGATCCCTTCGAGGCGCTCCACGAGCGTGGACTGACCGACGGTTTGCCGGTCGTTCCCCCGACGCCCGAGCGCGTGGTGGCAATGCTCGGGCACACCTCGCGCGACCCTCAGGAGGTCGTGGCCAAGGTTCCCCCGTACGGGGGCGGGGCGACGGTTGAGAAGGTGGCCATCAACGCCGTGATGGCCGGCTGCGCCGGGCCCGAGCTCCCGATCGTGCTCGCCGCGCTGGCGGCAGCCTGCCGAGAGGAGTTCGCGCTCCACGGGCTGATTGCCACCACGGCCCCGGCCGGCCCGGTGGTGATCGTCTCGGGGCCCTACGCGCAGCGGGCCGGCATGAATGCCGAGATCAACGCGCTGGGGCAGGGCAACCGCGCCAACAGCACGATCGGCCGGGCGCTGGCGCTGTGCATCCGCAACCTGGGCGGCGGGCGCCCCGGGCGCGAAGATCGAGCCGCCCACGGCCAGCCGGGCAAGGTAGGCCTGGCCTTCGCCGAGCGCCTGGATGCGACGGCTCCCTGGGCGGGCCTCGCGCAGGCTCGCCTGGGCCTGACCCGAGACGAAACGGGTGTGACAGTGTTCGCCGGCGAGGCCCCGCGGCTGGTCGTTGATCAACTCGCCCGCGAGCCGGGCGCGCTGGCGGCGGCCCTTGCCGTCGGTCTCGAGCACGTCGCCTCGCCGCGCCAGCGGCTGGCCTGGGACGGGATGCTGATCCTCGGCCCCGAGCACGGGCGGGTGTTCCGCGAGGCGGGCTGGTCGCGCGAGCGGCTGCAGGCCGAACTTCATCGGCTTTCGCATACCCGCGCGGGAGACCTGGTTCGCGGGGCGGGCGGGGTGGCCGAGGGACTGGCCCCGCAATGGGTGAGCGATCCCGACGCGCCGGTGGCCAAGTTCGTGGCCGCCGAGCGGATCCTGATCGCCTACACCGGCGGCGACGCCGGCCTGTTCTCGATGGTGGTCGGGGGCTGGGTGGCTGGAGAACTCGGCTCTGACCCCCAGAGCGCTAGCGTGGAGGCATGGCGCTGATCGTTCTTGATCCCACCGCCGAGCGCGAACCTGAGGGACGCCCGCTGGCCACCAGGACCGGAGCCCCGGCCACGATCGCCCTGCTGGACATCAACAAGCCCCGGGGCGACGTCTTCCTCAACGAGCTCGAACAGCTGCTGCGGGCTCAAGGGATCGCGGTGCTTCGCGAGGCCAAGCCGACTTTCACCAAGCCCGCGCCGGCCGACCTGCGGCGCGAGATCGCCGGCCGCTGCGATGCGGTGATCGAAGCTCTGGCCGACTGAGGATCGTGCGTGTCCTGCGGTCTGCGGGACGTGATGGAGCTCGAGCTACTGGGCACGCCGGCGGTACTGGTCGCCTCCAGCGCCTTCCGCGAGGCGGCCGACGAGCAGACGGCCCTGCTTGGCCAGCCTGAGTTGCGGCGGGTGCTCGTGGCGCACCCGATCCAGGACCGCACCGACGCCGAGCTCCAGGCCCTCGCCGGCGAGGCGCTGGATGCGCTACTGGCGGCGGTGGGTGGTGCGCCTGAGAGTTAGGGTAGTGGGCAGATCATGGCCGTCCGCGCTCTCGGCATCAACCACATCGCCTTTGAAGTTCATGACCTCGATCAGGCACTCGCCTGGTACCAGCGCCACTTCGTCGTCGAGCTGCGCGGGCGTCGGGGCGGCATGGCCTGGATCGATCTCGGTGATCAGTTCATCGCCCTTACCGAGGGTGGTCCCGAGGTGCCCGACCGAGGGCGGCACGTCGGGCTTGTCGTCGACGACAAGGAAGGTCTGCGGGCCCAGCTGCTCGCTGCCGGCGAGAACGTCGCCCGGCAGGGTTCGCTGCGAGTACGCGATCCGTCGGGGAACCTGCTCGAGATCGTCGACTACCGCGAGGTCCAGTTCACCAAGTCAGCCGGCGTCCTGCACGCCCTCGGCGCCGACGGCCTGGAGAAGAGTCAGTCCGCGCGAGAGGAGCTCCGGGCCAAGGGCATCGAGGACGGTTGAGCTCAGCGCGCCGCGTCACACCGGCGAGGAGGGCCGGGCAAGCCCCTCGGCGAGGTCACCGAAGCCGGGGGCGATAACCGCACCCGGCTGGGCGACCAGCTCCTCGGCCACCAGCGCCTCGGTGGTCAGCATCAGCGCCGCCACCGAGGCGGCGTGCTGGATTGTCAACCTGGTTACGCGCACAGGATCGATGACCCCGTCCTCGAACAGGTCTCCGAATTCGCCCGTCAAGGCATTCAAGCCATGGCCGGGGGCCATCTCGCGCACCTGGTCGACCACCGCCTGGCCGTCATAGCCGGCGTTCGTGGCCACCCAGTACAGGGGCTCGGCGAGCACGCTGCGGATGACTTCGGCCCCGCGCAGGTAATCGCCCTCCAGCCCGGTGTCGTCGAGCGCTGACTCGGCGGCGAGCAGGGCGCTACCCCCGCCGGCCACGATGCCCTCGCTGACCGCGGCCCGGGTGGCGGCCAGCGCGCCCTCGGTGCGGCGGAACTTCTCCTTGAGCTCGGGTCCGGTGGCGGCGCCGACATGGATCACCGCCAGACTGGATGACAACTTGGCTAGGCGCTCGCGCAGGACTTCGAGGTCGGTGTCCTGGGTGGCGCGTCCGAGCTCAATGCGGATCTGGCCGAGGCGGTCGGCCACCTGCTCGGCCGTCCCGGCGCCCTCCACGAGCACGGTGGAGTCCTCGGTGATGACCACGCGGCGGGCGCTTCCGAGCGCATCGGGGGTCACCCCGGCCAGGGTCAGACCCGCCTCCTCGGCGATCACCTGCCCGCCGGTGAAGGCCGCGAGATCGTGCAGGTGGGCGATCCGGCGGTGGCCAAAGCCAGGGGCGCGGACGGCCATCGCCTTCAGCGTGCCGTGCTGGTTGTTCTGCACCAGCAGCCCGAGCGCCGCGCCGTCGACCTTCTCGGCGAAGATGAGCAGTGGCCGCGGCGACTTCATGACCGCGTCGAGTGTCGGCATCAGGTCCTGCATGTGCACGATCGGTCGGCTGGTGAGCAGGATGTAGGGGTCCTCAAAGACCGTCTCCATCCGCTGGCGGTCCTGGATCAGGTAGGGCGAGAAGTGGCCGTTCTCGACGTGCATGCCCTCCACGAACTCGACCTGGATGCCGGGCAGCGCCGACTCCTCGATCGTGACCACGCCCTCGGGGCCAACCCGGCTCAGGGCACGTGCCACGGCGGCGCCGATCCGCTCGTCCTCCTTGGCGGCGATCGTCGCCACATGGGTCAGATCCTCGTCTCCGGAAACCTCGCGCGCGACGCTGCGCAGGGCCGCCACCACGAGCTCGGTGGCGTCCTCGATCCCGCGCCTCAGCAGCATCGGGTTGGCCCCCTCGTCGAGCGCGCGCATGCCCTCGCGGATGATCGCCTGGGCGAGCAGGGTTGCCGTGGTGGTCCCGTCGCCGGTCAGGTCACTGGTCTTGGTGGCGACCTCGCGGACGAGCTGGGCGCCCATGTTCTTGAACTGGTTTGAGAGCTCGATCTCCCGGGCGATCGAGACACCATCGTTGGTGATCGTCGGGGCGCCGGTGAGGCGCTCGAGCACGACGTTACGGCCCTTGGGCCCGAGCGTCACCTTGACCGTGTTGGCCAGCTCGTCGACCCCGGCCTGAAGCAGCTGCCGGGCCTGGTGGTTGAAGTAGAGGATCTTGCCCATTTGTCTCCCTCAGGCGCCGGCGGGGATCAGGATGCCACGGCCCTGGAGTCGGCCGCCGTCGAGGTCCGCCATCGCGTCGTTGATTGCGTCAAGTTCGTAGGTCGTGGTGTGCAGCGTGACCCGGCCCTGCGCCGTGAGGGTCATGAGCTCCTCGAGGTCGGCGTAGGTCCCGACGAGGTTCCCGATGAAGGAGATCTCGCGGGAGATCACGTCGATGGTCGGGATGTCGATGTTCTCGCCGTAGCCGATCACGTAGTAGAAGCCACCGTCGCGGACCATGGCGATCCCGTCCTCGATCGCCCCCTTCTCACCCACGAAGTCGATGATCGCCTCGGCGCCGAGGTCGTCACACATCGCGCGCACCGTGTCCACGTGCTTGCCGTCCACCTGGACCGTGTGGTCGGCACCCACCTCGCCGGCCAGAGCCAGGGCCTGTTGCGAGGGATCGATGACGATGATCTCGGCCGAAGTCATCGCCTTGAGGCACTGGATGCCGATGTGGCCCAGCCCGCCGGCGCCGATCACGACGGCCCGCGTCCCCGGGGTGAGCACGGGAATCGCCTTCTTGACCGCGTGGATGGCGGTCAGGCCGGCGTCGGCCAGCGCGGCGATGTCCTTGGGTTCCAAGCCCTGGCCGAGCTTGACAACCGAGCGCGCCGAGGTCTTGAGCAGATCGGCGAAGCCGCCGTCGCGGTTGATCCCGGGAAAAGAGCCGTTGAGGCAGTGCATGTCATCCCCCCGGCGGCACGGAGGGCACAGCCCGCAGGAGATGAAGGGATGCACGATCACCGTGTCCCCCACCTCGACGTTGGTGACCGCCGAGCCAACCTCGTGCACCCAGCCGGCGTTCTCGTGGCCGGGCGTGTAGGGGAGTGCGACCTCGGACTTCTCTGCCCACTGGCCCTCCTGGATGTGGAGGTCGGTCCGGCACAGACCGGCGGCGCCGATGCGCACGATCACGTCGAAGGGGCCATCGATCGTGGGCTCCTCGATGTTCTCGAGCTTCAGCGCGTCGTGATACGCGTGCAGCCTCGCGGCCTTCATTGAGTTACCTCCTGCGCTTCGGGAGCCAGGTTGTGACGGACGGCCAGCAAAGAGCGGCAGATGCCGCCATTGGCCTCAAGACTGGTGCGGACCAGGCGCGCCATCCGCAGCCACCGCGGGAGCTCGCCCGCGGTCAGTGCCCGGCCATCGGCCAGGACGAAGGCCGGCGCGTCCGGGCCGGACTCGATCCCCAGCGCGCCCCTGAGCTCGACCGCGCGCCGGGCTTCCGAGGTGCCAGGGAGATCGGTCACCCTCCGGGCGAGGATTGTCTCGGCGCTGTCGCCGGCGGCCAGCATTGCCTCACAGACGCTGGATTGACGCGCGATCAGCGCCTTGCGGACGAACAGCTCGCGCAGCGACTCGAGGTCGTCATCGGCGGTCTCGCCGGGGAAGGCGCCGCTGAACCCCTCGCCGCGCTCCAGCGCCGCGTTGATCTCCTCCCCGGTGTAGTGATCCTCGAGCGTGACCACGACTGAACGCACCCCGGGCAGGCCGGCAACCGCCCGCCGCGCGTCGGCGGCCATCAGGAAGGCGAAGTTGGGGGCGCACTGCGGCGTGGGTAGCCGCAGTGCGACCCGGACGTCGCCGTCGGGACTGATGACACACGAGCTCACGAACCGCAGGGAGGTGATCGGCTCATCGAGCTCGGGGTCGTGGACGGCGGCGAGCGCGTCCATGACGCCGGCGCGAGACGTCATGCTGACTCGACCAGCTGCGCGTCCTCCTTCTCGGCGGGTGTCCCTTCCCCATCGGGCAGGCGCAGCTCCTGGGGGACCTCGATCCCGTAGAGCCGGGCGGCGTTGAGGCCGAGAATCTTGCGCTTGGTGGCGTCGTTGACCCGCGGGAAGTCCGAGAATTCCTCGTGGTCAGGCTGTGGGTAGTCCCAGTCCAGGAATGCCTCGATCTGCCACTTGGGCTCCCAGATGCCGTAGTCGGATCCGAACAGCATCTTGTCCTCGCCGACCCAGAACAGCAGCTCGCCCATGACCTTGGCGAAGAACCGGGGGCGGGCGTACATGAGGCCGCCGAGGACCACCGACAGGCCGGCGTAGACGTTGGGCTCCTGCGTGGCCATGAAGCAGAAGTCCTCGATCCGCGGCAACCCCACGTGCTCGATGATGAAGTTGAGCTCGGGGTGATCGGTGGCTGCCTTGTCGACGTCACGGGGATCGAAGGCGTCCTTGTCCAGGGGCCAGATGGTCGGACCCTTGTGGACGTGGATGTTCCTGATCCCCAGTTCCTCGCACTTGGCGAGAAACGGCTTGGTCTGCTCGTCGTCGAGTCGCCAGCCGCGCGAGCCCTGATACCACTCGGCGGTGTAGAGCTTGACGCCCTGGAGGCTGTAGCGCTTGGCGTCCTCCTCGAGTTGCCGCAGGCCGGCCTCGCCCTCGCGAGGATCAAAGCGCCCGTTGACGATCAGCTTGCCCGGGTGCTTGGCGGCCAGCTCGGCATTCTTGGCCGCGGTGTTGAAGCCGGTTGTGTACCACTCGGTGAGGTAGGTGGACTGGAAGATGCCCACGTCGACTCCGCCGTCCTCGAACACATCGGTGACGAAGTCCTCCTCGGAGTACTTCATGAACTTCTCGATCGGCCAGTGGGTCTCGGGCGGCCCCAAGCCCATGTAGGCGTGGAAGCACTCGATCCAGCCCTTGGCGTAGTTCTCGGCCCCCTTGACCCAGTTGTCGGGGCTGGCGTCCCAGAAGTGCAGATGGCCGTCGACGATGAAGTACTTCTCGCCGTTCTTCTCGTACATGTCTTTCTCCCTCTGCCTAGCTGAGGGCTTGCAGGTCGAAGCTGATGTACTCCGCCGCGTCCTCGGGGTTGGCGAACATGATGATGCGATCGTCGAGCACGACCATGCGCCCGTAATGGGTGGACATGATCTCCTCGAAATCGTCGTTGCCGAAGTCCTCCCAGCCCAAGGCCTCGGCGCACTCGTCGTAGCTGATCTCGAACTTGTTGTCACCGTCAACGCGGATCATCGAGGGCAGCACTTCGACGTCGACGCCGGGCTTGCCGCGCATCACCTCCGCGACCACGTAGCCGACCTGGTTGTTCATCAGGGTCACGCCGGCGCGGTTCGAAGACGTGCGGTTCTCCTTGAATCGGTCATCGTCAGTCATCAGTCGAGATCCTTTGCGTTGAGGTTGAGGTCGGCGAGAACTTCCTGGAAACGCCCACGAGCATGTTCGAGGGACTCCTCGAAGCGGATAACCTTCTCGCCGGGCTGGGACCAGATCGGCTGCATCGCCCGGCCCGCGGCGATGCTGACGGGAGTCCACTCCGTCAGCCACGACTCCATCGTGGCCCGGTTGGCCTCGCCGTGCTGCTCGTCGTTGGCCAGCATCGCGAACAGACCGCGGGCGACACGGGCGTCGCGGGCGGTGTCGGACTCCCCCGCCCCCATCAGGGTCGGGGTCACGAAGTCGCCCTGAGGAGCGGCCGCCTGCATGATGAACTCGCTGCGGAACAGTTCGCCGACCAGCGGCTCGAACACAACCGCGGCGGCGAAGAACGCTTCCGCCCAGTCACGGATCCCGGTGATCCGCTCGACGTTCTCGCGGACACCCTGCCAGATCGGGTCCTCGGCCCACGCCGCCTTGTGCGCGTCGCCGTCGAAGCCCTCGACCGACTCGGTGAGCTCGAGGTTGTAGAGGATCATGTCCTGGCCGAAGCGCAGCTTGTGCGCCGAGGCCACCGACAACGCGTTGTTGATCATGTTCGTCGGGGCGTCGCGTTGCGCGGGCAGGTAGACGTGCATGCCGAGCCCGTGCTCGACGTGCGCCCAGGCGCCGACGTGACGCTCGACGGTCTTGATCCAGCCGCGGTTCCAGCCGTCAAAGGCGCGGGCCGCTTTGGCGTTGGCGATGTTCTGACTGATCTGCCGCACGACGTTGGCGTTGTTGCGGTAGATCGTCTGCTCCCACTCCTCGTTGGGATCTCGGAATTCGTGCCAGTTGGAGGACTTGAGCTTCGTCCACTCCTGCGGATAACCGCCTGGGCCGTCGGCGAAGCCGTAGATCCAGCCCTGAAGCAGGTGGCGCTCGGGGTCAGGCTGAACGTCGACCGTCACGTCCTCGTAGACCGTGGCCCGGCGCTTGTTCGGTTTGAAGTAGTTGTAGGTCCGGCTCGTGGACGAGGGAAATTCGCGGGCGCCGGCTTCGGCATCCGTGAACTCCGGCTTTGGAACACTGCGCTCCTTGACGGCCGGGGGGGCCTCGGTGTCTGTTGCCATCGTTGTCTCTCTCTCCTCTCCGCGGTCAGGGCGCGGTGGTAGTGAACTTGTCGTGATAGACCCGTGACTCGGGGACGCCCTGGGCATCCAGCAACGCGATGGCGGCGTCGACCATCGGCGGCGGACCGCACAGGTATGCGTCCACCTCCCCCAACTCCTGCTCGCTGCGCTGCACAACGTCCGTGATCAGTCCCCGCTCACCGTTCCATTCCACACTTTCGTCGCAATCTGATAGTGCCGGCACGAAACGGAAGTTCGGCAGCCGCTGCTCGAGCTCGGCCAACTCGTCCAGGTGAAACAGGTCCCTGGGCGCCCGCGCCCCGTAGTAGTAGACAGCTCGGCGCTCGCTGCCCTGCTCGGCCAACGAGCGCAACAAGGCGAGGATCGGCGCCATCCCAGCGCCACCCCCGATGAACAGCAGCGGCCGGTCGCTGTTCTGGCGCAGCGTGAATACCCCGTAGGGACCGGTGACCTCGAGCTCATGGCCCTCCTGAATTCCACCGTCGGCGAGCAGGCTCGAGAACTTGCCGTCGGGATAGAGCTTGATCATCAGCTCGAGTTGCTCGCCGGGCAGGTCCGCCATCGAGAACGAGCGCACCTCGTCTGAACCGGGGATCTTGATGTCGACGTACTGGCCGGGCTTGTAGTCAAGCTCGGCTCCGCTGAGCACCAATCTCTTCATGTCGTGAGTCAGCGCCTCGAGCGTGGCGACGCGCATCTGCTTGGTCTGCAGCGCGATCCCGTCGCGGAGCACCTCCTCGTCGTAGTTGATCAGCTCGACCTCGAGGTCGGACTCGGCGTGAGCGCGGCACAGCAGCGTCCACCCTTCCTCCTTCTCCATGTCGTTGAGCGCGAACGTCGAGTACTTGTCGAGATCGACCTCGCCGTCGAGCAGGAAGGACTTGCAGGCCGCGCACTGGCCCTCCTTGCACCCGTGCATCAGCATCAGTCCCTGGCGGAAAGCGCCGTGAAGAACGGTCTCGTCCTCGTCGACTTCGAAGTCGATGCCGACCGGTTCCAATCTCACGTTGTAGGTGTTGCCCATGACTGTGCAGAGAGACGCCGAGAGAGGCGACCGGCTCGGGCCGGGTCGCCTCTCGCAGCTGATCTGTGGCTAGGCAGCCGCCCGGTTGGGCTTGCGGCCGGCGGGGCCGCCGGACTTGTATTCCTTGACGTGTGCCTCGCGCTCTTCAGGCGACATCTCGTTGAGGAGGATGTTGGGGCTCTGGAGCGTGTAGCCCTTGACGTTCTCGAGCTTCCACATCTTCTTGGGATCAAGATCCAGATGCGGCTGCGGGACGAGCGTCTCGCCGTCGTCACGGACGTAGCCGAGGTCCTTGATGATCTCGGCGAGATCCTGACCGTGGTACATCGTTTCCCACTCGCGCTTGCCGGTCAGCTTGCCCATTGCCGGAGTCGGACGGCCGTTGTACTCGGGCCGGAAGGCCACCGCGTCGGTCCAGTGGCAGGTCTCCGAGCAATACGTCCGGACCTGACCGTCGACTTCGTCGACGACCATGTCCTCACGAATCAGGCACGGAACCATGCAGCTCCAGCAGCGGTGCGGGTAGACGTAGTCGGTGTCCGCATCGAAGGTGATCGGCGCGTGGCCGTTCTTCTTGGACAGGTCGCTGTAGCGCTCCCACCACTTGCCGTACTTGTCGTACCAGCCCGGGTACTTGAACTCGAACCATTCGAAGTCGGTGTCGTCCATGGCGTCGATCCGCCAGAAGTTGACCGGCCAGCCGGTGGCGAAGAACTGGGCCACTTCGTGGATGTAACCCTTGTTCCAGATCCGATTCCACGACTCCTCGATCAGGTCGTGCGGAATCGTGAGGCCGTACTTCTCCAATGGCATCAGGTAGCTGCGGTAGTAGTCGTCATAGATCCAGCGCCGCCACGCCTCGGCGTAACTCTCGCGATCCTTGCGCCGGTCCTTGGTGCCGTACTCGATGAACGTCCCGATGGCCGCGTCGACGACGGCGTGGTTGTTCCACCACGCGTAGCGCAGGTCGCGCTCGAGCAGCTCCCGGTTGCGCTCGTCGGCGAGCGCCATGAGGATGATGGAGTAGCCGTTGGAGATATGCCGTGACTCGTCGGACTGGACCGAGTGGAACACGGTTGGCAGCAGGTAATCCCCGTTGGCGGCCGCCTCGCCGGGCATGGCCACGAAGAGGACGTTGGTGAACGCCGTCTCGGCGACGATGGTCAGGTAGATGTTGGCCGCGGTGATGGCGTCCCCGGTGATGAATCCCTCGCCGAACTGGCGCCCGATCGTCCCGGCGTAGCAGTTCTGGAACGCCTTCTCGGTGATGTCAAACCCGGCAGGATCGATGTAGTGATTCATGTACAGGCGCTTGAGGTTCATCTGGATCGTCGAGTGCCGAACCTCGTCGATCATCTGGATGGCCAGGCCGTTGTGGACCTCGGGGTTGGGCACCGTGCCGATGGTCAGCGGCATCGCCCGGGCGGCCGAGATCTCCGGGAAGGGGATGATCGACAGAAACAGCTTCTGCCACTCCATCCAGCGCTCCTGGACCTGGCGGAACATGTTGCCGCGGATGGCGCCGTCCATCGCCCCGAAGACGCGGTTGTCCTTCTCCTCCTCCATCGGGAAGTAGGAGCGCAGGACCTGCTTGAGCGGATCCTTCTTGGGCGCTTTCTCGAACGTGTAATCGGTCGCGTACTTCTCGACCGGCGTGGTATAGGTCGGCTCCCAGGAGAGTTCCTGGATCTTGTTATGAGCCTTGGTGATGCTCGCTCTACTCACCCGTTCACTCCTTGGTTGTTACCTCTCTTGCCATGCCGCGATCAGGCGCAGGCATGGCCTCCTGAAAACGAGGCTAGGTTTGCCGCTGCTCGGCGGCAAGAAGCTCGTGCTTTTCGCATCTGCTTGCAATTCACGCCACCGGGCTGAGAAGCGGGCGCCGGGCGAGGGGACGCCTGGGCAGCGGGCGGCTGGGAGCCGCCTGACGCGCGCCTTGGGCGACATGCAGCACCTTCCGGGCCAGGGCATCGCGCTCTCGATCAAAGATGTGGGCCGAGGCGGAAAGACCCAGGGCCGCGACGAAGCGCCCGTCGGAGTCGAAGATCGGCGCTGCGATGCAGCAGAAGTTCTCGTCGAACTCCTCGCGGTCGACCGCGTAGCCGTTGCGGCGGACCGCCTCGAGCTCGGCCAGCAGCTCGGTCATGTCGGTGACAGTTTGCTCGGTGAAGCGCTTGAGCCCCCGCTGGACGTAGCGCATGACGCCTTTGGGCTGGAGCAACGAGAGCACCACCTTGCCCATGGCCAGCGCGTGCGCGCTGTCTCGGATCTCGGTTCCGAGACCGGGCATCCGCGGCACCCCCTGGCGGCCGTGGAAGGCGACGATCTCGATCTTGCCCGAGTGCACCACGCCGAGGTACGAACGCCGGCGGGTGAGCAGGAAGAGCTCCTGGACGGTTCCGGCCAGTCCCGGGTCGACTGTCGGCGCGGCTACAGTCCGCTCGTCGCCGGAGCCCAACTTCTCAAGCCCCGGAGCCGGGCGGTAGACGCCCTGGCTCTGATGGACAGCGAAGCCCTCGTCACACAGGCTGGTGAGCAGGTAGTAAGCCGTCGAGACGCTCTTGCCGAGCACCTCGGCGACCTCGTCGGCGCGGACGCCGGTGGGCCGTTCGACAAGCATCGAAAGCACGCGCAGAACCGACCGGGCGGTGGTCAGACTCCGGCTGGATGCGGCCGTGGGAGCACGCGCGAGCGTGCGAGCGGACTCGCTCTTCATCGAGACCTCTCCTCTCGGTTCCTCGGTCCGGCCTGAGGTGAGATCACTCAGACCGGCACCCCAGCGACAGTAGTGGACACCCCGTCGTTTCGGCGTTACACGGGCGTTACAGACGGCCTGGAGAGGAGGTCAAGCCGAGCGGCGCAGGACGCCGACTCGAGACGCGGCCAGACTGCGACGCGGGTCCTGGAAGGGAAGGTCGGCGAGCAGCCGCCGCCAGGCGGGAAGGTCGCGGTCTCCGGTGGGAGTCTGCAGCCATGCCCACAGAGCTTCGCGGTCGCCCGCGCTCATCACCGACTGGCGCAGCCAGTCCTCCAGGGCCTCGCGTTCGGCCACCACGCCGGGGGCGTTGGAACTGGGCAGCAGGGGGCCCGGGTAGCGCTCGGCCGCCTCGCACACTTCGCCCCGGTGCAGCAGCCCGCAGACCAGACCCACGTCGGAGGCCACCCCGGGGCGCAACCGGTAGTGATCGGTCTCGATGCAGTCGCCCAGCAGCTTGCGCAGACGCGAGATCTCGACCCGGATTCCGCCCGCCCGGTAGGGCTCACCGTAGACACCGAGGCTCAGCTCCTCGCTGGTCAGACCGTCGGGATTGGCGCACAGCAGGGTGAGGATCTCGGAATGGCGCAGGCGCAGCCCCAGCTGCCGGCCGCCCAGATCAGCCCCGGCTCGCTCGCGGCCGAGCAGGCTGAGGGTCAGCGCCCCCCCGCGCGCCCCCCGGCGGCTGACCGGTGCCTCCTCGCCGCGGACCACGTAAGCGTCCTCGCGACCCAGCACCTCGGCAGTCAGCGAACGCCCGCCCCCGATCGGCACGCGCCCGCCTCCGGGCGGGAGCTTGAGCCGTCCGGTGGGCAGCCAGCCCAGCGGTTGGCTGGCGATCACCCGGCCGCTGGGGGCCACCAGGGCATGGGGCCCCGAGCCCGAGCTCAGCTGGTCTCCGAAGCGGGCCAGTAGGCGCCCGTCGCGATCGAGCATGGCGCAGCGCAGCTGGGCCTCCACGGCCTGGGCGGTGGCGGTGGCCACGGCCATGCTGTGGGGGTGCACTGTCGACATTTCGCCGGTGAGGTCGATGACGCCGATCACCTGCTCGGTGTCGGGATCGGTCACCGGGGCCGCGGCGCAGGTCCAGGCCTGGACTACCTCGTTGAAGTGCTCGGAGGCGAACACCTGGACGGCGTGCTCGGCCGCCAGAGCGGTTCCAATCGCGTTGGTCCCGGCCCCACCCTCGCTCCACAGGGTGCCCTCGGCGAAGTTCATCGAGTCAGCGGCCTGCATCCGAATGTTGGCGTTGCCCTCCACCCACAGGAGCACGCCGTTGGCGTCGCTGACCACGATCAGGTGGCGCGACTCGTCGGCGCTGGCGGCCAGGCAGGCCCGGATCAGGGGCGCCATCAGCGACAGCGGGTGCATCTCCCAGCGCGCCGTCGTCTCGTCGGAGTCGGTGACCACGGGGGCGACGCGCTGGCCGCAAGGGTCGACCCCGGCCGCTGCCGAGCGCCGCCACGAAGCCTCGATCGGCTCGCGCACGGACTGCCCGGAGAAATCCCCCGGGCCGCTGACGAAGCTCTCCCAGGCCTCCCTCAACTCCCGCGCGCGTCGCGCGGGGGCGGTGGCCACGTCGATGGCCAGCCACGGATTGGGCATCTTCGATTAAGTGTACGCCTTCGAAACCGCGGCTTGGGCGGTACGACGGCGCGAACCGCCTACGCGGCGCGCGTGGACGGGTGCGGCGGGTCCTGGGGGGTTGCAAAGGCGCCGTCGATGAGCTCGATCCGGTAACCGTCGGGGTCGGCGACGAAGCAGATCCGGAACTCCTCGCGGGAATCGGTCCCGCCCACCCCGTAGGGCGGTTTCTCGGGCGTCACGCCATCCTGAGCCAGCGACGCCAGCAGTGAGTCGAGGTCGGAGACGACCAGGGCCATGTGGTTATAGCCCTCACCCAGGTCATAGGGCTCCTCGCGCCCGACGTTGAGGGTCAGCTCGAGCACGTCGCCGCCGCCGGGCAGCCCCAGGTAGACGTTGTAGGCGGACTCGAAGTTGAGCCGACCCCGGGGCTCGAACCCGAGCCGTTGGTAGAACTCGATCGATCTGTCTACGTCAAGGACGCGAATGCAGGTATGAGTGAAGCTGGCGGTCATGGGCGCGAGAATATTCGCAGGCTCCACGCCCTCCCAGGGCAGCCCACCCTTGGTGCGCGTACGATCCGAGCGCTACTCCTTGGGTGGCGGCCCCGACTCGTCTGGATCCTCGAGCTCGGAAGCGCGGAGATCCTTGGGGTCGTCGGAGTGCTGCAGCTTGTCTGAGTCCCCCTTGACGTCATCCTCGCGTGAATCCTTGTAGGCATGAAGCGACGTGTCGGTGGTCTCGGCTTCGGTATTGCCTTCGCGATCTGGCATGGCCACTCTCCTTGACCGCGCTGAGCTAAGGAAGTTGGTCTGCGCGGGTACAGAATGCCTACCCGCTGCAGCGGAAGGCAATCGGCGCGTCGGGAAGGATCTGGGTAATCATGCCGAGCGTGACCGGCGACGACGACAGGAGCGCGCTGGGCGGGCTTGAGATCCTCGACTTCTCGCGCGTACTGGCAGGGCCCTTCGCGACCATGATGCTGGGCGACCTGGGCGCCAACGTGACCAAGGTCGAGCGCCCCGGACTCGGTGACGAGACCCGGGCGTGGGGGCCGCCCCACGACGAGCACGGCGACGCCACCTACTTCCAGGCCGTCAATCGCAACAAACACAGCCTGACCCTGGATCTGTCGGCGCCCGCGGACCTCGCCCGGGCTCGCGAGCTTGCCTGCCGGGCCGACGTGCTCGTGGAGAACTTCCGTCCTGACGTGATGGACAAGCTCGGCCTCGGCTACG
>JBAVWI010000359.1:0-3636 GCA_049697735.1 Solirubrobacteraceae bacterium
ACCAACAGCAGATCGCTCTCGGCGGCCCGCACGCTCAGCTCGGCCACCGAGAAACGGTCCCGCGAAAATGAGGCTTGTGATAATGGGCACGGCTGGTTTCGAACCAGCGACCTCTCGCGTGTGAAGCGAGCGCTCTCCCACTGAGCTACGCGCCCGGTTTGCGGGCGCCTGATTCTACGCACCACGGCCTGGGCGGGAGGGGAGTCCGAGTCCCCTCCCGCGCGGGCCGTCTTCTAAATCATCTGGGTGGGCTTGAAGTCAGCCGAACAGCGGCAGGCGCCGTCGCCGCGCCAGCACGTTCATGCCCTGCTGGATGCGGTTCTGGACCTCCTCGTATTTGGCCTCGACGTAATCCTTGTCGTCCGCGCGGTCGGGTGATGAGTCGACCTCGATCGGCTCCTGAAATGCGGTGCGGATCTTGGTCGGTAGGGGAACCTCGGGCAGCAGGGCGGGGGAGATGCCCCATGGCAACTGGATGGCTATGGGAAACATCTTCAAGCGCGCAACCTTGTCCAGTGCCAGCGCCTTGGCCAGTCGCCGCCCGGAGGCCAACACGGGCATTGAGTCGGGGCCGCCGACGGTGGAGATGGGCACGATCGGCACGCCGCTGCGGATGGCAAGCTTGATGAAGCCCATGCGGCCGGCGAGGACCGCCTCATCTCGCTTGGTCCACGGTCGCAGCGAGTCGCGTTCTCCGCCGGGCCACAAGGCCACATCGTGTCCGGCGGCGAGCGCCGCGGTGATGCTGTCCGGCGCAGCCGGCAGGACGCCCATGCGCCGGAAGTAGCTGCCCACGCCGGGCAGGGCCATGAGTGCGTCGTGCGCGGTGCCGTGCACCGGCCGGTCGCTGCCGAAATGCCGCCACCACTGGACGCCGATCGTCCAGGCATCCCAGACGAATGGGGCGCCGGAGTGGATGCCGACGAGCAGAGCTGGGGGGTCGGGAATGTTCTCCCAGCCCTCGATCTCCATGCGAAACCAGTAATCCATGAGCGGGTTCCAGAGGTACTTCTGGCGGGCCATGAAATCCCAGTCCGGCCCGTCGAGGGACCATTCGGAAGCTCGGCCAGAGACCCATCCCGAGACCCCGGATTGATCCTCGCGGCGCTCGGCCATCTTCTCCTTAGCCTGCTTGGCGTGGCGCTCGGCCTGGGAGCCTTTGCGGGCACCCGCGCCACCCGCCCGCTGATCGCCGGTCGACGTCGCGTTTTCCATAAGACGATCCTCTCCTCGCTTCGGCTTCTACATCCACCTACCCACATCCGTGGCAAACGACCCGGCGCGGGGCGGAGAGTAGGTCGGCTCAGAGCCGGACGAGATCGTCGGCGTGCAGGCGCCGGGTGCGTCCCCGCAAATCGATGAACAGCTGGGCCGACTTGAGGATTGCCCCGTAGTCGAGGCCCGGGTGGGCGGTCACGAGCACGATCGCGTCGGCGTCGAGAATCTCGTCCAGGGGCGAGTTGTCGAGTCCGAACTCGGGGAGGGCTGGCACGAAATCGTCGTGGTAGCAGAGAATCGCCCCCCGCTCGGACAGGACCTCGAGGATCCGGAGCGCCGGAGATTCACGCGTGTCGCCGACGCCGCCCTTGTAGCTGACGCCCAGCAGCGCGATCCGTGAGTTCTTGACCGGCTTCTCCGCGTCGTTGAGGGCCCGGCTGATCCGTTCCACGCAGTAGAGCGGCATCTGCTGGTTGATCTTTCCGGCCAGCTCGATGAACTCGGTGGACATGTGGAACTCGCGCGCGCGCCAGGCGAGATAGAAGGGATCCACGGGCAGGCAGTGCCCGCCCATCCCCGGTCCGGGGTCAAAGCGCATGAAGCCATAGGGCTTGGTCGCCGCCGACTCGATGACCTCCCAGATGTCGACCTCCATCCGGTCAGCGAGCATCGCCAGCTCGTTGACGAGCGCGATGTTGACTGACCGGAAGATGTTCTCGAGCAGCTTGGACATCTCGGCTACCTCAGGAGTTGAAACCGCGATCACATGCTCACAGATCGCGCTGTACAGCTTGACCGCGCGCTCGGTGCATGCCGTGGTCATCCCACCGACCAGCTTGGGCGTGTTGCGCAGGGTGAAGTCGGTCCGGCCCGGATCGACACGTTCCGGCGAGAAGGCCACGTTGATGTCCTCGCCGACCCGAAGGCCAGCGCCCTCGAGCAGCGGCACGAGCTGCTCCCTGGTGGTTCCCGGATAGGTGGTCGATTCGAGCACGACGAGCTGTCCGGCCCGGATCACGCCGGCCAGGGCTCGGCCGGCGGACAGCAGCGGCTCCAAGTCGGGCTCGCGGTTGGGCGTCAGCGGGGTCGGAACGCAGATCAGGATCGCGTCCACCTCGGTTACCCGCGCGAGGTCGGTGGTTGCCTGCAGGTTCCGGCGGGCCGCGTGCAGGCGTGCGGAGGCGACGTCCTCGATGTAGGAGTCGCCGGCGGCGATGGCCGCGACCTTGGCGTCGTCGACATCGACTCCGATGACGCGCTGGCCGGCCTCTGCGAAGGCCACCGCCAGCGGCAGCCCCACATAACCCAGCCCGATGACTCCCACCGACATTCGGGCTGACGATACCGGGCGCCCCAGAAGCACTAGGATCTCGGGTGGACCGTGCTAGGCGGGGTGCTAGCGGTGCCCTGTAACCCACAATCCGCTCTAGCGGGGCTGAATTCCCCTTTGAGGGGCTTTAGGCCCGGGGTCAGCGCCACCCTTTGGAGGCGGTGATGGTCAGGTCCCACAGCGATGTCGGCCCGTGAACCAGGTCAGGTCCGGAAGGAAGCAGCCTTAAGCGGTAACCGGCAGGCGCAGTGGGAGGGCTTGACCGGAGCATCCAAAGGCGAGCCTGCCTCGGGTACGGCCACGAAGGGGGGTGCACGGTCCACTTTTCCGCCGGACCCGAGGTCTGAGCGCAGCCGCGCGGCCATCTAGACTCGATGGTCCGTGTCGTCCGGCCCGTCTCTCTATCGCCGCCACCGCCCCCGCACGTTCGCCGACGTCGTCGGCCAGGAGCAGATCGTGCGCACGCTCTCTAATGCCATCAGCCGCGGTCGGGTCCACCATGCCTATCTGTTCGTCGGCTCCCGGGGGACCGGCAAGACGAGCACGGCCAAGATCCTCGCCGCCTGCCTGAACTGCGAGCGGGGCCCGACCATCGAGCCGTGCGGCGTCTGTGACTCGTGTGTCTCGATCGCCAACGCGACCTCGCTCGACGTGATCGAGATGGATGCAGCTTCCAACAACTCGGTCGACGACATTCGCGACCTACGCGAGAAGGTGGCCTACGCGCCGGTCTCCGGGCGCCACAAGGTCTACATCCTCGATGAGGCGCACATGCTGTCCTCCCAGGCCTGGAACGCATTTCTCAAGACGCTCGAGGAGCCGCCACCCAAGACCATTTTCGTGCTCGCCACGACCGAGGCGCAGAAGGTGCTCCCGACGGTGGTCGACCGCTGTCATCGCTTTGACTTCGGGCGGCCCACCGTCGAGCAGGTGGCGAGCGTCGTCGGGCGGGTGGCGGCCAAGGAGCAGATCGCGATCCAGCCCGGGGCGGTGGCTCTGATCGCCCGCCACGCGACGGGCAGCTTCCGCGATGCCCTCGGGACCCTCGAGCAGCTCCTCACTTACGCCGGCGAGGAGCAGATCGGTGC
>JBAVWI010000360.1:0-11921 GCA_049697735.1 Solirubrobacteraceae bacterium
GGTGCTCGTGGTCGTGCTCGTGGTCTCGACCGGACCGCGGGCGGTGGCCAGCACAGTCGCCTACCCGTTGGCCACCGACGCGGCCGCCTGCGCCGGCCTGGGCGACGGCGTGGTCATCGGTCTGCTCAACGGGACCTGGGCCATGGGACTGGTATTGGCGCCCCTGCTGGCCGGCTTCGTCGACCAGGCGGCTGGTCCGCAGATGGCCTTCCTGAGCACGCTGGTCCCCGGCGTCCTGGCCGCCGGGTGGCTTTTGGTCCGGCCCGGGCGCCGGGTTGCCACGGCCCAGCCGGCCGTGGCCGCAGCCTGACGCCGTCCGGCATCAGTCCTCGGTCGTCGTTTGCACCTCCAGGCGGGCCCGGCGCTGGAGGTCGTACATATCGGCTCGATTGCGCACGTACTGCATGGCGACATCGACATGGGGCTGGTAGTCCCATGGCGTGATCTCGCCGCGAGCCAGGGCGCCCGCGATCAGATGTCGCTCGCGCTGGCTGACCAGCACCTGACGCCCGATGTGATCGAGATCCAAGCGCTCAGCCAGCCCCTGGTGGAGGGACCTCAGGAGGTCGGCGTGCTCGGGGGAAGCGGCGAGGTTGGTGAGCTCGTGCGGGTCCGCGGCGAGGTCGTAGAGGAGATCGGGATCGCCGCGGCAGACGATCAGCTTGTACTGCCCAGCGCGGATCATGGCCGCGGGCGCGGTCACGCCCTCGGCGTAGTACTCGCAGATCACTGGGTCTCGCTCCTGGCCGTCGGCGGGAGCGGCCAGTAGGCGCGCGAGGCTGGTTCCGTCCATATCGGCCGCCGCCACCGCCTCAGGGCCGGAGGCGAGCTCGATCAGCGTCGGCGCCAGGTCAAGCAGCGATACCGGTTGTCTCACCCGAGCTCCGCAGACTCCGGCGCCAGCACCGGCTGGGGCGACGATCAGCGGGACCCGGGCCGAGGGGTCGAGAAAGGACATCTTGTACCAGAGGCCGCGCTCGCCGAGAAATTCTCCGTGGTCAGCTGTGAAGACGATCGTGGTCTTCCCGTCAAGCCCGGTGGCCTGGAGGGCCGCCAACACCTCGCCGATGCGCTCGTCGACGTAGCTGACCGCCGCGTAGTAGGCGTGACGCACCCGTCGAAGCTGGTCGGCGTCGAGCTCCACCTCGTCGGCCCCGCACATCTCGCGCAGGCGCCGGCTGTGCGGGTCGGCCTGCGCCAGGGCGATCTTGGGTACCGAGGGAAGCCCGATCTGCTCCGGGTTATAGCGATCCCAGTACCGAGGCGCGATCTCCCAGGGATCGTGAGGGTTGGTGAACGACACCACGAGCAGGAACGGGCTGCCGTGGTCCCTGCGGGCGAGATCGTGGAGGTGACGCACGGCGTGGAAGGCGACCTCGTCATCGAAGTCGGTCTGCATGCTCGCGACGCAGCGCGCGGGGGTCAGAACGCTCTCCATCGAGTGATACCAGGGCAGGCGATCCCCGACCGGGCGAGCCCAGTCGGGCGTCCAGTCGAGCCCGGCCGGGTAGACGTCGGTGGTCAAGCGACGCTCGAAGCCGTGTAGCTGGTCGGGTCCGACGAAGTGCATCTTGCCGGCCAGACACGTGTCGTAACCGGCGGCGCGGAGATGGTGGGCGAGGGTGGGAACCGAGGCCGCCAGCTCGGCGGCGTTGTCGAATACCCCCACGCGCGAGGTGCGGCGGCCGGCCAGCATGGCTGATCGCGAAGGCGCGCACAGCGGCGAGGCGCAGTACGCCGCTTCGAAGGTCACCCCTCGAGCCGCCAGCGCGCTCAGGTTGGGGGCCTGGACTCGGTCATGGCCATAGCTGGGCAACCAGGCAGCGGCGAGCTGGTCAACCATGATGACGACGACGTTGCCCGCCTGAGCGCCTGGATCGTCGCCGGTCACGCGGCCGGCTCCACGTGTCCTGGGCTCTCTCCGAGCCGGCGGCGCAGCTGGCCGGCGGCCTCGAGGCAGCGCGGGGCCAATCGGTCCTCAGATGCCCCGCTGAAGCGATACTCGGGTCCGGAGATGCACAGGGCGGCGACACACCGCTCACCGCTGTGGACGGGGGCGGCGACGCCGTGCAGGCCCAACTCGAGCTCGCCGTGAGCTGTCGCCCAGCCCCGCCGGCGCACGACGGCCAGCTCCTGTTCGAGCGCGGTGGCATCGACGATGGTGGCCGGGGTCAGCGGTTGCGGCTGCCCTGTGACCGGGGCAAGGGCGCCGTAGGCGAGCAGCACCTTGCCGTCGGCGGTGCAGTGGGCGGGGGTGGCGACGCCGATCCAATCCCGCGAGGAGATGAAGTGCTTGCCCGGCGCCTCGGCCACGGTGAGAACCTGTTCCCCTGATGCGACCGCGATCGTGACCGCCTCGCCGGTGTGCTGCGCGAGCGCCTGGATAACCGGCGCGGCGACCGCCATCAGCTCGCTGCCGGCGATCGCGATCGTCCCGAGCCGGATCGCTTCCGGACCCAGCCTCAGGCCCTCGCCCCCCGCTCGCTCCAGGAAACCGCGGGCCAGCAGGGTCGAGATGAGCCGCGAGGCGGTGCTGCGGTGCAGGCCGAGCTGCTCGGCGATCGCCGACACCGTCCAGGACTGGCCCGGACGCCGGAACTGCTGGAGGATCTGCAGGGCCCGATCGGCGGTGCGGAGCGTCGCGGAGAGCGTGGGTTGCATTTGCTGCACTGTCCGTTACGATAACGCACGTTCGTGAGGTTTGTAACTAGCTCACAGGCGATCGCCGGGGGTGGACGGGTTGCTCGCAGCGCCCTTGACTTTGACTTTGTCTCGACATAGGTTGTCGACAATCGACGAGATCATGGCGTCCGAAACTCCCACCTGGGGTCTCAACGTCGTCGAGCGACTCTCCACCACCGCCCAGGTGCTGGCCGAGCTGCGCGGCGCGATCGTGTCCGGGCGGATCGGACCCGGGGTCCACCTGCGCGAGATGACCTTGGCCCAGACGCTGGGCACCGGTCGCAGCGCGATCCGCGAGGCGATCCGACAGCTGGTTCAGGAGGGGCTGGTGGAGTACGTGCTCAACCGGGGCGCGTACGTGCGCAGGCTGACTGCCGAGGACTGCCACGACGTCTACCGCGCCCGCGAGGTGATCGAAGTCAGCGCGGTGCAATGGGCGCTGGCACGCGAGCCGGCGCCGTCCCTGGCCTCACTGACCGCAGCCTTCGAGCGGATCGTCGCAGCCGCGACCTCCGCACCGGCCGACCAACCGGCCAGCGCGCAGCTGATAGCCGCCGATCTGGACTTCCATCGTGAGCTCGTGTGGCTGTCGGGAAGCCCCCGGCTGAGCCGCGCCCACGAGACCCTGGCCGCCGAGGCCCAGATGCTGATGCACCATCAGCCCGTCTACCCCTTGACCGACTACGCCGCCGACCACACCGTGCTGCTGGAGACGATCGCGCGTCGCGATCCCGCCGCGCCGGAGCGGGTCCGCGATCATCTGCGCCTGTCCGACGAGCTGATCGTCTCAGAGATCATGCGCATGTCGGGCGTCGCCCGGGACAGAGGTCATCCAACGGGAGGAGAAGTTCGATGAGCGAGCAATCACGACAAGAGCCGCAGGACAGCGGGCTGACCCGTCGCGAGGCGCTGCGGGGAGCGGTTGCGGGCGGGGCGATTCTGAGCACGAGCGGACTCCTAGCCGCCTGCGGGAGTAATGCCAGCAGCGCCAGCAAGGCCACGGGTTCAGCCCCCACCACGGGGAAGATCAAGCCCGGGGGCAGCCTCCGGGTCGGAGCTACCGGCGGCGGCGCCAAGGACACGATCGACGCCCACCTGCCCACCGCCGATCCCGACATCATGCGCTGCTGGAATCTCTATGAGCCCCTCGCCGTCCGACCACCGGACTTCGGCCCGCTCGAGATGATGCTCGCCGAGTCACTGCAGCCCGAGCACGGCAAGGCCGACTCGTGGATCGTCAAGCTGCGGCCGGGGATCGAGTTTCACAACGGCAAGTCGGTCACCGCCGACGACGTCATCTTCTCGCTGCGCCGGATCCTCGACCCCAAGAATCCCAAGGCGGGGGCGGCCTCGATCGGCTACATCGATGCCGCCAAGCTCAAGAAGATTGACCAGCACACGATCCGGATCCCGTTGAAGTTCGCCAACGCGACCTTCCCCGACGACATCGGCCAGTACTTCAACTCGATCGTCCCGATCGGCTATGACCCCGCCAAGCCCGTGGGCACCGGCGCTTTCATGTACGAGAGCTTCACGCCCGGGCAGCAGAGCGTGTTCAAGAAGTTCCCCAACTACTGGCAGAGCGGCAAGCCCTACGTCGACACGCTGACCATCATCGACTTCACCGATGACACCGCCCGGGTGAACGCCCTGCTGGGTGGCCAGGTTGACGCGATCGACAACCTGCCGACCGGCCAGATCAGCCAGGTCCAGGGCAACTCAGCCCTCAAGGTGCTGATCGCGCAGACCGGCGAATGGCAGCCGATCACGATGCGCGTGGACCAGGCTCCGTTCTCGGACGTCCGCGTGCGCCAGGCGATGCGGCTGATCGTCGACCGGCCCCAGATGGTCACGCAGGTGCTCAGCGGTCAGGGACGGATCGGCAACGACATGTACTCGCCGCTGGATCCGGCCTACGACTCCGGGCTGCCCCAGCGCCACCAGGACCTTGCCCAGGCCAAGTCGCTGCTCAAGGCCGCCGGCCACTCCGGGCTCACCGTTCAGCTGGTCACCGCCCCGGTCTTTCAGGGCGTGGTCCAGGCGGCCGAAGTGTTCGCCCAGCAGGCATCGGGCGCCGGAGTCAACGTGCAGCTGCGCAAGATCGACACGACCACGTTCTACGGCTCCAACTACCTGAAGTGGCCCTTCGCGCAGGACTTCTGGGCCACGCGCGAGTATCTCCCCCAGGTCGCCCAGGGGAGCCTGCCAAACTCTCCCTTCAACGAGACCCACTGGGCCGATCCGACGTTCATGAAGCTGATCAATCAGGCCCGGGGCACGCTCGATCAGGCCAAGCGCACGCCGATCCTGCAGGAGGCCCAGAAGATCGAATACGACACCGGGGGCTACATCATCCCCTACTTCACCAACCAGGTGGACGCCTACAGTGCCAAGCTGACCGGTTTCATCCCGCCCAAGTCGGGCTTTCCGCTGGGCAACTACTGGTTCAAGAACGTGGGGTTCACGGCCTAGTGCCACGAATTTCCGAATCGGGGCACTAGCCCGGGGCCACGGCGATGAGCAAATTCCTCCTGCGCAGGGTGGTGCTCGGGCTCCTGACGCTTCTGCTCGTCTCCGTGGTCGTGTTCGCGGCCACCCAGGCGCTGCCCAGCAATGCCGCCCAGGCGATCCTGGGTCGCAACGCGACGCCGCAGCGCCTGGCCGCCCTGACCCGACAGCTGCACCTCAACGAGTCGGTCGTGAGCCAGTACCTGCATTGGCTCGGCGGGGTGCTGTCGGGAAACTTCGGAACCTCGGCGGCGACCCAGCAACCGGTCTCACAGCTGCTCAGCTCGCGGATCGCCAACTCGGCCTTCCTGGTCCTGGTGGCGGCGATCATCTCCCTGCCGCTGTCGATCCTGCTCGGGGTGATCATGGCCGTACGCCGCGATCGCGCGGCTGATCACGTCCTCTCGATGGTCACGCTGGCCCTGGCCTCGTTGCCCGAGTTCGTGATCGGGATCGGGCTGGTGCTCCTGCTGGCCACCAACGTCGCCCATGTCTTTCCGGCCGTCACCATCGTCCCCCCGGGGGAGCACATCTGGAACGTGCCCAAGGCGCTGGTACTGCCGGTAGCGACGCTGGTGCTAGCGGTGACTCCGTACATCAGCCGGATCATGCGCGGCTCCATGGTCGAGGTCCTGGAAAGTGAGTACGTGACCATGGCGCGGCTCAAGGGCCTCTCCAACCGGACCGTGATCTGGCGCCACGCCGTGCCCAACGCGATCGTCCCGGCGATCCAGGTGTCGGCGCTGCAGCTGGCCTACATGGCGGGCGGGATCGTCGTGATCGAGTACGTGTTCTCGTTCCCGGGAATCGGTGCGTCGCTGGTTGATGCGGTCGGCAATCGCGATGTTCCGGTCGTTCAGGCGCTGACCGTGATCGTCGCCGGGGTCTACGTGGTCGTCAACCTCCTCGCCGACCTGCTGACAATCGTCGTCACTCCGCGGCTGCGGACGGCCGGGAGATGAGCACGCCGGCTATCACCGCCGAGACGGCCGGCGCCGCACCCGCGGCGATGCGCAACCGCCAGTGGACGGTTCTGCTGCGCGCGACGCTGGGTATGTGGCGGGCTCGGATCGGGCTGTTCATCGTGGCCATCCTGGTCTTGATCGCCCTGGCCGGCCCACTGATCGCCCCCCACTCCCCGACCCAGTTCATCGCTGCCCCCAACAGCCCGTCCTCGGGCCAGACGCTGTTCGGCGCCGACAGCCTGGGCCGCGACGTCTGGAGCCGTTTTCTCTATGGAGGGCGCACCGTCCTCGGGCTCTCGGTCTCGGCCACCCTGATCGGGGTCGGCCTGGGTCTGCTCATCGGGCTCATGGCCGCCTACGCCGGCGGCCTGATGGACGAGGTCCTGATGCGGATCGCCGACGTGTTCATGGCCTTCCCGCAGATCGTGCTGGCCCTGCTGCTGGTCTCGGTGTTCGGGCCCAAGGTGTGGCTGATCGTGCTCACGGTTGGCATCTCACATGCGCCCCGGGTGGCCCGGGTGATCCGCGGGGCTGCCCAGCAGGTTGTGCAACGAGACTTCGTCAAGGCCGCCGAGGCAGTGGGAGAGCCACGGAGACGGATCATCTTCGGCGAGCTGCTGCCCAACGTGACCAGCCCCCTGCTCGTGGAGCTGGGTCTGCGCCTGACCTATTCGATCGGCCTGATCGCGGCGATCAACTTCCTCGGCGACGGCCTCCAGCCTCCCGCCTCGGACTGGGGACTGATGATCAACGAGAACCGTCTGTCGGTCGCCGTTGCGCCCTGGGGCGTACTGCTGCCGGTACTGGCAATCGCCCTGCTGACGATCGGGACCAACCTGCTCACCGACGGCTTCGCCCGCGCGGCGATCGGAATCGACCGGGGAGAGTGAGATGAGCACCACCGCGCAACCCGCACCCGTCTCCCCGGCCGCCAACGCGGTCGAAGTCCGCGGTCTACGGATCGAGCTCCTCTCCAGCGGCACGGACGTGATCGACCAGATCGTGCTCGAGGTTCGCGCCGGCGAAGTGCTCGGCCTGGTCGGCGAGTCGGGGTCGGGCAAGACCACGGTCGGCATGGCCCTGATGGGCTACTGCCGGCCCGGCGGCCATGTCACGGGGGGCCAGGTCGTCATCGACGGCCGAGACCTCGCGCATCTGCCGGCCCGGGAGCTGCGGCGCCTGCGCGGAGGCTCGGTGTCCTACATCCCGCAAGATCCCGGCACGGCCCTGAACCCCGCCCTGCGCATCGACCGTCAGCTATCAGAGACCCTCGATGCCCATGCCGCCGACACTCCGGCCCAGGCGCGTCGCGAGCGGGTTCGGGAGACGCTCGAGGAGGTGGCCCTCCCCTCAGACGACGAGTTCCTGCGCCGCTATCCCCACCAGCTATCCGGGGGCCAGCAGCAGCGGGTGGCGATCGCCATGGCCTTCGCCTGTCGCCCGCACGTGATCGTCTGCGACGAGCCCACCACCGGGCTCGACGTGACTACGCAGGCCCGGGTGCTGCAGACGGTGCGGGAGCTTTGCCAGAGCCATCAGGTGGCGGCGCTCTACGTCAGCCACGATCTCGCGGTGGTGGCCGAGCTCGCCGACCACGTCGCGGTCATGTACGCGGGGCGGATCGTTGAGCGCGGGCCCCGCAGCGTGATCTTCTCCAACCCCCGGCATCCGTACACGCGCCGGCTGTTGCGAGCCGTGCCTGATCTGGCCGGAAAGCGCGTCGTGGTCGGGATCCCGGGTCGAGCCCCACTCCCGGGACAGCGCCCGACCGGATGCTTCTTCGAGCCTCGCTGCGATCTCGCCATCGACCGCTGCGCCGAACAGTTCCCCGACCCGACCGAAATCGGCCCCGGCCATATGGTGCGCTGCCACCGCGCGGCCGACTCACCGGCCGAGCTCCCACTCAGCGCCGATGCTCCCGCCGCTCCCACCGAGCCGGGCGACGTCGTCATCGCGGTGAACAAGCTCAACGCCAGCCATGGCTCCCACCACACCCTGTTTGACATCGACCTGTCGGTGCGGCGCAACCAGTGCCTGGCCCTGGTCGGCGAGTCGGGGAGCGGCAAGACCACCCTGGCCCGTTGCGTCGCCGGTCTGCATCACAACTACAGCGGCGACATCCAGCTCGACTCCACCCACCTGGAGGAGAGCTCGCGCCGCCGTACCACGCTGGCGCGCAAGCAGATCCAGTACGTGTTCCAGAATCCCTACGCGTCACTGAACCCGCGGCGCACGGTGGGACAAACCATCGCCCGTCAGCTACAGCTGTTCTTCCCCGGCCACAAGCGTGACGCCGGACGGCGGGTGGCCGAGTGCCTGGAGCGCGTGGCGCTGAGCGCGGCCGCGGCCAACCGCTTCCCCGATCAGCTCTCAGGCGGCGAGCGTCAGCGGGTGGCGATCGCCCGCGCCCTGGCCGCCGAACCGGCCCTGCTGGTCTGCGACGAGATCACCTCGGCCCTCGACGTCTCAGTCCAGGCGGCGATCATCGATCTGCTGGCCGGTCTGCGCCAGGAGATGGGGCTGAGCATCCTCTTCATCACCCACAACCTGGCGCTGATCCGTGTCATCGCCGACCGGGTGGCGGTGATGACCGGCGGCCGGATAGTCGAAACGGGCGACGTGAAAGCGGTGTTCGAGGCTCCGCAGGCGCAGTACACCCGCCAACTGCTGGCCAACACGCCCAGCATCGAGTCGACGCTGGACGAGAACGCGCCGAGCGCCGGGTAATGAGCCCGGGCCAGGCACCCGTGCCGGCACCGGCACGATGGTTTGAGGCGGTGCCCGGGAGACAGCCGGGCTTTGACCCGGTGCCGATCGAGCCCGGGCCGATTCGTCTCCTGGACGGTCCCGACGGCCGCCGCCTGCGCTATCTGGACCTGGGCGCGGCGGACTGGACACCGTTCGTGTTCTTCGGCGGCCTTGCCACCAGCGTCGGCGCCTTCGGCCTGACCGAGTTTGCCCGGCGCACCCGCGAGTCACTTGGTCTACGCGCGATCAGCGTCGAGCGCAATGGGCTCGGCGAGACGCCGTTGGCGCCCGCGCTTGGTTATCCGGCCGCGGTCGACGACGTGCTCTGGGTCCTCGGCGCTCTCGGGATCGACAGCTTCTCGCTGGTGGCAATCTCCGGTGGTGGCCCGTTCGCCGCGGCACTCGCCGCCCGGACCCCCGAGCGGGTGCGCTCGCTGCATCTCGCCTCGGCGGCGGCCGGCGCGCTGGCCGGCACCCACGGAGAGGCGGCCGCGCGGCTCGCTGACATCGCCACCCTGGCCGGTTATCCAGCCGCGATGTGGGAGTTTCCGGCCCACAGCCCCGTACACGCCATACCCGGGTTCATGGACGCGGCCCGAGCCGAGGGGATCCGGGCCTTGCCGCCGGGGCGCGGGGAGCTCGCCCTCAGGCATGAGTGGCAGCTGCTCAGCGGCGAACCGCTGCCCGACCTCAGCGCCGTACAGGCGCCGGCCTACCTGTACTGGGGGGCCGAGGACGAGGTGGTGCCGTCTGTTCACGCGGAGGTTTGGGCCCGGGCACTGCCCAACGTCGTGGCGAGTCACGAGTATCCCGGCGAAGGCCACGACGTCCAGTACCGCCACTGGGCTCAGATCCTCCGCGACCTGGCCGAGGCATGAACTGGGAGGCGTTCATAACCTGCGCGATCACCGGCGCCGGGGACACGGCCCGGCGCAGCCCTCACGTTCCCGTGACCCCTGAGCAGATCGCCGACTCGGCGGTCGAGGCGGCGCGAGCCGGAGCCGCCGTCGCCCACCTGCACGTTCGCGATCCGGACACCGGGCGAGGCACTCGCGACCCGGCCCGCTATCGCGAGGCGGTGGAGCGGATCCGCGCCGCCGACGTCGACGTAGTGGTCAACCTGACGGCCGGCATGGGCGGGGACTTGGTGCTCGGCGGAGTGCAGGACCCCCTGCCGGCGGACGCCGAGGGTACTGACATGGCCGGAGCGCGCGAGCGCCTGATCCACGTGGAGGAGCTGCGGCCAGAGATCTGCACGCTGGACTGCGGGACGATGAACTTCGCCGCCGGCGGCGAGTACGTGATGGTCAACACCCCCGGGATGCTGCGGGCGATGGCCGGGCTCGTGCAGGAGATGGGCGTGCGACCCGAGCTCGAGGTATTCGACACCGGCCAACTCGTGCTCGTGCACGAGCTGATCGCGGAGGGCCTGATCGATGATCCGCCCCTCATCCAGCTCTGCATGGGGATCCCCTACGGCGCTCCGGATGACCCGACTACGCTGATCGCGCTCGCCCACCGCTTGCCGCCGGCAGCCGTGTTCTCGGCCTTCTCGATCGGGAGGATGCAACTGCCGTACGTCGCCCTGGCCGCCCTGATGGGCGGCAACGTCCGGGTCGGCTTGGAGGACAACCTCTACCTGTCTCGAGGACAGCCGGCCACCAACGCCCAGCTCGTGACCCGGGCGGTGACGATCCTCGAGGCGATGAACGTGCGCGTACTCGGACCCGACGAGGTCCGCACCCGGCTGGGGCTGCGAGGTGGCTGAGCCTCTGCGGACCGCCGCCCTCCTGGGGGGTGGCGTGATCGGGGGCGGCTGGGCAGCCCGGTTTCTGCTCAACGGGGTCGATGTCCGCCTGTTTGACCCCGATCCTCGTGCCGAGGAGAAGCTCGCCGAGATGCTTGTCAACGCCCGCCGCGCCTACGGCAAGCTGACCCTGGCGCCGCTGCCGGCCGAGGGGGAGCTCACCTTCGCGGGGTCAGTCGAGGAGGCGGTTCAAGGTGCCGAGCTGGTGCAGGAGTCCGCCCCCGAGCGTCTCGAGCTCAAGCAGGAACTGCTCGCCGCGGCAAGCCGGGTGGCGCCGAGTGAGGTGCCGGTGTGCTCGTCGACCTCGGGGCTGCGCCCGAGCCTGCTGGCCGCCGGCGCGGTGCACCCCGAACGGCTGCTCGTCGGCCATCCCTTCAACCCGGTTTACCTGCTGCCGCTGGTTGAGCTGTGCGCAGGACAGCGCACCGATCCGCAGATGCTCAGGCGGGCGGCCGAGGCGTACCGCGCCGTGGGCATGCACCCGCTGACCGTGCGGACCGAGATCGACGGCTTCATCGCCGACCGTCTGCTCGAGGCGCTGTGGCGCGAGGCGCTGTGGCTGGTGCATGACGGCGCGGCCACGGTTGACGAGGTAGATGATGCGATCAGCTTCGGGGCCGGCCTGCGGTGGGCGATCATGGGCACGTTTCTCACCTACCGGATAGCGGGCGGCCCCGAGGGTATGCGCCACTTCCTGGAGCAGTTCGGGCCCACGCTGAACGCCCCCTGGACCAAGCTGGTCGACGTGCCCGAGCTGACCCCGGAGTTCCTCGATGAACTCGCCGCCCAATCAGATGCCCAGGCCAATGGCGAGTCGATCGGCGAGCTCGAGCAGCGCCGTGATGACTGCCTGGTCGCGATCCTGCATGGGCTGAGGGCTCAAGGGGCGGGAGCAGGTGAGACCCTGGCGACCTGGGAGCGGACGCTGATGGGACGCGTGCCCCCGGGCCGGGCCGAGGTCGACGGCGAGCCGCTGCGGCTCCTGGCTCGCGAGGTCCCCCCGGAGTGGATCGACTACAACGGCCACGTGCACGAGAGCCGCTACCTACAGCTGTTCGGCGACGCCACCGACGCGCTGCTCAGCCAGCTCGGGATCGGGGCCGAGCAGCTCGAGAGCGGATCGAGCTTCTACACCGTGGAAACCCATCTTTCCCATCTTGGCCAGCTGATCGCGGCCGACCGGGTGGCCGTGCTCACGCAGGTACTGGGCG
>JBAVWI010000361.1:0-22001 GCA_049697735.1 Solirubrobacteraceae bacterium
GCTCCACGCAGTGCCACCGGCCCCCCTGCGGCGCTGAGAGCCACCAGCACGATCGCGAGCATGGCCCCGATGAGCACGACCCCGGCCGCACCGATGTGATCGCCGGAGGACGGAAACGCCGCCTGCGCGCACGACAGCGAGCACCACCCCCACAAGGCAAGGCGCCACGCCGGCACGGTCGAGAGCCCACGCGGGAAGTGTGCGAACACCTGCGGGCCAAGCAGCGCGGCACTCGCCCCGGCCAGCGCGGCGGGGACGAGCACGAGCGGCGCGACCGAGATCAAAGCACCACGCAGGGGCCCGGTGCGCGCATGGCTCACCGAGCCCAGCACCACGGATCCGTCGGGGCCACGCCGCGGCCGGAACAGACGCGCGCGGGCAACGCGTACGCCAAGCGCGCGGCAGGCCAGCACGTGCGAGCTCTCATGCAGAACCGTCCCCGGCATCACAGCAACGTACGCGAGCGCGCGCAGCCCCCCGCCCCCTCCCAGCCCCCAGAACAGACGCCGCTGTCCGCGATGCAGAAGGAGCAGTTCGGCGACGAGCAAGAGTAGGAGGAGAACATCGGCCGGCATGGTGCTCCTAGAGCTTGGCGCATCAGCACGACGGCCGGCTCTTGGCGCATCAGCACGATGGCCGGCTCACGGCGGGTCACGGCCCGCCAGTGGGCGAGGTGACCGTCGGGTGTCTCAGGCGGTGAGGATCTCGCAGTGCAGATCGAGCAGCTTGGGCACGTCGTCGGCTGCCACGCGTCCCATCCCGCACTCGGTGCAGATTCCCCACTCGCGCTGCCCGGCTGGGGACTGCTCAAGCGCGGTGTCGATCTGCTGCGCCTGTTCGGCGGTCGTGCCATCGGCCTGGTCGTCAGGGTGATAGGGAACGAGGGCGAAGTACAGCTCGGTCTCGGGTCCGGCCGTCAGGTCGCGCAGCGGCGCGAAGTAGCCGGGGTCGTTCCTGGCCTGGGGCACAGTGAACGATGCCCAGTTGACCGGCCGCTGCGCAGCGGACACGACGGCGTTGACAAGGCCCACCTGCAGCTGGACTGACTCGGGCTGCTTGAAGTGTTGATGGCCGTAATCGCCGTAGCAGAGGTGCAGTCCGACGGGGACGTCCCCGGGCACCCGGTCCACACAGCGGACCAGTCCGGGGGTGATCTGGTCCATCGGCATGGCCGAGCCGGGTCCCATCGCCCCCTCCAAAAGCCCGAACTCGACCGCGACATCCCACTGCACCGCGCAGCGGTCGTGGGGCAGCTTCGCCAACACCTCGTCGAGGTCAGCGAACAGCGCCGCCTCGTAGGAGGCGGCGACCGCGGGCAGGTCCTCCGGCACGATCGTCCCCGCCACCGAGGCCAGCGGGGTGGGGTACTGCATCTGGAAGCGCACGCCGGCCGCAATCGTCCCGTCCTGCTGGAGGCGGTCGAAGATCTGAAACGACTTGGCATATTCGTCGGCGTAGCCGAGATTGGGCCAGTCGATCGTGTCCGCAGAGGCGCCCTCGGCGAGACGCAGCTGGGGCATCTCCGGCGCATCCGACGACGTCTCGTACGCCTGTCCGGCGCTCACGGACTCGAACTCGGGCATGTTCAGGAACTTCTGAATCTGAAACAGGATCCAGTAGCCACGGTCCCCGGTCTCACCGTCGGTCATCCTGCGGACCCCCGTCGGGATGCGCGAGCTGATCTCCCGCATCACGGTCTCGGCGTCGGACAGATTTACCGATCCATTGAAATGAACGCTGCTGGGCGGCATGGCAATCCTCTCCGTTCTCGGCCCGCTGAGCCTCCGACCCGCCTGCCAACGCACCGTGGTGCTGCAGATCGCCGCGAGCTATCCGATCCGGCATCGTAATACCACGCCCGCGTGTGACGCTGGCGTCGCGCCGGTTGCCCAGTCGCGGCTAGACGCTCGGCGCTCGCAGCAGTCCGCGCTCGTAGGTGTGCAGCCTATCCACGCCGTCTTCGGTGACCAGCAGCAGCTCCCCGGTCTGGACGCCGGCTCTTTCATCCGGCGTGACAACGTTCGGTTGCACCACTACCGTCATCCCCGGGGCGAACGTGAACTCCGGCACGCTCGCTAGAGCGCGGCTGCGCGTCCCAAGCACCGGCGGCAGGTAACCGCCGACGAAGCCGTGGACAAGGTCGTCGCGAACGGTGAAGCCGGCATCCTCGATCAGCCCCGAGGCCTCCACAAGGTCAGCCGCGCTGGCGCCCGCGCGCAGCCGGCCCGCGATGGCCTCAAAGGCGGCGTCCGCCACCTCGTGCAGTTCCCGGTAGAGCGGCGTCGGCTCGGCGGCGACAGTCAAGGTCCGCAACAGCTGCCCGGTGTACTCCCAGTAGGAGGCGCTGATCTCGCACACGAGCGCGTCCCCTTGCCCCAGCCGCCGTCGGGCTGGATACTGCGCCGGCACACACAGGCTCGGGTCCGTCATCGGCGTGGCGCCGAAGTAGTGGATGTGGGTGGTGCCACCGCGCGCCACGTACGCGCGCTCAACCACGTTGCTGAGTTCGAGTTCACTCACCCCTGGGGCGGCGTGCTCCTGCAGCGCTCGCACCGCATCGTCGGTCATCGCGGCGGCGATCCGCACCCATTCAATCTCCTCATCAGACTTGACCAGGCGCAAGCGGGTGTAGTCCGCGTTCATGTCCACGGGCTCGCCGAGCCTGGCCAACCCGGCGTGGGCCCGGTGATCGAGCGTCCCGATGGTGCCGATGCGGGCCCCTGAGGCAGCGCGCCGCCGCAGCTCACCGGTCACCGCCTCAATCGGGCTCTCGCCCGCCCACCTGACGTCCGCTTCGGTGGCCAGCCTCTGGGCGTTGGGCACATGGTTGAAGAAGTTGACCAGCAGCACGGCGTTCTCGCCGGGCGTGTAGACCACCAGCGCCTCACGGGTTACCGGCCAGCGAGTCAGCCAGCCAATCGCCGAGCCGACCCGGTTGGCCCCGTAGAGGACGACATGCCGCACGTCACGTGCCGCCATGGCGGTATCGAGCGCCGCCCGGCGACGGTTCATCTCCGCATCGCTAAACCGCGGATAGGGCATCGTCACCACGGAGCACGAACCTGAGCGGGGCAGCTCAACTTCAGGAGAGCGCGGCGAGCTCAGCTTCGGTGAGCATCCGCTTCCCGCGGGTCGTCGGGTCCCACGCCACCAGGACTGTCTTTCCTGACGCGGCGAGAGTGCCATCCGGCAGCCGGATCTCATGCTCGAGATGGAGGCTCGACTTTCCGACCTGGGCGAGACGTGCGATGACCTCCACCTCCCCGTGGTCCTTGCGCACTTCGTGGCGGTAATCGAGATCCACGTGAGCCAGGACGTAGGCCCCGTGCGCAGGATCGCCCCCAACCCGACGGGCGATCTCGGTGATCAGCGCCGCCCGGCCCTCTTCCAGCAGCTCGTGGTACACGGACTGGTTGACGTGCCCGAGCATGTCCATGTCGCGCCAGCGCAATTGGACCCTCAGGCTGTGCTCAAGGCGGGGTGACACGGCGGGGGAGTGTAGGCGGCCTCGATGGCCTACCGTGTCTCCCTGCCATGGCTAAACGTGCTCGCCTGGATCGCGCTCGGCCGGATCACGCGCCGTCACTTCCGGTGCGGCTCGGGATCTCGTGGCTCACTAACGCTTTGGTCCTGGCGGTCGTCGCCGGCGTTCTCTCCGGGGTCACGGTGAAGAACGCCGGCTCGCTGCTGGTCGCGGCGGCGGTCTTCGGAGTCCTGAACACCGTGCTCAAGCCGGTGCTCAGGGTGATCACCTTCCCGCTGGCCATCCTCACGCTCGGGATTGCCTGGTTCCTGGTCTCGCTCCTCATGCTCGTGATCACGCGCGACATCGTCAGCGGCTTTCACATCTACGGCTTTGGAACCCTGATCGACGCGACGATCATCGTCTGGCTCGTGAACATGGTGCTGGACCACGCCCCTGGGCCCTGGCAGCTCCGGCGTCGCTAGCGCAGATCATGACCGCCGCTGGCGCGCTTGTCCGCAGGGTGATTTCCGCCGCAGCCTCGATCTCGGCGCTCAGTCTCGCGGGTTGCGGGGCGGCCGGCACCGTCAGCCACACAACCGGCTCCGGGCGCCCAGCGACCCCTACCACCAGCCGCGCGGCGCCCGGTGCGACCCGGCAAGCACGTCCGCAGGTCATCGAGCCGACCGCGGGCCAACAGGCGGTGACAGTCACCGCGGGGGACCCGGTCGGGGACATACACGCCCATGCGCCATCGCTCGCTGACGTCAAGCGCCAGCTGCGCCTGGAGCTGATCGCGGCACCGGTGACCAATGCGACCTACATCGACCCCCTGCGTTACGTCACGCGCTGGGAGCGCACCGATCAGGGCGTCGACGCGCAGATGCCAGTGGGGGCACCGATCCTCGCCCCCAGCTCCGTCAAGGTGCTGGCCATCATTCCGAACTGGTATGCCGGTCAGCCCTTGGTGTACTTCGAGCTCCTCGACGGGCCCGACGCCGGCCGCGTGCAGTACGTCGCCGAGCAGATTACCGGCATCGCACCGGGCGCCACGATCCTCGCGCAGGGCCAGGTGATCGCGCGCTTCGCCGCGTCCGGGACAGGGATTGAGTACGGCTGGTCGACGCTCAACGGGGTGACGCTGGCCAGAGCGACGAGTGGCTACGGGGAGGGCCAGGTGACCCCGGCCGGACGCTCGATCCGGGGCTGGCTGAACGCCCTGGGGGCTAACGCGGGCAACGGCTGAGCTCGCCCGGGCGGCTGTCGGTCACGGTTTCCCGTACAACGCGTCAAAGCGCTCGGCGTACTTCTCGTTGATGACCTTGCGCTTGACCTTGAGCGTCGGCGTCAGCTCCCCGGTCTCCTGGGAAAGGTCGTGGTCGAGGATGAAGAACCTCTTGACCTGTTCGACGGGCGCGTACTTGGCGTTGGCGCGATCGAGCTCATCCTGGATCAGCGCGACGACCTCGGGATGCTCCGAAAGACCGGCCAGGGAAGTGTCCTCGACGCCCCGGGCCTGCGCCCAGGGCACGATCTCCTCCTCGTCCAAGGCGATCAACATGGCCGGGAAGGGCCGCCGATCCCCGTGCATCACCGCCTGCGAGATGTAGCGCGTCTGCTTGAGGTCGTTCTCGAGGTTGGCCGGCGTGATGTTCTTGCCGCCCGCGGTGATGATGATGTCCTTCTTGCGGCCGGTTATGAACAAGAAACCGTCCTCGTCGAGCCGGCCGACGTCGCCCGTGTGCAGCCAGCCGTCGATCAGGGCCCCGAAGGAACCGTCGTCGTTCTTGTAGTAACCCTGGAAGATGTTGGCCCCCTTGAGTAGGATCTCTCCGTCGTCAGCGATCCGGATCTCAACCCCGGGGTGCGCGCGTCCCACCGAGCCGAAGCGGTGCTCCCCGGGCCGCATCCCGGTCGCCGTCGTGGAGGTCTCGGTCATCCCGTAGCCCTCCATCACCGGTACGCCGGCCGCATAGAAGAACTCGAGGATCTCCTTGGCGATCGGCGCGGCCCCTGTGACGGCCTCGCGCAGCCTGCCGCCGAAGGCGGCGCGCACCGTGGTGAATAGGCTGTCGTCGGCCTGCTCGTAGGCGGCCTGCAGCTCGGCGGGGATCTCCTGGCCGGCGTCCTGGAGCTCGCGGACCTGCAACCCGACCTGGGTCGCCTGGGTCAGCAGCTCGGGGCCGACGCGGGCCGTGACCAACGTGTAGAGCTTCTCGAAGATGCGCGGCACCGAGGGCAGGTAGGTGGGATGGACCTCAGACAGCTCGGGAATGATCTGCGCCGTATCGCCGCCCCAGTAGGCGATGGCGACCCCGCGGTCGGCACCGACCAGCATCAGCAGCAAGCCGAAGGCGTGGGCCAGGGGGAGGAAGAGATAGATGAGGTCTTCGGGGCCGGCTCCGACAATGCCGCGCTGCGCGACCATGTCCAGCACGGCCCGGTAGTTGCCGTGTGTCAGGACGCAGCCCTTGGGCGGACCGGTCGTTCCCGACGTGTAGATGAAGGTGTAGGCATCGGCCGGCGTGACCGCCCGGGCCCGCGCTTCGAGCTCGCGGGGCTCTCGCGCCCGGCCTCGGGCCCGGAGCTCATCGAGGCCAATCGTCCCGTCATCGGCTCGCGCGCCGTCGATGACCACGATATGACGGAGTTTGGGCAGCTCGTCGCGGACGGCCTGCATTTTGGTCGCTTGGGAAGCGTCCTCGCAGACGATCGCCGCCGAGTCGGAGTTGCCGGCCACCCATGCGCATTCCTCCGGGGAGTTGGTCGGGTAGATCGGCACCACGACCGCTCCGGCGCTACTGATCGCGAAGCTGCACCAGGCCCACTCCACGCGGGTCTGGCACAGGATGCTGACCCGCTCGCCAGGCTCGACACCCAGATCGATCAAGCCCCGGCCGATCTCCGAGACGATCTCGCCGACCTCGGCGAAGGTGACCTCACGCCACTCGCCGTCGACCTTGTGCTTCTGAGCCACCCGCTCACCGAAGACCTCGACCGAACGCGGCAACAGATCGGCGATCGTGATCGAGCCGGTCGTCTCAAGTGCGGTTGTGTCCATCCACCCCTCCTCGGGAATGCTCTGGTCTGAATCCGATAACGCTCGAGAGCTCGCGCCCGAAGATCGTCGCAGACAACGAAGCCGGAGTCTCCCGACACCGGCGCAGGACCCACCAGGTCCGAACCTGCGATGCTGGCCGCGGTGCAGCGTGTCCATGTGACTCAGGAATTTCCCCAGCCCGTCGAGGATGTGTTCGCCTACCTGAGCGAGCAGGAGAACCTCGAACCACTGTTCGGAGCCAGGATCAAGCGTCTGTCCGACGGATCGGACAACACCCGCAACGGAACGGGCGCCTCGCGCGAACTGCGGGTCGGGCCCCTGCCGGGGTTCGTTGAGACCAACACCGAAGTGATCCCCAACGAGCTGATCCGCTACCGGATCACCAAGGGCGGCATCCTCAAGAACCACGAGGGCGTGATGCGCTTCTCACGGCAGGGCAGCGGGTCGCGACTTGACTACACGATCGTCTTCGACGGCAAGCTGCCGGGGGTCGGGGCGGCGGTCAAGCTGATGCTCACCCGGAGCATCACCGCCGGCCTGCACAAGTACGCCGCGTCGGGGTCCGGAACACCCAGCCACTAAGCGAGTCCGAGCGCCGCGGCATCGGGCCCGCAAGGGAAGGGCACATTTGGAGAAGACGCCAGCGGGACGCGTGGCTACTGTGGCTCGCGCATGTCGGGCGCGGCTCGCGGGATGACTCGAGGTTTCAGACCAGCGATGAGTTCAACAGCTCCCGGCGGTCTAGACGGCATGCCAAGCGATAGCGCCTTGAGCGAACCGAAACCAGGTGGAGGTTGGATGTTGGACGTACAAGCTGCGACCGGGCTTGACCAAGGCGCACCGTCCAGCGGCGCGGCGATCCTGGCGCGCCAGCTACGGCGTACCTTCAAAGGTGACATCGAGGCGGTGCGCGACATTGATCTCGAGGTGGCCAAGGGTGAGGTGTTCGGGTTTCTGGGCCCCAACGGGGCCGGCAAGACCACGACGGTGCGGATGCTGTGCACGTTGCTGCCGCCGACCGCTGGTAGCGCCCGCGTAGCCGGACTCGACGTGGTCAGCGATGCCGCTGAGATCCGGCGCCGGATCGGCGTTGCCCTGCAGGAGATCGGCCTCGATCCGATCCAGAACGGCCGCGAGCTGCTCGAGCTGCAGTGCGGCCTGTATGGGATCACGGGTCAGCGGGCGCGGGCCCGGACCGAGGAGCTCCTCGCCCTGGTCGGGCTGACCGAGGCCGCGGACCGCCGCACCAAAACCTACTCGGGCGGGATGAAGCGCCGGCTTGATCTGGCCAGCGCCCTCGTGCACGCACCGGACGTGCTGTTCCTCGATGAGCCCACGACCGGGCTGGATCCCGCCTCGCGGATGACGATCTGGGACGAGGTGCGCCGCATCAACGGCGCCGGCGCGACGATCTTTTTGACCACCCAGTACATGGAGGAGGCCGACCAGCTCTGCGACCGCCTGGCCATCATCGACGGCGGCCGGATCGTCGCCGAGGGCACGCCCGAGCAGCTCAAGGCGGCCATGGGCCATGACGTCGTCTCGGTTGCCCTGGCCGGGACCGAGGCGGGGGCGATCGAGGCGGCCATGCAGGGTCTGCCCGGTCTTGAGCGGTTGGTGATCGAGCCCGATGCGCTCGCTCTCTACGTCGAGAACGGCGCTGCCCAGATCGCCGAGATCGTTCGCCGGATCGACCGTGAGGGAGTCACGGTGGGCGCCATCTCAGTAGCTCGTCCCACCCTGGACGACGTCTTCCTGCAGGCCACCGGTCGGAGGCTGGAGGGCGAGGACGCCCAGAGCCAACCCGAAGGGAGCCAGTCATGACCGAGGTCGTGCTGCTCGGCCGCCGCGCCGTCCGTGAGATCACCCGCCTTCCCGAGGCGACGATCCCCACGCTGTTCATTCCGCTCTTCTTCCTCGTCGTCAACATCGGCCAGGTCTCCAAGACCTTTCCAAGCTCGACCCCGTTCCTGCGCGGCGAGAGCTACGTCGCCTTCCAGCTGCCGGTTTCGCTGATGTTCGCCGTGGCCACGGCCACCAGCGGCCTGGCGCTGGTGACCGAGATCGACCTGGGATACTTCGACAAGCTCCTGGTGGCGCCGATCCGGCGGTCCTCGATCATCTTCGGGCGCCTGACCGCCGACCTCGTGCGCGGGATCCTGGCCTCGGCGCTGGTTCTCCTGGTCGGCATCGCGCTTGGCGCCAGTATCCGCACAGGACTGGTCGGGGCGATCGTGATCGTCCTGCTGTCCGCGCTGTTCGGAGTCGCCTACGCCGGCTTCGGGATCCTTGTCGCGCTGCGCACCCGCAACGTACAGGCCACGCAATCGAGCTTCTTGCTCTTCTTCCCGCTCCTCTTCCTGACCCCGAACTTCGTCCCCTTCGATCGGCTCTCGCCGCTGATGGAGACGCTAGCCCGGATCAACCCGGTCAGCTATGTGATCGTTGGTCTCCGTTCGCTGATCATCGACGGCTGGGATCTGGGCTCGCTCGCGGCCTGCGCTGCCGTCATCGTCGGCCTGGGGATCATCCTCACCGGCGTCTCCCTGCGCGTGATCGCCACCTACGATCGGTGACTCCCGGGCACTACGGCTTGTGGGCGACGACCTGGAAGATCGAGGTGAACCCGGTCTCGAAGCCGCGGCGCGCCGCGCGCAGGTAGAGCCGCCAGACCCGCATCCGCTCGGCGCCGATCAGAGCCTCGGCGCGGGCTGAGTTGGCCTCCAGGTTCCGGGTCCACTCGGTCAGCGTCCGGGCGTAGTCCGAGCGGAATCCCTCGACATGGGCGGGCTCGAGCCCGGCATGCTCGATTGCCGTCAGCACCCGGGAAAGGTGCAGCGGCGCCGCGTCGGGGAAGACAAATCGCTCCGAGAAGGGTCCCGCCTCGGGGTCGCCGATGCGCAGCCGAGCGATCCCGTGGTTGAGCAGCCGCCCACCCGGGCGCAGGACCGAGGCGAGCGTGGCGGCGTAAGCGTCGACGTTGGCGCTCCCGACGTGTTCGACCATGCCGATTGAGGAGATCGCGTCGTACTGCTCGCCGGCCAGATCACGATAATCGGCGAGCCGGATCTCGACCTGATCTTCCAGCCCGGCCGCGGACACACGCCCGCGCGCCAGGTCAGCCTGCTCGTCGGACAAGGTGATGCCGGTCACCCGGACGCCGTGCTCGCGCGCCGCGTGCAGCGCGAAGCTGCCCCATCCGCAACCGACGTCGAGTACGCGCTCGCCGGGCTGGAGCCCGAGCTTGGTGCAGACGATCTCGAGCTTGGCCCGCTGGGCCTCCTCGAGCGTCTCCGCCCCGCGCGAGAAGATCGCGCACGAGTAGGTCATCGAGTCGCCGAGGAAGAGGCGGAAGAACTCGTTGGAAATGTCGTAGTGATGGGTGACGGCTCGCTTGTCACGCTCACGGCTGTGCCGGCGGCCTCGAGGTCGAAGCTCGGCGTGCGGCGTGCGCGGAATCGAACGCAGTGCCCCGGCGCGGACGGCGGCCGCTGCCAGCCGCAGTTTGCCGCGGGTATCCAGGGGCGGAACCTGGTAGCCGTCCAGCAGATCGAGCACCGCGTCCATGTCGTCGACCTCGATCTCCCCGCTCACGTAGGCCCGCCCCAGCCCGAGCTGTCCAGGGGCGCGCAGGATGTGTCCAAAGGCGCGGGGCGAGCGAATCCGGAAGGTGAGCCCGTGGTCCCCGTTGGTGGGCGGCAAGGCGCTGCCGTCCCATAGCTCGACCTGGAACGGCCGCTCAGGCAGCGTCTCGGCCAGGGCCTCGCGCAGCGGCGCCGTGGCAGGGGTGGCGCTCACGCTGCCGGGGTGGCGAGTTTGGCCGCCTGCTGCTCAGGACTGATCCGAACGACGTCCCAGACCAGCCCCATCCGCTCCAGCAGTCGGATGACCAGCGCGGAGGGATCGAACTCCCACCGTCCCTGCCCGTGTCCGGCCGCCGTCGGGAAGGCGTGGTGATTGTTGTGCCACGCCTCGCCGAGGGAGAGCGGTGCCAGCCAGGCCAGGTTGCGCGACTCATCGCCGGTGCGATAACGCCGACGGCCGAAGAAGTGGCAGAGCGAGTTGATGCTGTAGGTGACGTGGTGCAGGACGAGCATCCGGACCGCGCCACCCCAGAGCAGGCCGGTGAGGCCGTCTCGCAGCCGCCCGCCGAACAGCCAGCCGAGCGCGAAGGCCATGGCCAGGCCGCCGATCGCCCAGACCAGGAACGTGCGATGGACCCAGCTCACGACCGGATCTTTGAGCAGATCGGGGGCGTAGCGGGTACGCCGACCGCGGTGGGTGTGGATGAACAGCCATCCCATGTGGGCGTGCAGCAGGCCGCGCAGCGCTCCGCTCCAGCCCTGGCCGTGCCCGACGTGGGGGCTGTGGGGGTCGCCCTCCTCATCGGAGTAGGCGTGATGCTTGCGATGGTCCGCGACCCAGGAAATGACCGGCCCCTCGATCGCAGCCGAGCCGAGGATCGCGAACACACCGCGCACCGCCCGGCTGGTCTGGAACGAGCGATGGGTGAAGAGGCGATGAAAGCCGACCGTGATGCCGATGCCGGTGAGCGCGTACATGACCAGGAAGACGAAGATGTCGTTCCAGCCCAGGAAGCTCGCCCACAGCTGCCAGCCGACAACGCCCAAACTCAGCACAGGTAGGCCGGTGACGATCCCGGTGATGATCCGGTCGCGGGTCTCGCTCTGCGCAGGCTCGACGTCATCTGGAAGCGCGGTGCACGATGCGGTCATGACGGGGCGCAGTCTAAGTGGTCTGCGTGATCGAGGAAGCAGCGGCGTATAAGAAACCGGAAGAAACCATGGCCTGGTCTCATTCTCACGGGCTACGCGGACCCTGGAACACCCCGCGTGAGACGCACAGCCGCTGCAGTTGCTCCATCGCCTCGGCGGAGCGAGCCGGCAGTGAATCGAGGGCGGCGGCGGCGGCCCGCAGATCTCCGATCGTGACCGCGCGGGCCTCGAGGGCAAAGCGTCCCAGCCAGCGAACGGCGGCCCGGTCGTAGCGTCGGGGGTCGCCGTCGCGGAGCACCAGGCAGATGCGCAACGCGTCATCGAGCGCGATCTGAGGCAGCTCGCGGGCCGCGCCGAGCACGAGCAGCTCGTTCCCGGTTTCCAGGGCGCGGCGAAAGCGGGCGTAGGGGCTGCCATCGCTGGTCACGAACGTATGTTCGCATTAAGGTCAAGCCGCCGCCGCCCGGCCGCCCAGCGACGCGGGCTCTCAGAGCAGGCGGATGTTGATCCGGAAGCCGCTCGGATGCTTGCTGTGCGGGCGAGTTGACTGGCCGAAGACCCGCAGCAGGTGGTACCGGCTCCAATGCCGCGGGCGCTGCACGGTGCCCAGCCGGCAGTGGGCACGGCGCAGCACAGCGCGCGTCCGGACGAGGCTCAGGTGCTTGAGCTGGGGGGCCACACAGCTATACGCCGTCTTGTGGGACCCGACCCCACCGCTTACGGGAGTGACGGGGATGGCTCTCAAGGCCCAGTCATCGACGCCCACCGCCGCCGAGGTGGCGGCAACCTTGCTGCGCCGGCCGCTCGTGAAAGTCCAGTAGGTCCCCGAGGGTAGGCCCTCGACGATCGTACCGTTGACCGGCGCCGGAGCTAGGTGCACGAGCGGGTTGCCGACGATCTTGACGTCAAAGGCGTCAATCGTGACCATGGGCTGGGGGCCACCGTAGATGGACCAGGTGCTGATCGGGAACAGGGTGCCCCCCGCGACGCGATAGCTGACGTTGTTGGTGTCATTCAGGAAGGTGCCATTGCGCGGATAGGGGGCCAGCTGGCTGAACTGCTGTGCCGTGATCGTCTGCACGGGCTGGGGACCGCCATAGCTGGCCCAGCTCGGGACCAGCATCGCCGCCCCGCCCGCTATCCGGTAGATGTTGGGGTCGCCGCTGACCTCGACGAAAGTGCCGTCCGGGAACGGGCTCGTGTTGCCCGCCGTGGCCGTGTCGGCGTTGAGGTAGTCACCGTCGATGTTGATGGGCACCCCGCCGTAGGTCTCGTTGTGGGCCCCGTCGTACTGGTGGATCCGCTGGGCTCCGGGCCAGTCGCCGCTGGGGACGTAGGCGTCGCTCGTGGTCTGCTGGTTGTTCCAGTGCGCGATCCAGATGTCATCGGGCTCGGCGTAGCCGGTCCCATAGGCCTGGACGAGGTCGGTGATCCCGGACGAGGCGCTGCTGTAGACACCTGACAAGTAGCCGTCGGCGTGCAGCTGGGTCGTCCAGCCGCTCAGGTAGGCCAATACGGTGCTCGACGCCGAGCTCGAGCGGGTGTACTGCTCCATGTCGTCGTAGATCGGGTTGCCGGCCGGGATCCCGAGCGCCTGAGCGTGGGCGACGGCATCGTTGGCGGCGGCGGCGCCTTGGGAGGATGCGCTGCTCGAGGAGATCGTGGCGCATGAGCCTCCGCATGCGCCAGGACCCTGCAGCCCCACGTAGGTCAGGATCAGATGCCAACCGGCCGCCGTCTGGCCGGCCACCCAGCTCGAAGTGAGGTTGGGCTGGGAGCAGGCCGAGTTGACCCCCCCGATGTAGACCCCGATCGCCCGGTAGGGAGAAGCCGACCACGCGCTCATGGCGCCGGTGGAGGGAGCGGTGCAGGCATCAAAGCCAAGCCCGGCGTAGGTCACGGCGTGAGCCTGGGCGTGAGCCACGGCCGCCGCATGGAAACGCAGCGAGAGAACCGAAGCATGACTGGTCGGCGCCGCCCGCAGCTGGCGACCGACCGCCCCGGTCACGAGCTGGGGCCGTCGTGCCCAGGTCGCGGTCACGACCAGGCCCGCGCGAGGGACGGTGAAGGTGGACTGCTTACCGCCGGCGGGCAGGACCTCGCCGCGGGTCCCGGCGAAACCAGCCGTCCGCGACGGGCGGACGAGCAGCGCCTCGGTGCGCCCGGCGGCGTGGCCGGGACAGCGCTGATTGGCGCTCGGGGTGCCGAGATAAACGGCGTGGCGGTCAAAGCGCACGCACGTCGATGACGCCGTGGCGAGGTGGAAGACCGGCCAGGAGGCCGGCACCCGCAGCGTGTAGCCGCGATAGCGCACGGTGTGGGTGTCGGTACGGGCGATCGCACCGGGAGCCACCACCAGTAGAAAGACCAGTGCTGCGAGCGCGGCCGGCCACACCGCACTCCCGGTGGGGCGGCTCGAGTTAACTCTGCGCCTCACTATGAGCAGTCTAAACCCAAACTCGACCCCTCGCGAGCTACCGCGCGGCGGGCGCAGTCAGAATCTCCACAGCCCGCACCTCCGAAGAGGGTGCGGGCTGTAAGAGCTGATTCCGTGCCGGCCTGATGCGGACGGCCCGGGTGTCTGGGTTAGGCGCGGGCGCCCGTGAGGGGGCCGTAGGCGCGCCGACGTCCGGTCGAGCGGCTCTTGGCTGTCGCGGGGCGAGCGTTTGCCCGCGCCACATGGAGCTTGCGCTGGGCGTGCGAGGCCTTGATGCTGTGGGCCAGCATCCCCACGACGGCGGCCAGGACGATGATGGCGAAGATGATGTTGAGGGCGATGGTCATGTTCCGGGGCTCCTTGGGTTGCTGTAGCTAAAGGATGGACCCGGGGGCGAAGACGAACGTGGGATGGATGTAGGACTGATCTAAGAAGACTGCGTGGCCATGCGCACAAGCTTTTTTACGGCTGCTGCGCGGTCAGTCCTCGGGGGTGCGGTCAGCGTCGGTCTGCTGCTCGAGCTTCTCGCGCAGGTAACGGGCTTTGTCGGCCCGGCGCTCGTGCTTTTTTGCCTCGGCCTCGTGCTCGGCTCTGGTCAGCGCCTCGCGCTCGGCGACCTCCTGCGCGCGCTGCTGGCGCTTGAGGTCTTCAGTAGCGGGCATCGGTTCGTCCATGCTGGACACGATACGCCCGGTGGGCTAATGGTTTCTAAGAGGCGCGCCGGTCGGCCTACATGCCCGCTACAGTGGCCGCGTCCGGTCGAGCCGGGTCGGCGAAAAGCCAAGGAGACGTTGCCGTGAAGATGACAGCGGTGGCCGCTGGGACTGTCACACTTGCCCTCGCCCTCACTGGGTGCGGCGGGGGCAGTGCACCCAGCCTGAGTACCTTCAAGGCGGACTTCAAGCCCGATAAGGCATCGTTTCGCCAACTCGGACTCGATCTGCAGAGGGCGATCACGGGTGCGCAGGCCAAGACCGACGCGCAGCTGGCGACGCAGATCAGTTCGCTTGCCGCCCGAGCATCGGCGGAGGCCTCGTCAATCGCCAAGCTCAACCCGCCCGACAAGTACAAGGCCGAAACCCAGAAGCTGTCAGCCGGGTTCACGGCCGTCGCCGCTGACCTGCGCTCGATCTCGACCGCGGCGGTAAAGCACGACGCCGCCAAGGCCAAGCAGGCCACCACGGCACTGCTCGGCGACGCGGCCAAGGTCAAGGCCGCCGACGACGCCATCACCAAGGGCCTCGGCCTCCCGGCCTAGTGCCCCTCGGCCTCCCGGCCTAGTGTCCCCGATTTGTCCGCGGGTCGGCGCGGGCCCTTGTCGCCCGCATCGGCCGGGCGGGTTTCCGTGTGCTGCTAATCTTGAGCAAGTCGATGAACTTAGTTAGATTCAGCCCGAGCCATGCTTATTGACCTTCACCAGCACCTCTGGACCAACCCGCTCCTGGATGCCCTGGCCGTGCGCGAGCGTCTGCCCTTCGTGCGCCGTGACCCGAACGGCCTGACCGTCCTGCACTCGGCCGGCGAGCCACCCTATGTGATCGATGTGGCCGCCGAGACCCCGGAAGCCCGCTCGCGCCAGCTGCGCCGCGACGGGACTGAGGTCGCCGTGGTCGCGATCTCGAGCCCGATTGGCATCGAGAGGCTCTGCAGAGACGAGGCCGAGCCCCTGATCGCCGCCCATCTGGACGGTGTACTGGCCCTCGGGGAGGGCTTCTCCGCCTGGGGTCCGATCGCCTTCGCGCAGCCCGACCCCGAGCAGGTTGACCAGCACCTGGCCCGAGGCTGCGTCGGCGTCTCGGTCTCGGCAGGGGCGATCGCTGACCGCACTGGCCTGCAGTCGCTGCTGGCGGTGCTCGAACGAGCGCAAGAGCGCGACGTAGCCGTGTTCGTGCACCCAGGCCCGGGGCGGGAGAACCGCCGGAGCGAAGCCTTAGCGGAGCCGCTGTGGTGGCCCGCGCTGACCGACTATGTGGTGCAGATGCAGGCTGCCTGGCTGAGCTTTCAGACCCACGGGCGGCGCGAGCTCCCCAACCTACGCATCGTCTTCTCGATGCTGGCGGGCGGGGCGCCGCTGCTCGCCGAGCGGCTGGCGACCCGTGGTGGTCCCGCCCTGGATCTGGACGACGCGCTGACCTTCTACGACACCTCGAGTTTTGGTCCCCGGATGGTCGAGACGATGGCCCGCTGGGTGGGCCCACGACAGCTCGTGTACGGGTCTGACCGGGCGGTGCTCGAGCCACTGCGGACCGGTCGCGAGGTCGAGCTGATGACCAACGCGGGGACCGTCCTATCTGAAGTGGGGGTGCCGGCATGAGCCTCAGCCTGCAAGCGCTGGAGCGATTCACAACCGAACTCGCAGCGTCACGACAACGCTGGCGCCATCTCGTACGCCACGGCGATGCGCGGGTCTACGAGCAGATCTGGGACGACGCGGACGTCAACGCGTGGCTGATCTGCTGGAGCCAGGATCAGGACACCGGCTTTCACGATCACGACGATTCGGCGGCCGGCATCGCCGTGGTCTCCGGACGCGTGCGGGAGGACCGATTGACCATGGGCGGCGCCACCCGGTCACGGGAGCTCGGCCCCGGACAGACATTCACGGTGGCGCCGGTGGCGATCCACCGCGTCCTGCACGCAGGCCACCGCCCGGCCGTGACGATTCACGCCTACTCGCCGCCCTTGCGGCGCACGGGCGCCTACCGGGTCGGACGCGAAGGTGAGCTCGAGCGCGAGGCGCAGGCCGTCGAGGTCGAGTTGCGTGCCGAGCCGGTCTTGGCCTAACCGCCTGCGCTAGCGTCGCGACCCATGTACAAGACGGTGCAGCACGACGGGCTGACCGACCAGGTCGCGATCGAGGAGCCCCTGGAGGTCCGCGTCGACGGCGAAGCGCTCGCCGTGACCATGCGCACCCCGGGTCACGACGAGGAACTCGCGCTCGGCTTCCTGTACGGCGAGGGCCTGATCGACGGACCGCGGACCGCCGGGCTGACCGACGACCTGGCCGCCAACGTGATCGAAGTCAGCGGCCCGCTGACCCGCATCCCGGGCGCCCGCCGTTTCTACACCACCTCCTCGTGTGGGGTGTGCGGCAAGGGAGCGCTGGAGGAGGTGGCGGTGGCCAGCTCGCCGCTGCCCAGCGGTCCGGTGCTGGCGCGGGAACTGGTGGCGCAGCTGCCCTCGCGGCTCGAACAGCCCGCCTTTGCACGCACCGGCGGCGTGCACGCGACCGGGTTGTTCACCGCCGACGGTGAGCTCCTGTTCTCGCGCGAGGATGTGGGGCGCCACAACGCGATGGACAAGGTGGTGGGGCGCGCGATGCTCGACGGTCTCGTGCCGCTCGGTGAGCGGGTGCTGTGCGTGAGCGGCCGGCTGTCCTTTGAGCTCGTCCAGAAGGCAGCGGTGGCGGGCGCTCCGATCCTGGTCGGTGTCGGCGCGCCGAGCTCGCTGGCCATCGAGCTGGCCGAGGATCGCGGTCTCACCCTGTGCGGCTTTGCCCGGCGGGGCAGCGTCAACGTCTACACGCGGGCCGAGCGGATCCTGGGCTGAGCGCTCAGGCGGCCACCAGGGCCACCAGCTGGTTCAGCTCCTCCTCCGACGACCAGGCGCCCACGGAGGCCCGCACGAAGCTGTGCGAGGGAATGCTGCGCACCACGAACCCGGCCTCGGCGAGCCGGGCAACCTCGGCCTCGGCGTCCTGCGTGCGCCAGGAAACAAGCGTCGAGCGCCCCCGCGGCCCGACCTCCAGCCCACGCGCGGTCAGCTGATCGGCGAAGTCCGCGGCCAGGTCAGCGGCCCGGGCGTAGACCCAGTCCAGACCCGCGTCTTCGAGTACGGCCAGCGAGGCCAGGGCCCAGGCGCTGCGCAACCCGGGTGGGAAACCGTGATCGAGACGGGCGGCGTGCTCGGCGGGGGGCGAGGTCAGTGGATGCTGGGCGTCGGCCAGTGATGCGTAACCCGGCCAAGGCACGGTCAACGTATCGAGGTGATCGGGATGAACGTAGAGGCAGCCGCTGCCCTCTGGCCCCGACAGCCACTTCTGGCCCGAGGCGGCGTAGAAGGCGCACCCGAGTGCGGCCATGTCGGCCGGTACGGCGCCGATTCCCTGAGCGGCGTCAAGCAGGACGGGCACACCGGTGGCGACGAGTCCGGCATGATCGGCCACCTGTCCGCTGACCCAGGAGACGTGGGAGGTGGCGATCAGCCGCGTCGCGTCGGTGACGGCGGAAGCCAGGCCGGCGAACGGCGCGACCTTGACCGACACGCCGTGGAGCTGCTGGGCCCGGGCGAGGGGCGCGAGCAGGCCCGGATGCTCCTCATCGCTGGTCAGGATCTCCTGGCCGGCCCGCAGATCCAGGCCGGAGAGCACGGTATTGACGCCATCGGTGGTCGAGCCGGTCAGGGCCACCGCGGTTGGATCACACCCGATCACGCGGGCGTAGCCCGCCCTGAGCTCGCCGGCGAGCCCGCGGATGGTGTCGATGTACGCCTTGCCCGAGCGCCCAGCGGTGACCTCGGCCTCCACCCGCTCGCGCGCCACGTCCCCCGCGTGCCGTGACAGGGGTCCCTCGGTGCCCGCATTGAGGAAGGAAACCCGCTCGAAGACCGGGAACTGGGCACGGAACTGGGCCGGGTCGGTCACGGGTGCTCAGCCGACCGCGAGCCCGGCCTTGCGGCATTCGGTGGCCAGCGCCCGCGCGCTGGCGCCGCGGATCCCGTTGGGCGTGTTGGCGCCCGCGCACATGGAGCGCGCCGTCGCGCCACAGCGGTAGAGCTTGTCGCCTCCGGTGGAGTAGGCCAGCCCCACGGAGATGCAGCCGTGGCCGGACTGGCGCTCGGCGCTGGTCAGCGAGATGATCAGGACGACGGCGAGCGCGGCGACGACGGCGAGCACGCCGCCGATCATGAGCTTCTCGCGGGGCCGGACGGTCGGCGGATGACGCATGGCCTCCGCGTGCCCGGGCGGCAGGATGAGCATCCCCCTGAGTCTAGGGAACCGGGGCCGGGCCAGGCTACGGCTCGCGGACGAGCAGCCCGGGGCCCAGCTCAGCCGGGCGCGAGTGCCCGGTCAACCCGATGGTGAGATCGAACTCGGCCAGAATCGCGCGCAGGACAGCCAACACCCCTTGCTCGCCCGCGACGGCCAATCCCCACAGGTAAGGGCGACCGAGGAGCACGGCATCGGCCCCGAGGGCAAGAGCTTTGACGACGTCGGCACCCGAGCGCACGCCGCTGTCGAGCAGGATCTCCATTTCGCCACCGACGGCATCGACGATCGCGGGCAGGGCGTCGAGCGAGGCGATCGCCCCGTCCACCTGGCGGCCCCCGTGGTTGGAGACAACCACGCCGTCGATGCCATGCTCGCGCGCGGCGCGGGCGTCGTCGGGGTGCAGGATGCCCTTGAGGGCGATCGGCAACGTGGTTTGAGAGCGCAGGAACTCGAGCTCGGCCCAGGTCAGGCGCGGGTTGGTGAATTGCGCGACGAATTGCCCGATGGCGGCCTGCCTGTCCTCCTCGGGGGACCGCTCGAGCAGTCCGCAGAAGACGGGATCGGCGATGTAGTTGGCGATTCCGGTCCCCTCCAGGAAGGGCTGCCACGCCCGCTGCAGATCGCGGGGCTTCCAGCCGGGCAGGAAGGTGTCAAGGGTGACCAACACGGCCTCGTAGCCTGCCGCCTCGGCCCGGGCCAGGAGACTGGCGGCGAACTCGCGGTTTCCCGGCCAGTAGAGCTGAAACCACTTGGGGCCGTCCGCGGCGGCGGCGATCTCCTCGAGAGTGCTCCCCGAGACGGTGCTGACGGCAATCGGCAGCCCCACCGCCGCCGCGGCCCGCGCGACGGCCAGCTCGCCCTCAGGATGAACGATGGTCTGCACGCCCATCGGCGCCAGTCCCACCGGAGCCGGCAGCTCGGTGCCGAGCACGGTCACCGAGAGGTCGCGGTCTGACACGTCGCGCAGCATCCGCGGAACGATCCGCCAGCGCCGAAAGGCGGACTCGTTGGCCCGCATCGTGTCCTCGCGGCCGGCGGCGCCGAACACGTAGTCGGCCGCCTTGGGGTCGGCGAGGCGCTCGACCTCCTTGGCCAGGGCCGCGATCGAGACCGGCTGGGCCGGCGTCTCCCCGGCCATGCCGCGCAGGAAGATCTCCGCCTGGTAGGAGGCGAAGGGCGGGACGATCGAGGGCGGCGTCAGCTACCCGTCCTCCGCCGCGGACGCGGCGACGGAGTCGTCGGCGCTGTCGGCGTCGGCCGGGGCGACGCCGTCGGCGTCGTCCTCGCCGGCGCTGTCGGCGTCGTCCTGACCGTGCTTCTCGAGCTCGCGCTTGAGCACCTTGCCGGTCTGGTTACGGGGCAGTTCGTCGATGAACACGACCTCGCGCGGAACCTTGTAATTGGCCAGGTTGTCCTTGACGTAGGCCTTGGCGTCGTCCTCGCTCAGTTCCTTGCCGGGCCGCAGGACGACGAAGGCCTTGAGGCGCTGACCGAACTTCTCATCCTCGACGCCGAGCGCCGCCACCTCCTCCACCGCCTCGTGACCGGCGAGCAACTCCTCGATCTCGGCCGGAAACACGTTCTCGCCCCCGGAGACGATCATGTCGTCGTCGCGCCCGTCGATGAACAGCCGGCCCTGCTCGTCGAAGTGACCGACGTCCCCGGAGGACATCAGGCCCATGATCTGCTCCTTGGTCTCCCCGCCCGTGTAGCCATCGAACTGGCCCGAATTGCCGACGAAGATGCGACCGGTGGTCCCGGTCGCCACCTCCTCGCCGTCGTCGTCGAGGAGCTTGACGATCGTCCCGCGCACGACGGTGCCCACAGTTCCGGGCTCGTCGCGGAGATCCTCCGGGGTGGCGATCGTCGCGTAGGCGATCTCGGTGGAGCCGTACATGTTGTAGAGCACGGGCCCGAACGCCTTCAACGAGCGCTTAACCAGCTCGGGGCCGACCGCCGAGCCCGAGACGAAGATCACCTTGAGCGAAGCCAAGTTGCGAGCTTTTATCTTCTCGTCGCCGAGATCGAGGACCCGCTGCAACATGACCGGCACGACGACCAACGCCGAGGCTCGGTTGTCCTGGATGCTGTCGAGCAGCGCCTCGGGGTCGAACTTGCGGCGCACCACCAAGGTCGAGCCAAGCGCCAGCCCCAGCGCCAGCGACGCGAAGCCGAGCGCGTGGAACAGCGGCACCGCCAGCTCGGTGACTTCCCGCGCGCGGAAAGGAACCTTGCTGAGCAGGCCGCCGACCATCGACAGTGACCGGGGCTCGTCTCGCGGAGCCCCCTTGGGCGTCCCGGTGGTGCCGCTGGTCAGGATGACGATCTTCGGCGACACGCCGGCCTTCGGCGGGGCGTCGGTGGACGAGCCCGCGATCAGCGCGTCGAGCGTGTCCTTTGCCTTTTCGGGCTCTTCGTCATCGACCCAGGCCCGCCAGCGACCGTGGGGCGGGTCGACCCCCTTCAGGGTGGACGCGTACTCATCGTCGTAGACGAGCATGTCGGTCCCCTCCCGGTCGGCGACCTCTCTGATCTGGGGGCCGGCAAACGAGGTGTTGAGCAGGATGATCTTGGCTCCACACTTCGCCGCCGCGAACACGGCGTCGAGAAACCCGCGGTGGTTGCGGACAAGGATTGCCACGCCGTCGCCCGGCTCCAGGCCGTGCTCGCGCCACGCGTTGGCCAGCGCGTTGGAGCGCTGGTCGAGCTCCCGGTAGGTGACCTCGCCACGTTCATCGCGCATCGCCACCCGGTCGCCATGGCGAATGGCGCCGATCGTGACTGCGGCGGCGAGCATCCCGTGTCTCTCGAACGCGAGCAGCATCTGCGCGACCCGGTGCGGCAGTTCGGGCCGGACGAGCCCGCTGCGAATGCATACGGCGACGAAATACGCCTCGTCACCGACGCGCTCGGCGAGCTTGAGTCCTCCGCCGAGCAGTGCTTTCACGTCTACTTCTACGATCGTCTCCTCCTCACGGCCGGTCGCAGCCTATGGCATCCGCGACCGTAGCGTCAGCATGATTGGCCCAGGTTTGGGGTAATACCCGGGGCGTGTTCACATCACTCATCACCCTTCCCATCCGCCTCGGGACCCGGAGCGCCGGGCTCGCCCTGCGCGCCACACAGGCGGTGACCGAGCGCGCTCTCGGTCTCGCTGGAGCCGTTGCCGACACGTTGACCAGCTCACCCAACGGGGCGAGTGGATCCGAGTCCCCCTTCGTCGACGTAGATGGCGAGGTCATGGACGAAGCCCACGCCGGCGTCCCCGCGCCGCCGGCGCCCGACCCCTCCCCACCCCCGCCGCCGCCGAGCCC
>JBAVWI010000362.1:0-2851 GCA_049697735.1 Solirubrobacteraceae bacterium
GCTCTCAGCGGCTGGCTCGGCGTCGCGTAAAACAGCGGCTGAGGAAGGGGCGACCGTGGGCCGGCGACTCCGTCATGCCGGACCTTCCAGGAGCATGCATCTGGTGACAACCTTGGCCGCCGTCGGCAAGTGTGTCGCAAAATTGGGGCTGGGCGTGCACCTGGTGAAAAACCCGAGCGGCCGATCCGGGTTTGTCACGGATTGCAGGTCGGGGCAGCCCGACTGCGGCCGCCGGCTGCTGGTTTGACCGCTAGTCGGCGCTGGCGTTGACCGGCGTGGCGCTCGACTCGGCGTCCGCCATGTCCGCCGTGTCCGCGGTGTCCGCCGTGTCCGCGGTGTCCGCCGTGTCCGCGGTGTCCGCCGTGTCCGCCGTGTCCGCCGTGTCCGCCGTGTCCGCGGTGTCCGCCGCCGGGTCCTCCCAACGGTCCGCGTGACCGGTGACTGCCGGCGAGTCTGGGGCGGGACCGACCCCACTCCGAGCCTCGCCCGCCCGCAGCAGACGCTCGCGCAGCTCCTGTTCGAATTCATCGGAGGGGTCAAAGCCGTCAATCGCCGGCAGCTCGCCCACCGCGCCGAGCCCGAAGAGCTTGAGGAACAGCTCGCTGGTCCGGTAGAGCACGGCACCGAAGGGCGAGCGCCCGGCCTCCTCGATCACCCCTCGCTCGAGCAGCGTGGCCACCGCCGATTCGGCGCTGACCCCGCGGATGCGTGCGATCTCGGGCCGCGAGACGGGCTGGAGGTAGGCGACGATGGCCAGCGTCTCGGCCTGGGCGGGCGTCAGCGGCGGCGTGCGGGGCTTGGCCAGCAGGCGCCGGGCGGCCGGCTCGACGTCGGGATGGGTGCTGAGCACGAACCCGCCGGCAAGTTCGCGGACGATGAACCCGCGGCGCTCGAACTCATAGTGCTCGCGCAGGCGCTCGAGGGCGGTGACCACCTCGTGCAGCTCCTCGCCGGTGGCCTCGGCCAGGGCGGCTGGGGTCACGGGGTCCGCGCTCAAGAACAGCAGGCCCTCTAGTGTGCGCTCGAGCTCAGCGGTGGCTGGGCTCATGCGCTCAGCCTATGCGCGGCGGCAGCCGTGGACGAGATGTCGATCTCGGCGAACGGCTCGGTCTGGGTCCAGGTCGCCTCGCCCTGCTTGTAGAGCTCGAGCAGCGCGTAGAGGGTGACGGCAACCGTCACCCGGTCCTCCCGCGCGACAGCTTCTGAGAAGGTGAAGCTGCCGCGCCTGAGCAGGGCCCGCAGGTGGGAAAGGCGCTCGGCGACCGTCACCTTGTGGACTGTCACATGGTGAAGGTCGACCGGTGGTGGCAGCTGGAGCAGACTGCCGATCGCCTTGGCCAGCGTGGCCGGGGCGTACACGGCGCGGGCATCAGGAAGCGGGGCCTTGCGCAGCTGGGGGGGCAGCGGGGCGGAGCGGAAGCGATGGCCCTCCTCGTCGGCGAGGCGGTCCTGCAGGTGCGCCGCCGCGGCGCGGTAGCGGTGGGCGGCGAGCAGGCGGACGAGCAGTTCCTCGGCCGCCTCACCGGGATCCAGATCGACCTCGTCGAGCTCCTCCCCGGGGAGCAGCAGCCGAGACTTCAACTCAAGCAGCGCCGCGATCAGGACCAGGAACTCCGTCGCCGCCTCGAGATCGAGCTCGCCCTCGTAGCCGCCCGCTGGGCCTCCGAGCTCGCCGCGACGCTCGAGGTGGTCGATGTAGCTGATTACCACGTCGGCCAGATCGACCTCCAGCAGATCGACCTCCTCGCGGAGGATCAGCGTCAGCAGGAGATCGAAGGGTCCGGCGAAGACGTCCAGATCGAGCTCGAGGTCGACGAGAGCCACGCAACGGACTCTAACCGCGGAGCCGGACCGGTCCCACCCCCATGCGGGTACGCACGTCGGCCAGCGTGTCGGCGGCGATCGCCCGGGCCTTGTCGGCCCCGACCGCGAGCGTGGTCTCGAGTTGGTCCTCGTCGGCGCGCAAAGCGGCGTAGCGTTCGCGAACGGGGGCCAGATAAGCCACCACCGCCTCGGCAACTGCAGACTTGAAGGTTCCGTACCCCGCGCCGCTGAACTCGCGCTCGATCTCCTCGGGCGCAGTCCCGCGCACGGCGGCCAGGATCTCGATCAGGTTGGTGATGCCCAGCTTGTCGGGCGCGCGCACGACCTCGCTGCCCGAGTCGGTGACCGAAGAGCGAAACTTCTTGGCGATCGCGTCCGGTTCGTCGAGCACGTAGACAGTGCCCGAGATGCTGCTCCCGGTGGTCGACATCTTGTTCTCGGGCGACTGCAGATCCATGATCCGGGCACCGACAGCCGGGATTCGCGCCTCGGGGACGACAAGCGTCTCGCCGAAGCGAGCGTTGAAGCGCTCGGCGAGATCGCGCATGAGCTCGACGTGCTGGCGCTGATCCTCGCCGACGGGGACCTCGTGGGCGCGGTAGGCGAGCACGTCGGCGGCCATCAGCACCGGATAGGTGAAGAGCCCGACGCTGACAAGTCCCCGCTGGGCCGGCACCTTGTCTTTGAACTGGGTCATGCGACCGAGCTCACCGTAGGCGGCCACACCGGAGAGCAGCCATGTCAGCTCGGAGTGCTCGAGCACGTCACTCTGGCGAAAGAACACGCAGCGCTCGGGGTCCAACCCGGCGGCGAGCAGGATCGCCGCCGTGTCGTAGACCGACTCGCGCAGGGCTGCGGGCTCGTAGGCGACGGTGGTGGCGTGCAGATCGACGATGCAGTAGATCCCCTCGCCGCGGTCCTGGCCCTCCACGTATTGGCTGATGGCGCCGATGTAGTTGCCGAGGTGCTTGCGACCGGTCGGCTGGATGCCGGAGAAGATCCTCACTAGCGACGGCAGGCTACTGGG
>JBAVWI010000363.1:0-32204 GCA_049697735.1 Solirubrobacteraceae bacterium
GACCAAGGTCGAGGCGATCGTCGTCGATTCCGAACAGCAGGTCAGGGGTCAGGCGCGGGAGCCCACCCCTACCGCGGGCGGGCCGCCCGAGGTCGCTGAGGCGATGGCCGAGGCGATGAAGAGCGCCGCCCAGGCGGCGGGCGTGCAGACCAGCTCGCTGGTCGGGGTGGGCGTGGGCTCGCCCGGGGACGTCGACGAGGCGGCCGGCACGGTCGCCAACGCGCGCAACCTCCACGATTGGACGGAGCCGTTCCCGCTCGCGGAAACTCTTGCCAAAGCGCTCGGGGCCCCCGTGATGCTGGGCAACGACGTCCAAGTCGCCACCGACGCTGAATTCGCGCACGGGGCCGGCAAGCCATACGACTCGGTCCTGGGGGTGTTCTGGGGTACCGGGGTCGGTGGCGGCCTCATCCTCAAGGGTCAGCCCTGGCTGGGCCGGGGTGGCGCGGGCGAAATAGGTCACATGGTGGTGCGTCGCGGCGGCGCACATTGCCCGTGCGGGCGCCGCGGCTGCATGGAGGCCTACGCCGGCCGCCTGGCGATGGAATCCCGCGCCCGCCGCGAGGCCGACAAGGGCGCCAAGACCGATCTCTTCAAGCTCATGAAGGAACGCGGACGCACCCGGCTGACCAGCTCGGTCTGGGCCCACGCCCTCGCCCAGGAAGATCCCCTGGCCACCGAGCTGATCGAGCGTGCGGTCAAGGCGCTGGGGGCGGGCATCGCCTCGGCAGTCAACCTGCTCGACATCGAGGCGGTGATCATCGGCGGCGGGCTCGGCGTGCGCTTCGGGCAGCCGATGGCCGAGCGGATCTCCTCCCAGATGCATCCGCACCTGTTCAACGACGCGCGGCCACCGGCCGTTCGCGTGGCGGGCCTCGGAGATCTCAGCGGCGCGATCGGCGCCGCGATGCTTGTCTCATCGCCCGCTTAGGCGGCCGCGCCGGGTGTCACCGCGGAGACCGCCCGGATGTCTCTGACCGCCAGCAACACGGCGATCACCGCGATATCCACGCCGGCACAGACATACAGGGCAGTGGACGTGCCCACTGCGTCCGCAAACGGACCGATCAACAAGAACCCCAGCGACTGAAACGCCATCGATCCGAACCAGTCATAGGAGCTGACGCGAGAGCGAGCCGCCTCGGGAATGTGCTGTTGCAGCGTGGTCTCCCACAGGGTGTTGAAGGTCATGCTGCCGACTCCCCCCACCGCGGCCGCCACGACGATCAGCGCCAGCGGCGCCGGGACAGCCAGCAGGAACGTCGGCAACGCCGGGACCAAGCCGACCAGCAGCGCCACCAGCAGGGGGCGGCGCGGCTTGAGGCGCAAAAGCGCCGTGCCGGCGATCAGTGACCCGACTCCTTGGCCGGCCAGGATCAGCGCCCACGCACCAGCGCCGCCGAGCTGGCGCTTGGCGGTCAGCGCTCCGAGCACCGGGAATGCGGCCCCGACCGCGTTGGCGACCGAGAGCCCAGCGATCGTCGCCCACAACCACGTCCGGGCGCGGAACTCTGCGAATCCCTCCCGCAGCTCGGCTACGAAAGGTTGCGGCGGCGAGCCACCACGCATGTCGCGCTTGACGCGAGCGAGCAGCAACGCGCTGGCGCCATAGCTAGCTGCGTCGACGAGCAGCGCCACCCCCGGGCTGGTGGTGACCACCAGCAGGCCGGCGATGGCCGGCCCGGCGATGTTGCCCGCCGCCATGGCCATCCCGCGCAGCGAATTGCCCTGCTGCAACCAGTCGCCGGCGACCAGCGGGATGAGACCACTGGAGGCAGGATTAAAGAAACCGGTGGCTGCCCCGACACACGCCTGGGAGACCGCCAGCTCGGCCACGCTGGCCTGCCCGGCGATCAGCAGCCCACCGGTCACGCCCTGAGCCAGCCAGCGCACCAGATCGGCCCCGATCATCACCGTCCGGCGGCTGACGCGATCGGCGACCACGCCGCCGATCAACAGCGAACCCACCAGTGCGACCGACCGCGCGGCCAGCACCAGCCCAAGATCGGTTGCCGAGCCGGTGAGATCCAGGACCGCGAAGCTCAGGGCAACCGGCACCATGCCGTCGCCCAGCAGCGAGACCAGCGCCGCTCCGAAGACCAGACGAAAGTCGCGCAGTCGCAGCACATCGAGGGACGCCGCCTTCCGCATCCGGCAGTGCTTTCGGGCGACCGCTCAGGAAGCGATCTCGAGGCCCTCGGCGCGCTCGGCCCGCTGGGCTTCGCGCTCGGACTCGTTGAGCATGCGCATGAACAGCCAGACCAGCGCCACCCCCATCACGACCGACTGCTCGAGTGCCATGACCAGCCCGGCCAGCGATTGATCCTCGGCCGGCGTCAGGCCCCAGTAGTGGGGATGGTGCTGGTAGAAGGGATAGATCGAGCTGGGGGCGAAGGCGAGGGCCACGCCGAGCACGCCGACCAGCAGCTTGGTCGAGACCATGTAGCCGATCGGCCCCATGCCGCCCAGGCGCATGCGGCCGCGGATCGGTGAGAGTACGTGCCACCAGTAAAGCGCTCCCGCCGCCGAGAAGCACAGGTGCTCAAAGGCGTGGACACCCGAGTTGTTCAGGGCCGCGTCGTACATCGAGGGGACATGCCAGGCCCACATGAAGCCCGCGTAGGCCAGGACCGCAAAGGCCGGGTGCGACAGGTAGCCGGCGCGGCGCTCGACCGTGTTCAGCCGGCGGGTGACCGGACGCAGGAGCACTTTATTGAGCCCAAGAATCAACAGGATCGGGGCGATGTCGAGCAGCAGGATGTGCTGGATCATGTGCATGAGCATCAACTGATCGCCGAGCGAGTCGATCGGGGAGACCAGCGCGGCCAGGATGGCCACCAGACCGCCCGCGAACAGGGTCAGGCGTCCGTAGCCCGGACGGTGCCGCGCGCCGGTGGCCCGGGCCCGGCGCCAGCCGACCCCGTAGACGAAGGCCAGCGCGGCTACGCCGATCAGGACGGTCGGCTCGGGCGACCAGGTGATCGTGGGGGCAATGTCAGCGGGCAAGAGGAATATTTATACGCCTGTACAGAGCTCGCGCGCATGAATATCCTCGCAGTTCTCCGATCAACGGTCCCATCCAGGAGGTCAATCAATGAGGATCGAGGTCAAGGGTCGCAATGTCGCTGTCTCCGAGGATGTGCGGGAGCACGTGGTCAAGCGCTTCGGCAAGGTCGCCAAGCAGGTGTCCGAGCTCGCCGAGCTCGAGGTCGAGCTCTATGAGGAGCGCAACCCGGCCATCGCCGACTCCCAGGTTGCCGAGGCCACGCTGCACCTCAAGGGGGTGACGTTGCGGGCGCACGACGCCTCTCGGGAGATGCTGCACTCGATCAATCTGGTCGCTGACGAGCTATCGGTCCAGGTCAAGCGCCACCGGGACAAGCGCCGCAAGCGCCGCGAGGCGCGGGCCGCCGCCACACCGGCCGCGCCGCCGGTGACGGGGGACGTTTCGCCCGCGGCTTGACCGCGGTCCGCCCCTCCTCGGGGCGGCGCTGAGGACCGCCTGAGACAGCTCGCCGGCTCCTTGCCCAGTGGGGGGCGAGATCACCTGCGAGGGCTCGCTCCTGCCTCGCTCGCGGCCCTGCCCGCGCTACCCTAGCCCTATGTCCTTTCTCAACCGTGCCCTGAGTATGGGCGAGGCAAAAAAGTTCAAGGGCTACGAGCAGCGGGTGGCGCGGATCGGCGCCTATGAGGACGAGCTCGAGCACTACGACGACACCGAGTTGCGTGCGGCGATCGACGCCCTGCGTGAGCGTGCCCGTGACGGGGAACCGCTCGATGATCTGCTCTACGAATGTTTCGCGATCGTCCGTGAAGCCGGCAAGCGCTCGATGGGCATGCGCCACTTCGACGTCCAGATGATCGGCGGCATGGTGCTGCATGACGGGTCGATCGCCGAGATGAAGACCGGCGAAGGCAAGACGCTGACCGCCACCCTGGCCGTGGTGTTGAACTCGCTGGGCGGTCGAGGCGTGCACGTGGTGACGGTCAACGACTACCTGGCTCGTCGTGACGCGATGTGGATGAAGCCGATCTACGACATGCTCGGCGTGACCGTCGGGGTGCTGCAGAACATGCAGGCCTACGAGGACAAGCGCGCTGCCTATGCCGCCGACGTCACCTACGGCACCAACTCCGAATTCGGCTTTGACTACCTCCGCGACAACATGGCCCAGACGCTGGAGGAGAAGGTCCAGCACGGGGGGCGGCCCAAGCCCGAGGAGGGCAAGTCTCCGTACCACACCTTCGCCGTCGTGGACGAGGTCGACAACATCCTCATCGATGAGGCTCGCACCCCGCTGATCATCTCCGGCGCTCCCGAACAGGCGGCGGATCTCTATGCGAAGTTCGCTCGCCTGGCGCCCAAGATGAAGGCCGGCAAGACGCCGGAGGGCATGGATCCGCGGTCCAAGAAGGAGTTCGTCGCCGATTTCGACTACGAGTTCGAGGAGAAGCACAAGACGATCTCGATCACCGAGCGGGGCGTCGACAAGGCGGAGAAGTTCCTCGGGATCGACCACCTGTACCGGGCCGAGAACGGTCACCTGGTCAACCACCTGATCCAGTCGCTGAAGGCCGAGTCGCTCTACAAGCGCGACGACGACTACGCAGTGATCGACGGCGAGGTCAAGATCATCGACGAGTTCACCGGTCGGATCCTCGAGGGCCGGCGCTGGTCAGAGGGCCTGCATCAGGCCGTCGAGGCCAAAGAGAACGTCCGGGTGCAGGAAGAGAACCAGACGATGGCCACGATCACCCTGCAGAACTACTTCCGGCTGTACGACAAATTGGCGGGCATGACCGGCACGGCGCTGACTGAGGCGACCGAATTCATGAAGATTTACAAGCTGCCGGTCGTCCAGATACCGACCAACCGGCCGATGGTCCGCGTCGACCGTAACGATCAGGTCTACAAGACCAAGGACGGCAAGTGGGCCGCGGTGGCCAGGGAGATCGAGCAGCGCCACGATGCCGGGCAGCCGGTGCTGGTGGGAACGATCTCGGTCGAGGTCTCCGAGCTGCTCTCCGGGCAACTGAGCAAGAAGGGCATCAAACATTCGGTACTCAACGCCAAGCCCGAATTCGCCGAGCGCGAGGGTGAGACGATCGCCGAGGCCGGCGCGCCCGGCGCGGTCACGATCGCCACCAACATGGCCGGCCGCGGCGTAGACATCAAGCTGGGCGGCAACGCCGAGCACCTGGCCTCGCTCGAAGTCGCCAAGCTCGGCCTTCAGCCCGGGATGCCCGACTATGACGAGCACATGGCCAGGGTTCTGCCCTCGATCGAAGAGCAGGTCGAAAGCCTCCGGGAGCAGGTACTGCAAGCGGGTGGCCTGTTCATCATCGGCACCGAGCGTCACGAATCCCGGCGGATCGACAACCAGCTGCGCGGCCGCTCCGGTCGTCAGGGCGACCCGGGCGAATCGCGCTTCTTCCTGTCCGCGCAGGACGACCTTGTCCGCCTGTTCGCCGGCGAGCGGATCTACAAGATCCTGGACCGCCTCGGCAGTGTTGACGACGAGGGTAACGAGGAGCCGATCGAAGCCGGCATGCTCTCCAAGCAGATCGAGAAGGCGCAGAAGAAGGTGGAGGAGCAGCACTTCCTGATGCGCAAGCACACGCTCGAGTACGACGACGTCCTCAACCAGCAACGCGACGTCGTCTACACCTATCGCGACGAGGTGCTGGAGGGCCGCGACATGTCCGGCGCCGCCCGCGATGAGATCGTCAACCTGATCGATCGCCTCGTCGATGAGTACACCGCCGGGGAGTTCGTCGAGGACTGGGACGTCGAGGGCCTGATGCGGCGGATCGAGGAGATCTTCACCCCGAGCGACGAGCTCGCCGGCGTCGATCCCACCCGGATGGACCGCGACGATCTCGTGCAGCGGCTCCAGGAGGAGGTTCTGGCCAGCTACGACGCGCGCGAGGAGGAGCTGGGCGAGGAGCTGATGCGCAACGTCGAGCGCTTCCTGCTGCTGCAGATCATCGATCAGCGCTGGCAGGAGCACCTGTACGACATGGACTACCTCCAGCAGGGCATTCATCTGCGCGGTTTTGCCCAGATCGAGCCCTTGGTGGCCTACAAGAACGAGGCCTTCGAGCTCTTCCGCGACCTCATGAACTCCGTCTGGGGCGACTTTGCGCGGCTCATCTTCCATGTCGAGGTCACCCTCCACGAGGAGGATGGTTCCGGTGCGCCGCCTTCCCGCAGTCGCACGAATCCCGCCCGCACCTCACCCACCGGGGGTGGCCGGGTCAGCTACTCGGGCGGCTCGTCGACGCAGCCCAGCGCGCTGGCCATGGCGGCGGCGGGCGCCGGCGCCGAGCCCTACGCCGAGGCACAGGACGACCCGCTGCCCGCGGTCGAGCAGCGCCGGGTCGACGAGGCTGAGCAGACCGGGCGCAACGACCCGTGCTGGTGCGGCTCGGGGAAGAAATTTAAAAAGTGCCACGGCGCCTGACGGCGCCAAACGGCACAGGAGTCACTTCAAGGCTGGACGCGCGCGAAACTAGCCGCCCTGGTTTGACGGCCAGGGTGCTCGGGGAATGATCGTCAGCAGATGTCTCCGGCGATGAACCTGGAACTGCACGGCGAAACCGCTCGCGCGTTCGACTCCATCCTCACGCCCGACGCGCTCGAGTTCGTCGGCGCCCTCGAGAACGAGTTCGGCGCCCGCCGCCGGGAGTTGCTCGAGGCCCGGACCCGGCGCCGGGCCGAGCTGGCGGCCGGCGGGACCCTGGACTTCCTGGCCGAGACCGCCGACGTGCGCGAGGGCGAGTGGCAGGTCGCGCCGGCCCCGGCCGATCTCGCCCAGCGCTGGGTGGAGATCACGGGACCGACTGAGCGCAAGATGGTCATCAACGCCCTGAATTCGGGCGCCGACGGCTTCATGGCCGACTTCGAGGACGCCAACGCTCCGACGTGGCGAAACATGATCGAGGGGCACATCAACCTGCGCGACGCGATCGAGGGCACGATCACCTACGACGGCTCAGACGGCCGCCACTACGAGCTCAACCCTGATCCGGCCACGCTGCTGGTCCGGCCCCGGGGCTGGCATCTGCCCGAGCGCCATCTGCTGGCCGGGGGCGAGCCCGTGTCGGGATCGTTGTTCGATTTCGGGCTCTACTTCTTTCACTGCGCGACGCGACTGCTCTCCCGAGGCACCGGCCCTTACTTCTATCTGCCCAAGCTGGAGTCTCATCTCGAGGCGCGGCTCTGGAACGACGTCTTCTGCTTCGCCCAGGATGGCATGGGCATCGACCGCGGGACGATCAAGGCGACAGTCCTGATCGAGACCCTCCCCGCGGCGTTTGAGATGGAGGAGATCCTTTACGAGCTGCGCGAGCACTCCGCCGGGCTCAACGCGGGCCGCTGGGATTACATCTTCTCGGCCATCAAGTGCTTCCGGGACAAGCCAGAGATGGTCCTCCCGGACCGGGTGCAGGTGACGATGACGGTGCCCTTCATGAGCGCCTACACCGAGCTACTGGCCGCAACCTGTCACCGCCGCGGCGCGCACGCGATGGGCGGCATGGCCGCCTTGATCCCGTCGCGGCGTGATGAAGAGGCCAACACCAAGGCGCTGGAGGCCGTCCGCGCTGACAAGCAGCGCGAGGTCGACCAGGGCTATGACGGCACCTGGGTCGCGCATCCCGACCTGGTGCCGGTCGCCCGGGAGGTCTTCGAGCAGGGGCTGAAGCGAGCACCCAATCAGCTCGAGCGCCAGCGCGACGACGTCAGCGTCAGCGCCGAGGAGCTGCTCGCTCTGGCCAGCACGCCGGGGGAGATCACCGAAGGCGGCCTGCGCACCGACGTCAACGTGGGCTTTCAGTACATCTCCTTCTGGCTCGGAGGCCGCGGCGCGGCGGCGATCAACTCGTTGATGGAGGACGCCGCCACAGCGGAGATTTCCCGTTCTCAGGTCTGGCAATGGGTCCACCACGGCGCGAAGCTCAGCGACGGTCGGACCGTCACCCGCGAGCTCGTGCGCGAGGTCCTCGACGAAGAGACGGCCAAGATCCACGAGCAGGTGGGCGATGATGTCTGGGCCCAGGGCCAGCCCGAGCGCACCCGGGAGGTGTTCGAGCGCGTCGCGTTGTCCGACGAGCTCGAGGAGTTCCTGACCCTGATCGCCTACCCGTACCTCGACTAGCGTTCAGCACGCCGCCGCCGGCCCGTCGCGGTGGACGGGCCGGTCAGCGGCCGTCGGTCAGGGCACCATCCAGGACAGGACCGAGCTCGACTGCAGGAGCACGATTACGGCCAGGAAGAGCACGAGCAGGACACTCCAGCCGATCACCCGGCGGAAGATGTCCCCTTCACGGCCGGCGAGCCCGACGGCTGCCGCGGCGATGGCCAGGTTCTGAGGCGACACCATCTTGGCCAGCACGCCGCCCGAGCTGTTGGCGCCGGCCAGCAGGGTCGGCGACAGGTTGGCGTGCTTGGCGGCCGTGACCTGGAGGGCGCCGAACAGCGAGTTGGTCGAAGTGTCCGAACCGGTGACCGCGGTACCGAACCATCCGATCAGCGGTGAGAGGAAGGCGAAGAAGCCGCCCGCGCCGGCCGCCCAGGTGCCCAGCGTGATCGTCTGGCCCGAGAAGTTCATCACGTAGGCGAGGGCCAGGACCGAGCAGACGGTGAGCAGCGCCCACTTGATCCGATTGAGGGTGACAAGGTAGGTGCGGATGGCCACCCCGGGCCGAATACGCAGGACGATCACGGTGATCAAACCGGAGACCAGGAGCCACGTACCGGCGGCAGTGACCCAGTCCAGCTTGAAGATCTCGCTCTTGGGCGGTTTGCCGGTGGCGCCGAGGATGTGCAGGCCGGGCCAGCCGAACTTGGTGGTCAGCTTCGTGAGCTCCTTGGTGACGCTGTTGAGACTGACGATCCCGAGCACGACGATGATGATCACGTAGGGAGCGAAGGCCATTACGGCCTCGCGGGTCCCCACAGGACCACCACCACCCTCGGCCCGGACCCGCCGCTCAAACTCCGGCTGGTCAGTAGCACCGCCGGCGATGGCCGGACGCGAACCACCGGCCATGGCTATCTCGCCGGGAGACCAGATCCGCGTCAGCCCCACGACAGCGGCGGCCGAGGCGAGCGAGGCCAAGATGTCGGTCAGCTGGTAGTTGACGTAATTGGAGACGGCGAACTGCACGACCCCGAAGACCAGGCCGGCCGCCAGCGCCGCCGGCCACGCCTCGCGCAGACCACGGCGGCCATCGATGACGAACACCATCACGAACGGCACCAGCAGGGCGAGGATCGGCGTCTGGCGCCCGACCATCTGGCTGAGCTGGTGGGTTGACAGCCCGGTCACCTCGCTGAGGGTGGTGATCGGGATCGCGATCGCGCCAAAGGCGACGGGCGCGGTATCGGCGATCAGGCAGACCGCGGCGGCACGAATGGGCGACAGACCGAGGCCGACCAGCATGATGCCGCAGATCGCCGCCGGGGTCCCGAAGCCGGCCAGCGCCTCGAGCAGGGCCCCGAAGCAGAAACCGATCACCACCACCTGCACGCGCTGATCATCAGACACGTTCGCGAAGGCTCGTCGCAGAACCGCGAAGTGCCCCGTCACATCGGTCAAGTTGAAGATCCACAAGGCGTTGATGACGATCCACATGATCGGCCAGAAGCCGAACGCCGCGCCCTCCAGCGCCGAGTCGGTGGCCTGACCGAAGGGCATCGAGTACACGGTCAGCGCGACCACGATCGCGACTGCAAGCGCGATCAGGGAGGCCCACTGGGCCTTCATACGCAGCCCACCCAGCAGCACGAACAGCGCCAGCAGCGGCAGGACGGCGAAGATCGAAGTCAGACCCAGCGAGTGCGAAACGGGGTCGAGAACCTGCTTATACACGTCGAACCTCCCTCAAAGGCCGTTGTTCGGGATGGCCATACCCAACTTGGGCCCGCTCCAAGCCGTCCCAGTGCGGTTGCTAGGGTAAGCGCCCAATGGCCACCGCACCTTCAGAGCCGCTTCCCCAGCGCCTCGCGGCGATCCGCGAGCAGCTCACTCTGCTCTCGGACTATCTTTGACCCGGCGCAACTGGCCCAGCGCGCAGAGGCGCTCGAAGTCGAGATGGGCGCCGCCGGGTTCTGGGATGATCAGGATCGTGCGGCCAAAGTCAGCGCCGAGCACGCCCGCATCAGCCGCAAGCTCACGGTGTTTCGCGCCCTCGAGCGCGACGTCGATGACCTCGAGCCGCTCGCCGAGCTGGCCGAGGAGGACGCGGAGATGGCCGCCGAGCTCGAGGAGCAGGTGTCCACCGTCCAGGACCAGCTGGCCGCCCTCGAGGAAGAGCGCCTGTTCTCGGGCCGATACGACGCCGGGGATGCGCTGGTGACAGTCAACGCGGGCGCCGGGGGGACTGATGCCCAGGACTGGGCCGAAATGGTGCTGCGGATGGAGATGCGTTGGGCCGAGAAGCGGGGCTTCGGGGTCGATCTGCTCGAGGTCTCCCCGGGGGAGGAGGCGGGGATCAAGTCGGCCACCTTCCGCGTCAGGGGCGAGAACGCGTACGGCCTCTACGGCAGCGAGAAGGGGGTTCACCGGCTGGTTCGCCTGTCGCCCTTTGACTCTGCCAACCGCCGCCAGACAAGCTTCGCCGGGGTCGAGGTCTCGCCGGTGGTCGAGGAGACCTCTGAGGTCGAGATCGACGACGACGATCTCCAGATCGACACCTACCGCGCCAGCGGCGCGGGGGGCCAGCACGTCAACAAGACCGACTCGGCGGTCCGGATCACCCACAAGCCCACCGGGATCGTCGTGCAGTGTCAGAACGAGCGCTCGCAGTCGTCCAACAAGGCCGAGGCGATGACGATGCTCCGCTCGCGCCTGCTCGAACTCGAGGAGCGCAAGCGCCGCGAGGAGATCGCCCGCGAGCGGGGCGAAGCCCAGGACGTCAACTTCGGTTCCCAGATCCGCTCCTACGTCCTGCACCCGTACACGATGGTCAAGGACCACCGGACCGACTACGAGATGGGCGACGTCAACCGAGTCCTGGATGGCGACCTGGACGGATTCGTCCGCGCCTACCTGCTCAAGGCGGCCAAATGAGCCTCGCCCGAGACGTCAAGCCGACAGCGCCGCCGACCCCCCGGGAGCTCCCGACGGCGCCGTACCTGGAGGCCATCGTCTCCTACGGCTTCCGCGGCTCGGTGCGCTTTCACGTCCCCGGACACAAGGGCGGCCCCGGCGCGGATCCCGGCCTGCGCAGCGCGGTGGGGGAGCGCGCGCTGGCGCTCGACATCTGCCAGGACATCGAGGGGATCGACGTCGGTCCGAGCCCGACCCCCTACGAGCGCGCCGAGGAGCTGGCCGCGACTGCTTATGGAGCCGGCCAGACGTGGTTTCTGACCAACGGAGCCACCCAGGGCAACCACGCCCTGTGCCTGGCGCTGGCCAAGCCGGGACGCCACGTGCTCGTGCAGCGCAACTCCCACGCCAGCGTCGTCGATGGCCTGGTCTTGAGCGGTGGGCGCGCGAGCTTTGTGAGCCCCGAATTCGACGAGGAGCTCGGCATGGCCCACGGGGTCACGCCGGCGGCCCTGCGGGCAGCGCTCGAGCGCTCCCCCGACATCAGCGCGGCGTTCATCGTCTCGCCGACCTATTACGGGATGGCAGCCGACGTTCGCGGCTGTGCCGAGGTCGCCCACGCCGCCGGGGTGGCACTGGTCGTCGACTGCGCGTGGGGCTCGCACTTCGGGTTTCACCCCGTCCTGCCCGAATCTCCGCTGCACGCGGGGGCGGACGCCGTACTGACCTCAACCCACAAGATCGTCGGCAGCCTCACCCAGTCGGCCATGCTGCACGTAGCGGATGGCAACCCAGCCGCCCTGATCGACGCCGACGAGGTGGCGCGGTGCGTGCGCCTGGTCCGGTCAACCAGCCCGAACTCACTTCTGCTGGCCTCGCTTGACAGCGCCCGCCGCCAGCTGGCCGCTCACGGGGAGGCGCTGCTTGACCGGACGCTGGCTGCTTCGGGCCGGGCCCGGACGCTGCTGGAGATGATTCCTGGCTGTGCCGTGGTTGGAGAGGACATGGTGGGTCGGCCCGGGGTGGCCGGCTGGGACCCGCTGCGGATCGTCATCGACGTCCGGGGGACCGGTTGCACGGGCTATGAGCTGGCCGCCGAGCTGCGAGCCAGCTATGACATCTACGTCGAACTGGCAACGCACGCCACGCTGGTTCTCGTTCTCGGGATGGGCCAGCCGCTCGAGCCCCTGGAGCGTTTCACCCACGACTTCGGCGAGACGGTGCGGCGCAGCTCGCGTGTCGGCCAGGGTGCGGCGCTCGCCCGGCTGCCGGCCACCCTGGAGCACGAGACGGTGGTGCCCATCCGTGACGCGTTTCTCGGCGCGGGCGAGACGGTTTCCGTCGACGACGCGATCGGGCGGATCTCATGTGAATCGATCGCCGGCTATCCCCCCGGGGTGCCCACGCTGCTGCCCGGCGAGCGGATCACCGCCGAGGTGGTGGCGTATCTGCGCGACCTGACGTTGGCCGGTGCGCGATTGCACGGCGCCGCCGACCCGACCTTCGAGACGATCCGAGTCCTCAGCGCCGAGCAATGAGAAGGGGTCCGGGCCGGCTGCGAGCAATGAGAAGGGGCCGGACCGGCTAAATGGGTGCCCGGCCCCTTTGGACCGGGCACCCACCGCCCCTACTTGACGATGATCGTCCCGTGCATGAAGGGATGGATCAGGCAGACGAAGTGATACGTCCCCGGGGTCGTGAAGTCGATCTTGCTCGACGCTCCGAGCGGGGTCAGCGGATCGTTGTCCAATGTGCCGGTGTTGGCAAAGCCGTTGCCGTGCGCGCTTGTGCTCTCGGTGATCGGCTGGGTGGGGTCGCTCGGGAAGGCGGCAATCGGAGAGATGGTCGGCCCGCCCTGGAAGCTCTTGGCCAGCGGCTTCAGGTATGACACCGACCCGAAGGTCGCGGTGTGTGTCTCGCGCGACTTCGCCGACATGCGGAAGGTCACCGTCGTGCCCGCCTTGACAGTCAGCGAAGCCGGGAACATTGCGAACAGCTCAGTGCCGGCCGGTGTGGCCTCGCCGAGACTCACCGTGTTGGCCGGCTGCTTGACGGTCAGGAGCTTCTTGGCCTGCTTGACAGCGGTGGTCGCCTGAGCCGTCTGCGCCGCGGCGTCCTGGGTGGCGCTCGGAATCGCCTTGCCCTTCGGCTTGACGACCACGTAGCCGATCATCCCGGGATGGACGTCACAGAAGAACTTGTACGTGCCCGCCTTGGCGAACTTCACCTTCATCGGCTTGGTCTTTGGCCCCAGCGGCAGGCCGGTGTCGACTCGCGAACTGCCGTTGTAGACCTTGCCGCCGGTGCGCGCAAACAGGGCCGGGTTGAACCCGAGGTTGGGGACCTTGCCGTTGAACCAGAACGGCTTCCCGGCGGCATCGTTGGCGCCGCTGACCAAACCACCGCTCGGCATGATCAGGGCCTGGTCAGTGCCGCCCTTGGCGGGAATGTCGACGGTGTGAAAGCCGTGCAAAACGAACGAAACCGAGTCGCCGACGTTGATCGTCGTGCGCTGGTTGAAGAAGGCGTTGATGTCCGGGTTGTACTTCTTCACGAACCCTTTGGGGTTAGGCAGGATCCTGCCTGCGACCTGGTTGACTCCGGGCGGCGGTCCGGCGTAGACAGTCTTGGTGACCGCCGCGCCGGCCGCAGCGGGCGCCAGCAGCGCCGCACCACCCGCGACCCCGAGGCTGAGAATTCGACGATTGAGATGCAACGTAACCCCCTAGTCCGAATACGAAAGCGGCGGCAGCATATCCCGCGGTGTGACAAAAATGTAAAAAATCTGACGGGCCGCCTATCCTCGCCGCAGATGGCCGCCGACCCCGTCTCTGACATCGTCGATCGCGCCCTGGCCGAGGACCTCGGCTCGGGCGACGTGACCACGGCGGCCACGGTCCCACCAGAGGTCCGGGCCACCGCCCTGATCACCCAGAAGGCTCCCGGGGCGGTGTACGGGCTGGCCGTGGCCGAGCGCGTCTTCCACGCCCTCGACTCCGAGTCCGAGGTTGAGCTTCTGGCCAAGGAGGGCGTGTGGCGCGAGCGCGGAGAGGTCATGCGGGTCACCGGACGGGCCGCCGCCCTGCTCTCCGCCGAGCGGACGGCGCTGAACTTTCTCCAGCGGCTATCGGGCGTGGCGACGATGGCCGCGCGCTGCGTGGCCGCGATCGACGGCACCGCCGCCCAGATCCTCGACACCCGTAAGACCACGCCCGGCCTGCGGGTGCTGGAGAAGGCTGCCGTCGCAGCCGGCGGAGCCACCAATCACCGGGCTGGCCTGTACGACGGGGTGCTGATCAAGGAGAACCACGCTGCGATCGCCGGAGGGGTCGGGGAGGCCGTGCGGCGTGCTCGAGCGCGCGCGCCCGAGCTACCGCTCGAAGTCGAGTGCCGGGATCTGGCCGAGGTAGACGAGGCCCTGGCGGCGGGCGCCCCGCGTCTGCTGTTGGACAACATGTCCCCGGCGCAGCTGCGGAGCACCGTGGCGCATGTGGCCGGCCGGGCGGAGCTCGAAGCCAGCGGCGGGGTTACGCTCGAGACGCTCCGGGACGTGGCAGCCACCGGCGTAGACTTCGTGTCAGTCGGGGCTTTGACGCACAGCGCCCCCGCCCTGGACCTGTCCCTGATCCTGACACCACTGAAATGAACCTCCCCATGCTCAACACCACTGGCGCGCCTCTGCTGCTGGAGAACATTCCGGCTCTGCAGGACGAGCTGCGAAGCCTTGCCGCCGAGCGGGGCGCCGTGATCCTCGCCCACAACTACCAGCTGCCCGAGGTCCAGGATGTGGCCGACTACGTCGGTGACTCGCTCGGGCTCTCCCAGCAGGCGGCGATGGCCGACGCCGACACGATCGTTTTCTGCGGCGTGCACTTCATGGCCGAGACGGCCTCGATCCTGTGTCCCGACAAGCGCGTCCTGATTCCCGATCCCGACGCCGGCTGCTCGCTGGCGGACTCGATCACCGCCGAGCAGCTGCGCGGTTGGAAGGCTGAGCACCCGGACGCGATCGTGGTCATGTACGTCAACACCACGGCTGAGGTCAAGGCCGAGACCGACTACTGCTGCACGTCGGCCAACGCCGTCGGGGTGGTTGCGCACATCTATGCCGAGCACGGCGAGGACACCGAGATCCTGTTCGGCCCCGACATGTTCCTGGGCGCCTATGTGGAACGAACGCTCGGCCGGCCGATGCATGTGTGGGACGGCGAGTGCCACGTCCACGCCGGCATCAAGCCTGCCGACATCGCCGCCGTGCGCGCCGACCACCCGGATGCTGACTTTCTCATCCACCCCGAATGTGGGTGTTCGACCAGCGTCATGGAGTACGTCGCGGCCGGCGACCTAGATCCGGAGGGCGTGCGAATGCTCTCCACCGGCGGGATGCTCGCCTACGCCCGAGAGCACGGATCGCAGCCCGCCGGCGGGACGGCGATCGTCGCCACCGAGACAGGGATGCTCTATCCCCTCCGCGAGGCCGCCCCACAGGTGGACTTCGTAGCCGCCAACGAGGCGGCCAGCTGCCGCTTCATGAAGATGATCACGTTGCCCAAGCTCCGCGAAGCCCTGAGCGAAGGCGTGCACGAGGTCAGCGTCCCGAAGGCGATCGCCCAGCGGGCGCGCGTTCCCATCGAGCGTATGGTCGCGATCAGCTGAGGACGGAGTCCTCGGAGACAAGCACCCCGCGCTGGGCCACGGCCCGGACGGCCGGCATCGTCCTCTGTTTGCGCTCGAATTCGGCCGGGGTGTAGCAGTGGACATCGGCGGCTGACCCCATCTCGAGCGCGTCCCAGAGCGCCGAGGCCTGATAGACGCGCTCCAGCCAGGGCATGCCGTCAAAGGCAGACGAGACGAGCACGAGCACATACTCGGGCCCGCGCTCGCGCTGCGGCAGGGCACCCTGGGCGTCGTCGACGCGGGCGCCACCGAGCATTGCCGTCTCGATCGGCCAGCGGTCACCGATCCGGCTCAGGTAGCGCTTGAGCTCGTCGGTGTTGATCGCGGTCGCGAGGGTCACGGCCTCGATTGTCGAGCCTGGGCAGGACGCCCGTCAATAAGCGGCGATGGCCCCGATCATGCGACTCTCGAGCACGACCGCGACAGAGTTGGGGGGCCCGTCCACGAACAGCGCAAAGGCCAGCCGGCGCCCGGTTTTGGTGCGGCAGTAACCGGCCAGGTTTGTCACGTAGTCAAGCGTTCCGGTCTTGGCGATGCAACGGCCTCGCGCCGCTGTCTTGAGCCCGATGTTCTGGACCGTGCCCTCTTTGCCGACCGTGGGCAGCGCCGCGGCCAGCTCGCCCCCCACTGGGGTTTGCCACACGTCGCGCAGCAGGTTGACGATCTCGGCCGGCGAAGAGCGGTCGTCGCGCGACAGCCCGGATCCGTCAAGGATGGTCGGGTGCAGCCCGAAGGCGGCGGAGATCGTGCCGCGGATCACCTGGGCGCCGTCCGCGATCGTGCCGCCGGCGCCGAACAGCACGCCGAGCTGCTTGGTGAACAGCTCCGCGAAGAGATCGTCAGAGGGAACGTCCATCAACCGGGTCATGACCGAGAGCGGCGGCGAGTCGACGGTGGCCAGCATGTGGGCCTGGGGCGGGGTGGTGGCGGTGTGCGAGGCGGCTTGCGATGCGATCCCCGAGCCCCGCATGGTGAGCACGAACTCCTTGACCGCGAAACGGGCGGGGGAGAGGCGGCGCAGCGCGGAGCCATGGTTGTAGGCCAGCGCACTGAGTTGTCCTCCGAAGTCGGGCGTGTCAGGCGCGAGCTTGGTGAGCAGGCCACCGCGATGGAGGTCAAAGAGCGATTCGTCGGCGTACACCGAGCCGGTCACGCGCCGGATCCCGCGCCGAGCCAGGTCGGCGACCAGCTGGTTGGCGGTCGAGCCGTAGCCCTGCTCCCAGACGCGGTCAAAGCCGGCATCGCCGAAGGTGGGGTCGCCTCCGCCCCGTAGATAGAGGTCACCGTGCCAGATCCCGGCGTCCAGGTGACCGGTTCCCAGCACGCTGGTGTGCAGCCGCGCGTCGGGGCCGAGGACGCGCAACAGGGCGACAGTCGTATAGAGCTTCTCGACGGAGGCCGGCGGGCGCCTTGTCGTGGCGCGGCGGGAGAACACGGTCTGGCGGGTCCCGAGGTCGTAGACCAGGGCACCGCTCTGCGGGCCGGCCGCGTCGAGCGCCTTGGCGAGCACGGCTTGGAGATGGCTCTGGGCGGGCGTGTGCGATGCCGCTGGGGCCAGAGCGGTGCTCAGGGGGGCAGCCGATCTGGCCTGAGCGGAGCTCGGCACGGCTCGCTGCTGGTGGCCCCGTCGCGTCGCCGGCCGGGGACCCGGGGTTGTCGTTGAGGAACCCGTGATGGTGCTGGGGACGCCCACGCCGGCCAGGACCAGAGCCACGACCGCGAGTGCACCGAGCAGGCCGGTGAGCACCCAGCGTGTCAGGCGCCTTCCAGCTCCTCCACGGTGTGTGGCCCCACACAGGCGACGGCGAGCTCGTCGGCCACGCCGGCCGCGACGGCCCGGACCTCGTCGAAGCTGACTTCGTCCAGCAGGGAGATCGTCCGGTCGGGGTCGACGTTCTCATCGCCGTAGACGATCGTTTGCTGGCCCGCGAAGCGGGCTACCGCGCCGCTGTTCTCGAAGGCGATCGCGCGGGCTCCGGCGGCGTAGGCCCGAGCTCTGTCGACCTCGGCCTGAGTTGGTCCGTCGTCGCGCAGCTCGGAGACGATATCCCTCATGCGGCGGTAGGCCTCGGTGGTCTTGGCCGACTCGAGTCCGGCTGAGAGCTGAAGTACGGGGACATCGGCGTAGGCATGGGGCACAGCGCTGACGGAATAGGCCAGCCCGCGCTGCTCGCGGATCTCGTCGAACAGCCGCGAGCCCATCGAGCCCCCGAGCAGCGTGGTGTAGATGGCCAGAGCTGCCCGCTCGCGAGGCGAGCTGACGTTGATCGCGGGGCGGTAGGAAAGACGCAGATGGGACTGGTTGGAGTCGCGTTCGCGGACCATGACGCGAGGCACGAAGGCCGGGGCGGGGTCAAAGGATTCGGGGACTGGCCCCCCGTCGAAGCGTTCGAAAGCGCGCTCCAGTTCCCCATCGGAGCCCAGCGAGTCGAGATTGCCGACCACGAAGGCGGCGCCGGCGGCTGCTGACCACCGGCGCTCGCGGAAGGCGACGATTCCCTCGCGGGTAAAGGTGTCGCGAATGTGCTCGGCCGGGCCCAGGACGGGCCGACCGAGCGGATGATCGCCGAACACGGCTTCATCGATCAGCTGCTCGGCCATGATCGCGGGTTGATCATCAGAGCGTGCGATCTCCTGGACCACGACCCCGCGTTCGCGGTTCATCTCCTCGGCATCGAGCCGGGGCTGGGCGACGAAGTCGGTCAGGAGGTCGGCTGCCTCGAGGCCGCGCTCGGCCCGCGCCGTAATGTGAAAGGCGACCAGATCATGGCTGGTGTAGGCGTTGAGCACAGCGCCGATTCCCTCCGCGGCCTCGTTGACGGCTCGGTAGGTCGGATACTTCTCACCCCCCTTGAAGACCAGATGCTCGAGGAAGTGAGCCATCCCGTTCTCCTCTTCGCGCTCGGAGCGGGCGCCAGCATCGAAGGCCACGAGAATGGTCAGGGCGCGGGTTCCCGCCACCGCAATTCGGTGCAACCGCAGACCGTTGTCGAGCGTGGCTACGGAGATCGACGGCATCGCGCAACAAGACGGTAGCGGGCTCCGTGACCAGCCAGCAATCCGGGAAGCGGTGCATAAAGGCGGCGCCGGGGCGGGACGATGCCGCGTTAAGCCGGCCTTTAGCCTTTAGCCCTGCAAATCCCCTTGCAAGGCGCCGGCCCAGCGGCCAATCTGGGTGAGCGACCGCTACTCTGCACGCACCTCATGGCTACCAAGCACAAGACATCCTCACGCACTCGCCGCCGTGCCGCCGCGGTGCCCAGCGCTCCCCTGCATCCCGCTGCGCCGGCCCCCGCGGGCCGGGCCCGGGTAATCGAATTTCGCGCCGTCTCCAAGCTCTACGCCGGTGATGTCGGCCTGGATCAGGCCACGTTCTCCGTTGACCGCGAGGAGTTCGTGTTCCTGGTCGGGTCCACGGGTTCGGGCAAGTCAACCGTGATGCGGCTCCTGATCAAGGAACTGGAGCCGACCAGTGGCGCGCTCCGGGTCGCCGGCCACGATCTCAACCAAATCCCCCGCAAGCGGGTGCCGTTCTACCGCCGCAACATCGGCGTCGTCTTCCAGGACTTCAAGCTCCTGCCCAACCGCACCGTGTATGACAACGTCGCCTATGCGTTGCAGGTAACCGGCGGCACTCGCAAGGACATCCGGGCCAAGGTACCGGACATTCTGCGGCTGACCGGGCTCTCGACCAAGCTTCACAACCTCCCCCACCAGCTCTCGGGTGGTGAGCAGCAGCGCGTTTCGATCGCGCGGGCGTTCGTCAACCATCCGCCGCTGTTGTTGGCTGACGAGCCGACCGGCAACCTGGATCCTGAGACGAGCATCGACATCATGCGCCTGCTGTATCGGATCAACCGCACGGGGACGACCGTGCTGGTGGCTACTCATGACCAGGCCATGGTCGACAAGATGCGCCGCCGCGTTCTCGAGCTCTCCCGGGGGCGGATCGTGCGTGACGAGGCTGCCGGCCTCTACACCCGAGACGAGAGCACGCGCGAGTTCGCGCATCGGCTGCGCTCCCCCTCAACCCGGCCGCCCGAGCTCTAGCCGATGCGTATCGGCTTCTTCCTCCGCGAGGCGGTGCGCGCGGTGCGCCGCAGCGCCGCCCCGAGCTTCGCGGCTCTGGCCACCGTATTGGTGACGATGCTCGTGCTGGGCGTGTTCATCCCGATCGTGCAGGCCACCAATGGCGCCGCCGCCAGCGTGCGCAGCCGCGTGCTGGTGGATGTTTACGCCAAGAGCAACGCGACAGCCGCCGACGAGGCCCGAGTGCGCCGCGAGCTGCTCAACGTCCCCCACGTCAAGGCGGTCCAGTTCGTCTCCAAGCAGCAGGCCTACGCCCAGCAATCCAAGATCGACCCGCAGGCCTACCAGCTGCTCGGCGCCAACCCGCTGCCCGACACCTTTCACGTGATCCCGGACAACCCGGCCAACGTACTGGCAATCCGCAGCGCGCTCACGCCGAAAGGGCCGAGCGGAATACCGACCCCGCTGGACCCGGCGATCGAGAGCGTCTCCAACAAGAAGAACGACACCCGCAAGATCCTCGAAGTGACCAACCTGGTCACGATCACCGCCGCGGGTCTCACCGTATTGCTGACCCTGGCCTCGATCCTGCTGATCGCCAACACGATCCGTCTGTCGCTCTACGCCCGGCGCCGGGAAGTCGAAGTGATGAAACTGGTCGGCGCCACCGATTGGTTCATTCGCTGGCCGTTCGTGATCGAGGGGGTCGTGGTCGGCGCGGCGGGAGCGGCCCTGGCCGTCGCCGTGCTCGGGATCGTCAAGGTCCTTCTGCTCGATCCCCTGGCCAACAACTGGACGTTGATCGCGGCCCCGCAGACGATTTCCTTCACCGTCCTGGTGATAGTCCTCATGGGGGCGGGGGTACTGGTGTCAGCGCTGGGCTCCGGTCTCTCTTTGCGGCGCTTTCTTCGGGTCTGATCGGGCACGCGGGACCGGGTGGAGGGCCCGAGTCTCGAACTGGGTCAGACCGGCTCAGCCCGGGCCTGACCCCAGAGCCCAGCAATAGCTGACGGCTACCCTGAGATCAGTATGTACGGGCAGAGTTCACGCAGGCCGCGGGCCTGGGGGTTCGCGGTCGTCGCGGTCATCGCGCTGGTCATCGGGCTCTGGTTCGGCGGCCATCCCAGCTGGCTCCCGAGCCCCCTGCAGAGCGTGTTCGTCTCTCAGAGCAGCGAGGAGCAACTGCTCAACGATGTCTACGGGCTGCTCCAGCGCGACTACTACCGCCCGGTGACGCGCACCGCGCTCGTCAACCAAGGCTTGGCGGGGGCGGTGGCCAGCCTCGGCGACCCCTACTCGCACTACTTCAGTCCCGCCGATTACCGGTCATTTCAGAACCAGTCAAACCCGCACCTGAGCGGAGTTGGCATCGACGTCGTGACCGAGCCGCAGGGGCTGCGGGTGGTCGACGTGTTCCAGGGCTCGCCGGCGGCCAAGGCCGGCCTCGGACATGGAGACCTGATCAGCAGGGTCGGCTCGACCTCGCTGGCCGGACGATCCTCAAGCTTCTCGGCCTCCCTGATCAAAGGCCGTCCCGGCACGCGCGTGACCCTGACCGTGAAGTCGGGAAATCGCAGCCGGGTGGTGTCCCTGGTCCGCGCCGACATCACCATTCCCGTAGCCAGTGGACACGTGGCGGCCTACCGGGGCCGCAAGCTCGGCGTCGTGCAGCTGACCAGCTTCACCGCCGGCTCGGGCTCTGAGCTCCGGGCCCAGGTCGACAAGGTGCTCAAGGCCGGCGCGCAGGGGCTGATCCTCGACCTGCGAGAGAACGGGGGTGGACTGCTACAGGAAGGCGTCAACGTAGCCAGCATCTTCATCCCTGACGGGACCATCGTCACCACCGACGGTCGCAGCCAGCCGCGGCAGGTCTACATGGCCAAGGGGGGAGCGATCTCGACCAAGATCCCGCTGGTGGTGCTGGTTGACCATGGGACCGCCTCGGCCGCCGAGATCGTCACCGGCGCGCTGCAGGACCGAAAGCGGGCCCTGGTGGTCGGCGCCCACACCTATGGCAAGGGCGTCTTTCAGGAGATCCAGCCCCTGCCCAACGGGGGCGCCCTGGACTTCACCGTGGGTGAGTACTTCACGCCCAGCGGACGCAACCTGGGTGGGGGCGGGGTCCGCCGGGGAGCCGGCATCAGTCCCAACATCTACGCCAACACCGGCCTGCGAGCCAAGACCGACACCGCGCTGCGCGTGGCAGAGCGGATAGTTGCCGCCGAGCTGAAGTGAGCGCCGACGGTCGTGACCCGCGCCCGCCGGCGCGGGTCGCCGTGCTGCAACGACGGGGGAAGTTCATGGTTGCCGAGCCGTTCTTCGGCCCGGGCCCGCAGATCGTGGTCAGCCGTGATGGCAAGGCGAACGTGGGCGATCTGATCACTGTCGCGCCAAGCCGGGCAGCCAATCGCCGGGGCACCGGGCGGGCCAGGATCGGGCGGCGGCTGGGGCGGCCTGACGTGGCCCGGGACGTGATCGGCGCGCTGATGATCGACCGCGGACTGACCCGCAGCTTTGATCCCGCGGTTGAGCACGAGGCGCGTGACGTGGCCGGGGTCGCGCCCGACCTCCAGGGTCGCCGTGACCTCCGCGGCCTGGCTACCTTCACGATCGATCCCGTCACCGCGCGCGACTACGATGACGCGATCTCGGCCTCGGTGCTGGCCGACGGAAGCTTCAAGGTCTGGGTCCACATCGCCGACGTGTCGGCCTACGTCGCGCCCCGCGGAGCGATCGACCGCGAGGCGTATCGGCGCTCCACCAGCGTCTACGTCCCGGGAGCGGTCGAGCCGATGCTCCCGGGCAAATTGTCCAACGACGTGTGCTCACTGGTGGAAGGCGAGGACCGGCTGACGGTGACAGTCGAGATGACGATTCCGGCCGGCTCGTCCACTCGCGGCCATCGGCCCGGCCGCGGAACCGCCATGTATCGCTCGGTCATCCGCTCGCAGAAGCGGCTGACTTACGACCAGGTGGACCGGATCTTCGCCGGCACCGAACGGGCGGCCGCGCCCTGGGGGGATCCGCTGGCCGCTGCCCGCGGGGCGGCAGCGGCACTGACCAGGGCACGCGCCCGGCAGGCTGCGGTAATCCTCGATTCGACCGAACCCGAATTTCGCTTTGACCGCGACGGCCACGTGATCGGCGCCGAGCTTGTCGCCCAGACCGAGTCCCACCGTGTGATCGAGCGCCTGATGATTGCCGCCAACGAACAGGTGGCCGGCTTTCTCGAGGAGCGGCGGATCCCGACGCTGTACCGCGTCCACGAACGACCCGAAGCCGCCGCCGTCGAGCGTCTGGTCGACCAGCTGGCGTCGCTGGGAGTGCCGACTCCGCCGGTACCCCGGGGACATCTCACGCCGCAGCAGGCCGCCGATGCGGTGGGGGAAGTCTCGGCGATGGTGGCGGACTGGGTCACGCAGACCGGCCGGGGGCGCCGCGCGCTGACCAGCCTCGTGCTGCGCTCGCTCAAGCAGGCCCACTACGACCCCCGCAACCTGGGTCACGCCGGGCTCGCCTCACCCCGCTACTGCCATTTCACTTCGCCCATCCGTCGCTATCCCGACCTGATCTGCCACCGCGGCTTGCTCTCCGCGGTCGCCGGGGAGCCCGCTCCGGACGCCGGCTGGGTGGCCGCCGCCGGGCCCTGGACCTCGACCCGGGAACGGGCGGCGATGACAATCGAGCGCGACGCCGACGACGTCGCTGGCTGCTTTTTGCTCGAGCGCGCGCTGGCTGACGGTGGTGACCGGAGTGCGGTGTTCGAGGGCGAGGTGGTGGGTTTGATCGGGGCTGGGGCCTTCGTCTGCTTCGGCGAGGGAGGCGAGTACGAGGGCATGTTGCCGGTTCGGCGGCTGCGCGGGGACTGGTGGGAGCTCAATGAGCAGGGCACAATCCTGGTCGGGACTCGGTCGGGCGGGGCGATCCGGCTCGGCGACTCGGTCGCCGTGCGGGTGGGACGGATCGACGCTCCGCGGGGTAGGGTGGATCTGCTGCCCGCCGACGTGGACGACAGCTGAGCGGCGGCCGGTTGCCGCCCGACTTGCCAAACGGATTCAGAGGACAAACAAGATGGCCAAGGGACGCAAGCGCAAGGTTTCCGCGGGTGACGTGGCCACAAACCGCCAAGCCTCCTTTCGCTACAACCTGATCGAGCGCTTCGAGTGCGGGCTCGTGCTCACCGGAACCGAGGTCAAGTCCCTGCGGGAGGGCAAGGCCCAGCTCAAGGATGCCTACGCGACAGTGCGAGACGGTGAGGTTTGGCTGATCGGGGTCTACATCCCACCCTACGGCCCTGCCTCGCGGGAGAACCACGAGCCCGAGCGGCCGCGCAAGCTGCTCCTGCACCGCTCCGAGATCGAGCGGCTACAGGCCTTGACCAACGAGCGTGGGCTGACCCTGATCCCGACGCGGATGTACTTCTCCGGTCCCGGTTCGCGGGCCAAGGTCGAGATCGCGCTGGCCAAGGGCAAGGACCTGTATGACAAGCGGGACTCGATCCGCAAGCGCGATATGGCCCGCGAGGTCCAGCGCGAGCTGCGCGAGGTGGGGCGCTGAGCGCACGAGGCGGGCGTTGGGCGGCGGCGGGCCTGGAAGCTTGCCGCTACAGTGCTTGTCGCGCACCCCTCCCGGGTAGACCCCCTCCCATGACTATCGGAACATCAATCGTCCTGATCGCCCTCGGCGCGATCCTCAAGTGGGCGGTCACCGCGCACGTCAGCGGGATTGACCTCAAGACCGCGGGCACCGTCCTGTTCGTGGTCGGCATCGTCGGTCTGATTCTGTCCGTGCTCTACACGTTCTGGTGGGCGGACCGGACCAGGCGCGTCCGCGTCCCCGACGAGCGCGATCCGCGCTACTAAAACCGTCCGGGCTACTAAAGCCGCCCGGGCTACTAAAGCCGCCCGGGCTACTAAAGCCGCCCGCGCCTACTGAAGCAGCCCGCGCCTACTGAAGCCGCCCGCGTTCGCTCGCCCGAGCCGGCCAGCCCGGCTTGGGCGACCTGCAGAATGCGACAACCTTGGCCGGCGCCGCCGAGTTTGGCGCAAAATCGGGGCTGAGCGTGCAGCTGGTGACAAGCTTCGCCGCGAGCGTCGAGTTTGTCACCTTTTGCAGGTGGATAGCCCGGGTCGTCGGCGGCCGGCGTCGCCGGGGCCGCGCTGGGCTAGATGATGCTGCGCTGGAGGTGCGTGGCGTCCATCCCGACGACGAGCAGCCCGATCAGGGTCAGGTAGACGGCGGCGATGAGCCAGCGGTCGCGCGGCCGGACCCGGTAGTAGGCGGCCTGCTCGGGGCTCCCGCTGCGCCGCGCCTTCCAGCGCTTGTAGGTCTCAAAGCCCGCGAGCACGGCGATGATGAGGATGACCGGGTTGGGAAAGAGGACCGCGAACACGAGCATGGCCGCAAAGCCGACGCCCCACATCCACGGCGCCATCGCCGCCATCGCCCGGCCACCGTCGAGCGGGACCACCGGGAGCAGGTTGAAGAGGTTGAGGAAGAAGCCGGTGAAGGCGAGAGCCTGCCAGAAGGTATTGCCCGTGACTTGCCAGATGACAACGCAGACCGCCGCCCCGAGGCTGCCCAGAATCGGTCCGGCGAGCCCGACCCGCGCCTCGGCGGTGGCGTTGTCGCCCAGCGAGCGAGCGCTGATCACGGCTCCCAGGAAGGGGATGAACATCGGGGCGCTGGCCTTGATCCCCTCGCGTCGCAGCGCGATCACGTGTCCCATCTCGTGGACGAGGAGCAGGATCACGAAGCCGAGTGCGAACGGAAAGCCCCAGATCGTCGCGTAGGCCACGATCGAGACCAGCATCGTCCCAGCCGTAGTGAGCAGCTTGATCTTGGGCAGCAGGAGGAGGACGGCCTTGAGCTTGGCCAGCAGCGCCACCAGGGCGGCGCCGATCGGGGCCAGACGCCGCCTGAAGAACGACTGGCGTGGCCGCTCGTTACCGGGAAGGGAAGCGCCGAACGGGCGCGCGGCGTCGTGCTCGTCGCGCTCGAGGCCGGTCAGACCGACAGGTGTGCGGGCGGCAGGCTCATCGGGCGCCGGGGCGCTGGGGAGCGGTGGTGCGTTGAATCTCATCTCTTTCTGCAATGAATTGTCGCAGGCGCCGGACGCAACTCGGGCCGGGTCTTACTGAGTCCTTCACTGCGCGGGTCCGGGCCGCGGCGAACCATGGCCTGTTTGGCCGGGCCGGTTCTATACTCAGGTGGACATAGCTGTACCCCCGGGGACGACAGGCTTCGACGCGGTCGGTTCGTGGGGGTGGTTGCGAGTCGAGGTCCCGGGTGGCCTCGTAAAACTCCCGGGAAAAAAATAAGTGCGGACTCTCATGAGTTCGCGCTCGCCGCTTAGTAACTAAGCCGTGAGCGCTCCTGGTCTCTTAGCCCGCCTGCGGCGGAGTAACCGGGATCAACTAGCAGGCTCACTTGGTGAGGCCCGCTCCGGCCAATCCGAGGACATTCTTTCGGAGCTGGTCTTCCACAACCCCGCCGGCGTGGCGAGTGGAAGATGAGATCAGAGCGCCGGATACGCTCGTAGAAACCACCTTTTACGCGACTGCGGACGCGGGTTCAATTCCCGCCGTCTCCACCTTGGCAATGAAACGAACCGCCCTCCGCGCCGGGCGGTCTCGTTTCGGCGCGTAGCCGACGTCCGGCCATGAGTTGGTTCGCGGGTTAGGCAACGGCCGGGATCAGGGGACGCTAGGCGTTTTCAAGCACGCGCTTTAGGGTCGCGCAGTCGGCAGCGAACTGGCGTTCGAGGGTGCGGCGTAGAAGGGGCTGGGCGAAGCGCATCGCCCCGCTCGGCTGTCCGTGCGCGGCAAAGCTCATCCGAGTGCCGTGCCGGGTCGGCTGGAACGAAATGTGGGCGTGGATGGGCAACGGCCCTTCGAGCGTTTGCAGCCCGAATGTCCGGTCCGGCTCAAACTCGGAAACCTCGACGATCGATGCGAGCTGCTTGCCCCCCGGGGCGCGATGGACTTCGCGCACCCGGGAACCAAGCCCGAGCGGCTCGTCGCGCTCGGGGACGGCCGAGACGGTGTTCGTCTGCCAGGTCGACAGCTTTGTCGGATCGGTGACGTAGGCGAACACGTCGGTCACCTGCCGGGCGATCTCGGTTTCAATCGTGAACTCGATCATGCTGCTGCCTCGCTTTCAAAATTTGCCACCAGGTCTCAAAGGTGGTTCTGCGCCATCGCGGGCCTGTGTCAACGCCCGCGAACACACGGGCGAGGAACGAGCCGGCAAGGAAATCCAGGGCACGTTCCGGATCGATGTCTGCTCGTATGTCGCCCCGCTCCTTGCCCCGCTCGATGAGAAAGCAGACTGCTTCGCGGCGCGGGTGGAGAACGTGACGCCGAAAGGCGTCAATCAGGGCCGGATGACGATCCTCCTCGGCGATCAGACCGCCGATGAGCCGGACATATGCCGGGCCATCGCGGGGCAAGCCCTGCTCCACCGCACGCCACAGCTCGTCTCGCGTGCTGCCGAGGTCGGACACGTCCATCACCGGGAGCTGATGGGCGATGACCGCCGCGACGAGCGCCGCCTTGTCACTAAAGCGTCGATAGATAGCCGGCTTGCCAACGCGGGCGACCCTCGCCACCGCCTCGATGCTCATGCCGGCGAAGCCGAGCTGGGTCAGGAGGGCGAGCGCGGCAGTGGCGATCGCGTCGTCGACGGCGGGGTCAAGCGTCCGGGCCATCGACAATAACGTAACGGAGACGTTTCGGTATTTCAAGCGCTCCTCACGGGGAACGGTGCTGGCGATCAAGGTGCAACCGCTCGGCGGAACCCAGAGTCCGGCTGGCCAGGCCGCGGCCTCACCTTGATCTGATCCTCAGGCATGCTGCGACCGATGAATCCTGCTCTGGATCGCGGTCTCAGCGTGGACGGCCGCAACCGCACCACGACCTGGGATTGGAGTCACGATGGCCAAGCTGATCTACATGGCGATCGCCTCGCTCGACGGATACATCGAGGACGAAGAGGGCAAGTTCGACTGGGCCGAGCCTGATGACGAGGTGCACGCTTTCGTCAACGATCTCGAGCGGCCGATCGGCACCTACCTTTACGGTCGGCGGATGTACGAGACGATGATCTTCTGGGAGAACGTGAACACCGGCCCCGATCAGACGGCGGTGACCCGGGACTACGCCGAGATCTGGCGGGGCGCGGAGAAGATCGTGTACTCGCGGAGCCTTCAGACGGTGTCCAGCGCGAGGACCCGGATCGAACCCGACCTCGACCCCGATGCGGTCCGCCGGCTCAAGGAGACCGCTAAAGCTGATCTCACGATCGGAGGTGCTGCGCTCGCTGGCCACGCGCTGGCTTTGGGACTCGTCGACGAGTGTCATCTGTTCCTCGGACCGATCGTCGTGGGGGGCGGCAAGCGCGCCCTGCCCGAGAACATTCGCGCGCCGCTCGAGCTCCTCGACGAGCGCCGGTTTCGAAACGGTGTTGTTCATCTCCGATACCGCGTGAGCCTCTGATCAACGCGGCCACGCGCCCGAGCCCAGGACCCGCTCCTGGTGGCGTTATCCCGGCCAACGGCGGCTAGCCGGCTGGGTCTGACGACCGCGCCGGAAGCGGGGGTGAGCCGACCTGGCCGGCGTCGATCGCTCGCCATCTGCGGATGGTTGCCCGAAGCGCGAGATATCCGCCGATTCCGGGCAGTGTGGGAAGCCAGAATGAGATCGCGCGGTAAGCCAGAACAGAGATGAGAGCGCTGCCCCCGGGTACGCCGAATGCCGCAAAGGCGGCGATCATCCCGCCCTCTACGCCTCCAACTCCACCGGGCAGCGGTAGCAGGCTTCCCAGCGTGCCCAGGAAGTATCCGACCACGAGGACCGCCAGCGGCACGACGGTCCCGAAGGCATGGAAGCAGACGCCCAGGACCGCGATGTCAAACCCCCAATAGGCCACGGCCCCCAACAGGCCCAGGCGCCTCTGCCGGACAAGGTCTCCTGCGGTGCGGACCCCGCTGCCCAGCGTGTCCGGCGCCTTGGCTAGCCGCCTTGCCATCCAACCGAGAGCTCCCGTCCGGTCAGCAAAGCGTTGCAGCCGTTGCTCGATGTCGCGCGGCATCAGCGCCAAGCCGAGCATCGCGACGACAAGTACTCCCGCGAACACGGCGGGGACGATCGTGAGCGCGAACGAACCCCCGCCCCCGAATAGTCCCGCCCCGAGCCCCAGCCCAAAGACGATCAGCGCGCCAAGGTAGACCGAGTACTGCACGACGAGACTCGCGACCATGCGGCACGCGATCACCGGGGCCGACATGCCGGCGCGTGCCAGCGCCCACGCTGTGACCGCCACCCCGCCCGCCCCGGCCGCCGCCACGAGTCGAATCGCCGCGATCCCAGCGAGCGGGATCTCCAGACTCACGCGCCAGTCGATCCGAGGCACCCCACGGCCGAAGACAGTCCGAAACAACGCCGCGTACCCGGCGATCGAAAGCAGTTCCAGGGCGGCGCCCGCCGCGAGCCACAGCGGATCACCCCGGCGAAGCCGACCCCATGTCTGTTGTAGCCCCGCCACCTTCGGGATCAGGAAATACAGGCCAATGACCGCCACGATGATCAAGCCCGACATGACCAGCAGCCGAGCCCGACTAACTGCCACCGCCGGCTCCGCGTCCCGAACCGGCGGCGGCGCCGCGCCCACGTCAGAGGCGACAGCTGTCGCTCCTGGCGTGTCACGCGGTTCGGTCTCGCCGGCCGGCGGCAGCCTGGCGAGATCGCCCCGATCGCCACTCAGCGGGAAACGGGAATCGTGGCCTCGGACATGGGCGCCAGGCACTCGAACGCTCTCCTGACTGCGCACTGTACCCGGCCTCGAGGTCATGGCGCGAGGTCACCATCGGCACCGATGCGGTCGCTGTGACCCGCGGACTCTCACCGCCGCAGGTGGGTCTACTCCGTTTGAGCCCAAAGGCCTAAGGCTGTTAATCTCACAGGATGACTTTTCCTCGAAGATCTGCTCTAGCCGCTGCGGTCGGTGTGATGACGCTTGCCTCAGGCGCCGTGGCGAGCGCGGGCACCGGTGTGACACCCGCTCGTGGAGCAACCCGCTCCGCGCTGGTGCACGCATTCGTCGTCCAGGACGGCTCCAGCGCCGGCATCAATGGGGAGTACGTGGCGGGATCGAGCCCCATGCTCGGCGTCGTCTGCCAGAAGACGCCGGACGCCGGTACCGTCCGCTTTCTCTTCACGCGCTCGGGGAAATCGTGGCGCTTCTTGTTCTCGAGCCGAACCACGAGCAAAGGCAGCTCGCTGGAGCGTCGGCTCGAGCGCGCCTGCCGGTAAGCCCTCGGGACTGCCCATCAGTCTGGGCAACCGGCGCGTCAGTTCGACAGGACGGTGAAGAAGTCGCGGCTGTATGGCTGCAGCAGGTGCCCGGAGAGGCCGTACTGGCCGGGAACCACCGGAACCGGAGTTGGTCCGGTCGAGCGATGGTGGATGTACACGTAGCCGGCCACCCAGTCAGGATTGATGTCCAGCTCGACGGCGCGCTGTACTCCCGCCGACACCATCGCATCGGCGAGGTGACCGACTGTGAGGTTCTCGCCCGCCGCCCACATCAGCTGCCCGTTGCCGAGGATGCCCAGCCCGCTGCGGGCCACGGCCGCGGCGCCCCCGATGGTTGCGCCCCAGCAGGACGAGCCGCAGGTCACGACCGAGCCATCCGCCTGGCCGTGGTCGATGAGCAGATGGATGTTCTGACGCACGGACGCGATCGGCCGGCCCCGTGCGGGCACCGACACTCCCCACGCCCCGATCTGAGTCCTACCGTCGGTGTAGGTGACGATTGAGCCCCGGCCAGGGGACAGGGGAACGGCGGTGCGCCCGAACGACTCAAAGCCACCCGCTCCGGTGCTGAACTTGAACCCGCCGTTGAAGCCCAGGATCAGGTGATGGATCTCGTTGCCAGCGACTTGGTCGCCGTAGCGCCAACCGCTGCCTCCGGGGTCGACCGAGCCCGCGTGCAGCACGAGATGCACCCACCTTTGGTCCATACGCACCAGCGTGACGCCCGAGCGCTGCGTGATCCACATCGCGGGCCGGCCGCCGATCGTGCTGATCACCTGCCAGGCGCCATTGAGGGTGGGCGGATAGCGGTTAACCGGCGCACTGCTGCGGGAGTGCGACGCGGCGGTGGGCGCTGCTCGCCGGGTGGGGAGCCTGCTGCGATGGCTGGGAGGCGTCGCCGGCGAGGACCCAGATGCTGGTGTGGAGGCAGGCGCGGATCCGGAGGGCGCGGCGGCAGCCTGCGTGGACGCGCGTGACGTCGATGCGGCGATACCTCCCGACGACGAGGCACCCGCGGTCCCGCAACCCGTGACGGCGCTCGCGACGAGCACCAGCGAGACAGCGATCAGCCTGCGGCGAGGTGATCTGCCTGCGGAGCCCAGCTGGCACGTGCCAGCGCTCAGAGCGTGAAGTTCGTGCGGCTTCGCTGACTCGGCGATGTCACCAGGTTGGGCCCGCATTCTCAAGTCACCTTTAGCCCCTGATGAGACGGTACTTACCCGTTCTCATCCTCGATGCGACCATGATCGACGAGGGAGTGCGCCGCCTGGCTGGCGCGTTCAGGGCCCTGCCGCCTCGCAGCCGGACGGGCGAACGCGGAGACGAGCTGCTGGCGGGCTGGTCAGCGGTGCCGCTGCCAACTAGTGCGCGGCCCGGAGCATTTCGATCGCGAGCTCCAGGTGCCGACGCCAGTCAAAGCCGGGGCCACAGTGGGCCATCGTGGACGACACGCCGCACATGAGCATCGCGATGTCGGACGCTCCCACGTCGAGGCGCATTGTCCCGGCGCGTTGGGCGCGCTCCACGAGCTCTGCGCTGAGCGCGTGCAGCACCTCCTGGTCGGGACGCGCCTGGATCCAGATGTCTCCTACGCCCGAGAGAGCGTGTTGCATGGCCGCGTCGCTCGCGCAAAGCTCGGCGTTGCGGCGGAGCATGTAGGCCAACGCGTCGAACGGCTCCGTGTCGCGCTCGAGCGCCTCGCGGGCGGTAGCTGCGAAGAGGCGAAACTTCTGGCGCACGAGCTCCACCATCAGCGCCTCCTTGGTGGGAAAGTGGCGATACACGGTGCCGACTCCAACGCCCGCGCGCTGGGCGACGTCGTCCATCTGAGCATCGACGCCGGATTCCGCAAACACCTCCCGTGCGCTGGCCAGGATGCGCTCGCGGTTGCGGCGTGCGTCCGCGCGCAGCGGCCGCTCAGTTTGGCTCAGTGTCTCGGTCAAAGTTTCTATCCCGGATCTTGACAACCGGAATCCTAGTTCACTATAGTCGCGATCGCAAACGGAACCGGAGGTCACCTTCCAATGTCATCCCTCAGCCAGCCGGCCACATCACCCCTGTACACCCCGCGAGCGAAGAACCTCGCTCTGCTGCTGCTGGCCATGACGCAGTTCGTGATCGTGATCGACGC
>JBAVWI010000364.1:0-5062 GCA_049697735.1 Solirubrobacteraceae bacterium
GCGCATTACCCTGACACGTCGCCAGTCGCGCACAAAGGCGCGATGCGCACACAATTGAGGCCCTGGACATGGAGCACCTGGACACATTCCTGGCTCGCTACCCGCCCTTCGAGGGGCTCGATGCGCAGACGCTCCGGGAGCTGGCGGCGGAGGCAGTCGAGCGTGAGCTGCAGGCTGGTGAACTGGTCCTCATCGAGGACGGCGAGCCGGCGGCCGGCCTGTGGGTGATTCGCTCGGGCTCGTTCGAGCTGGTCCATCAGGGTGCTGTCGTGTCGGTGCTCGAGCCCGGCCAGTCCTTCGGTCACCCGTCGCTGCTCACCGGAATGGCGCCGACCTTCACCGTCCGGGCCCGCGAGCCGTCGCGGTGCGTGTGGTTTGAGCCCCGCGCGGCGCTCCGCCTGCTCGGTACCGAGGCCGGGGTTGCCTTTGTGGCCGCGACCATGCGCGAGCGCCTGACCCACGCCGGCCAGACCGTCCACGCCCTGCGCGACGTCGGGACGACTCCCGTCTCGGCGATCATGCGTCCGGCCGTCTTCTGCGAACCGGACGAGCCGCTGCGCAGCGCGATCGAGAAGCTCGGAGACCGGGGCGCCTCGGCGCTGCTGGTCGCGCTCGACGGGGATCGCCTGGGGATCGTCACCGACGCCGACATTCGCGGCCGCGTCGCGGCCGGGACGACCGACCTCGACGTTCCCGTGAGCTCAGTCGCGCGGACGCCGGTGGCAACCGTGCCGGTCGGTCAGCTGGCCGTCGAGGCGACCGTGGACATGCTCGCGGCCGGCGTCGAGCACATGCCGGTGGTCGAACACGGCCAGATCCGGGGGCTGCTGTCCGCCGCCGATCTGCTCGGCCTCGACGCCCAGGGGCCGATCGGACTGCGCCACACCATCCTCGGTGCCGCGAATCCCGAGGCCCTCGAGCGCGCCGTGGCGCATCTCCCGCAGCTCTCCCTCACCCTGGCTCGGGCCGGGGTTTCCTCCCGGGACCTCGGCCGCGTTCTCAGCCTTCAGCACGACGCCGTGGTGGGACGGCTTATCGATTTCTCGCTCGAGCGCCACGGTCCGGCGCCCGAGGCGTGGTCCTGGCTTGATCTGGGCAGCGCGGCCCGGCGCGAGTTCACCCTCGCCTCCGACCAGGACAACGCCCTCGCCTACGGGGGCGAGGAGTCCGGCGTCGACGCCTACTTTGCGCGGCTGGGCGAGGAGGTCAACGCGGGCCTGGCCCGCTGCGGGGTGGGGATCGACAACAACGGCGTGCTGGCCGGCAACCCCCGCTGGCGAATGTCCAAGGCGGCGTGGCTGGCCACCTTTGATGAATGTCTGCGCGAGCCCGACGAGTCACACCTGATCCGGGCCACGGTCGCCTTTGACTTCCGGCCTGCCGCCGGTGCGCTGGCCGTCGCCCCCGAGCTCACGGCTCGCATGCGCGCCGCCCGCGAGCACGGGCAGTTCATGCACCTGCTGGCCCGCTCGGCCAGCGGCTTCGCGGTGGCGCTCAATTTCCGCGGCCAGCTCGCCACCGAGCGCGAGGGAGATAACGCCGGCCGCATCGACCTCAAGCGCGGCGGGATCATCCCGCTCGTCAATCTCGTCCGCTACCACGCGCTGGCTACCGGTGTGACGATCTCCTCGACCCTGGACCGGATCGAGGCTGTGGCCGCCGCCGGGGGGCTCGAACGCGCCCAGGGTGACGCGCTCGCCGAGGCCTTTGAGGCAATCACCCACGCCCGCTTCGCCCACCACGCCGAGCTCATCAGCGCCGGTGAGCCGCCCGACAACTACCTTGATCCCGGCGCCCTGGCCCCGATCGCGCGCACCGAGCTACGCGAGGCGCTGCAGATCGTCAAGCGCGCTCAGAAGCGTCTCCCCGTCTGAACCGGTTCCCACCAGGCGCGATGGCGGTGTGGAGAGCGCGACCACACTCGGCCGCCAAAGTGTGCACATGCGACATATTGGAGCGTCGGCGACCACGCTCTACGCTGCTGCGCATGTGCGGTATCGCCGGCCTCTACACCAAGAGCGACTCGCTGCGCCCCGAACTCGGAGCGCTGCTGGCCGGGATGCTCGAGCAGCTCTCCTTTCGCGGGCCCGACAGCGCCGGCGTCGCCTTCTACCGCGATCCGGCGCCGGCCGGTTCGTGCAAGCTCTCCCTGCATTCGGCGGCGGAGGACCCTGGCTGGGAGGCGCTTGGCATCGAGCTCGGGGAGGTGTTCGGTGAGGCGTCGGCTCCGCGTGTCCGGGCCAGCCACGCCGTGTTCGTGGTCGGTGCCGACGCCGACGAAGTACAGGCCTGGTTGCGCACTGAGCATGCCGAGCTCACAGTGATGAGCGCGGGGGCCACGATCGAGATCTTCAAGGCGGCCGGCTCGCCGCTCGAGTTCGTGGAGCGCTTCGGGGTGGCTGGGATCGACGGCAGCCACGCGCTCGGTCACACCCGCATGGCCACCGAGAGCCGGGTCACCACCGAGCACTCCCATCCCTTCTCGACCGGCCTGGACCTGTGCCTGGTCCACAACGGCTCGCTGTCTAACCACAACCGCCTGCGCCGCACGTTGCGCCGCCAGGGGATCGAGTTTCAGACCGATAACGACACCGAGGTTGCCGCCGGTTACCTGACCTGGAGGATGCGCGAAGGAGCCAGCCTCGAGCAGGCGCTCGAAGCCTGCATGGACGACCTCGACGGCTTCTACACCTTCGCGGCCGGAACCGCCGACGGTTTCGCGGTCCTGCGTGACCCGATCGCCTGCAAGCCGGCGGTGATGGCCGAGACCGACGAGTGGGTGGCGATGGCCTCCGAGTACCGGGCCATCGCCGGCCTGCCCGGCGCCGCCGACGCCTTCACCTGGGAGCCCGAGCCGGGCCGGGTGTACAGCTGGGGCCGGTCGCTGGTGGCGTGATGGCCACCTCGGACACCACCCGGGAGAGCCTGCTGACCGTCGACCTCGCCGTCGACAGCGTCCGCGAGCTCAACCGCCGGCTGCACGAGGCCGAGCCGCCCGCCCGCGTCCGCGTGCTCAATCCCGGTGGTAAGCACAGCATCGCCGTCGGACTCGACGCGCCGTCCGAGGTCGAAATCGAGGGCCACGTCGGGTACTACTGCGCGGGCATGAACAAGCACGCCCACGTGCGGGTACGGGGTAACTGCGGCGTCGGCGTGGCCGAGAACATGATGTCGGGCACGGTGGTGATCGAGGGCTCGGCGAGCCAGTCGGCCGCGGCCAGCGGGCGAGGGGGGCTGCTGGTCATCCACGGGGACGCCTCGGCGCGCTGCGCGATCGCCTTGAAAGGAACCGACATCCTCGTCCGTGGCAGCGTCGGGCACATGAGCGCGTTCTTGGCCCAGAAGGGAACGCTGGTTGTCTGCGGGGACGCCGGCGACTCGCTCGGAGATTCGATCTACGAGGCGCGGCTCTACGTCCGAGGCTCGGTGGCGGGTCTCGGAGCCGACTGCGTCGAAAAGGAGATGCGGTCCGAGCACCTCGAGCAGGTGCGCGAGCTGCTGGCCCGGTCCGAAGTCGACGCCGACCCGGCCGATTTTCGCCGCTACGGCTCGGCTCGGCAGCTGTACAACTTCAAGATCGACAATGCCGGTGCCTACTAGTGGGTCTCCCGCGATGAAGCCGGTGGCCCGGGCCTCGTGAACTGCAACCGAAACCAGACCGGCTGGCAGCCTGGCCTGCATGAGTCGGCGACCTTTGACCGCGGCACGATCGCCGAGATTCAGCGCGCCGCTCGGGAGGGGATCTACGACATCCGGGGCTTTGGCGCCAAACGCCCCGTGCCCCACTTCGACGACCTCCTGTTCCTCGGGGCCAGCGTCTCGCGCTATCCCCTGGAGGGCTATCGCGAGCGCTGCGCGACCGACGTCACGATCGGCACCCGCTATGCCCGCGAGCCGGTCAAGCTCGAGATCCCGATCACCATCGCCGGGATGAGCTTCGGCGCCCTCTCGGGCAACGCCAAGGAGGCCCTCGGGCGGGGAGCTAGCGAGGTCGGGACGTCGACCACCACCGGTGACGGAGGCATGACCGAGGAGGAGCGCGGCCACTCGAGCAAGCTCGTGTACCAGCTGCTGCCCTCGCGCTACGGGATGAACCCCGACGACCTGCGGCGCGCGGACGCGATCGAGGTCGTTGTCGGGCAGGGCGCCAAGCCGGGCGGCGGCGGGATGCTCCTCGGCCACAAGATCTCCGATCGCGTGGCCGAGATGCGAGACCTGCCCAAGGGGATCGATCAGCGCAGCGCCTGCCGGCATCCCGACTGGACCGGGCCCGATGACCTCGAAATCAAGATCGATGAGCTGCGCGAGATCACCGACTGGCGGATCCCGATCTACATCAAGGTCGGGGCCACCCGGACCTACTTCGACGTCGCCCTGGCCGTCAAGGCCGGGGCCGACGCGATCGTTCTCGACGGCATGCAGGGCGGCACGGCCGCCACCCAGGACGTGTTCATCGAGCACGTCGGGATTCCGATCCTGGCCGCGATCCCGCAGGCGGTGCAGTCGCTGGTCGACCTCGACATGCACCGGGAGGTGCAGCTGATCGTGTCGGGCGGCATCCGCAATGGCGCCGACGTGGCCAAGGCGATGGCCCTGGGTGCCGACGCCGTCTCGATCGGGGTGGCGGCGATGATCGCCCTGGGTGACAACGCCCCCGAGCACGAGGCCGGCTACCAGCAGATCGGGTCCTCGGCCGGCTACTACGACGACTGGCAGGCCGGTCGTGATCCGGCCGGAATCTCGACTCAGGAGCCGGAGCTGGAGGCGCGTCTGGATCCCGTCGAGGGCGGCCGGCGGCTTGCCAACTACCTGCGCACGATCACGCTCGAGGCCCAGACGCTCGCCCGGGCGTGCGGGAAGTCTCATCTTCACAACCTCGAACCCGAGGATCTGGTCGCGCTGACCATCGAGGCTGCGGCGATGGCGCGCGTGCCGCTGGCCGGGACGAGCTGGATCCCCGGCGTCACCGGGTCATAGCCCGCCGGGCGCGGCGTCCGGGCCCCGGCTGGGAGCCAGCCGGCCGGCCACCACGGTGCCGGCCACGAGCATGACGACGCCGTAG
>JBAVWI010000365.1:0-2431 GCA_049697735.1 Solirubrobacteraceae bacterium
CGCAGAGGCCGCGGCGCTGGCCGCGCTGGGGCTGCTGATCGGGGCCGGGCTGGGATTGGCGGTGGCCGCCGGGCTGGCCGCCAACGCCCACTTGCCGGTCGGCGCTGTGCTCACCCACTCGCTGCTGACCCTCACCGGGCTGGCCGTCCTGGCCGGGGGGTGGGTGGTGGCCACCACGCTCATATCATTCGTCCTGCTCCTGCCCTCGGCTCGGATCGCCGACGTACTCGCCGTCGCAGCGGCGGCGGCGCTGGCGCTGACCTTGACCCGCGGCGGGGATGCCGGGGCGCTGCCCGTCCTGCTCGCCCCTCTGGCCTGTGTAAGTGCGGGCGTCGTCGTCTACCGGATCGCCGTCGCCGGCCTGCGCGGCCTGGAGCGCCTCAGCCGAGACGGGCCGCCGATCCTGCGCTTGGCGCTGATCGGACTTGCCCGTGCCCCCGCGGCACCCGCACTGGCCATCGCCTTCATCGCCGTGAGCACCGGCCTGGGCGGTTTCGCGCTCGGCTACCGCGCGACACTGGCGCGCAGCCAGGCCGACGCGGCCGCCGATCAAGTCCCCCTCGACGCCCTCGTCGCGCCGGGGCCTAGCTACGCGACCCCGCTGCAGCGCGCGCCGCTGGCGCGTTGGCGGGCGCTGGCCGGTGGCCGTGTACTGCCGATCCGGCGCACCGACGCGAGCTTTGCTGTCAATGGGGCGGCCGTAACCGTCCCGGCGCTCGGCGTCCCGGCGAGCGGGCTGGGGCTGATCGGCGGCTGGCGGAGCGGTGACGGATCTGCACCCCTGGCCGCGCTCGGTCGCCGGCTGCGTCCGTCCGGACCGGTCCGCGCTCCCGGGCCCGAGCTGCCCCTGACCGGCGGAGCAATGACCGTCGGCCTGCGAGCTCGCGGCGGCGCGGCCGTGGTGACGGCCGATCTGCGCGCCCCGGATGGCGCGCTGATCCAGCGCCCCGTGGGCACGGCGACAACCCGGCGCCAGACTGTCACGGTCCGGATTCCCGCCGGGAACTATGAGCTCGAGGCACTCAGCCTGACGGCCCCGGCCGGCCTGGAGATCACCAGCGGACACCAGAACGGCGAGAGCCTGACCGCCGCCACCCAGTCCGCGACCGAGGTGACGCTCGGGCCGCTGCGGACTTCCGGTTCCTCGCGCGGGCGGGTGTCACTCGCGGCCTGGCGAGCGGTCGGGGCCGCGTCGGTGATCGGCGGCGGGTCCGGCAGCCTGCACGTCCGCTTTGCTCCGGCCGGCAATTCGGGGGTGGTCCGCCCGGTCCAGCCGAGCGACGCGGCGCCCGTCCGCGTACTCACTGATCCCGCCACGGCCGCGGCCGCCGACCGGGGGCGGCTTGCGCTGACCGTGGACGGCCTCCCGGTCAGCGCGCAGGTGGTCGGCACCATGCGCCGCTTTCCGACCGTGCCGCCTGACAGCGCCGGGTTCGTGATCGCCGACCAGCCGAGCCTGTCGGCGGCCCTCGACGCGTGGCTGCCCGGCGCCGGCCGGCCGGACGAGCTGTGGATCCGCTCACGGCGGACGGGGAGCCTGCGCGCCGCTCTCTCACGGCCGCCGCTCAGTGGCCTCAGCGCGAGCTTTCGCGGGCAGCTTCAGCGCCAGCTCGAGACCGACCCGATCGCCCGGGGAGTGCTCGGCACGCTGCTCGCCGCGGCGGCGGTCGGGCTCGCCCTGGCCGTCCTGGGACTGCTCGTGGTCCTGCTTGGCGCGCTGCGCGACCCGCGAGCCGAACGCGCGCTCCTCGTCCACGGGCTGGGTCCGGGCGCGCTCCGTCGCGAGCTGGCACTGCGCATCGTGATTGCCGCCGGACTCGGATTGGCGGCCGGCGTCGCGGTGACGGTTGTCCTGACCCGGCTCGCGGTGGCGGCCGTCCGAGCGGCGAGCACGTTGGCGCCGACCTCGCCGCCGCTGGTCACGGTTGTGCCCTGGGGCAGCCTCGCCGTGGCGGGACTGGCCGCCCTGAGCCTGTTCACAGCCACGGCCTGGCTGGCGACGATCACCGCTCCGGGCCGGCCCCGATGAGCGATCCAGCCGTCCGCCTGCGCGACGTGTTCTGCCTGCATCGGACCGGCCAGGGGGACGCGGCCGCCCTCCAGGGGCTGAGCCTCGAGCTCCGGCGGGGCGAAAGGGTGTGCGTGATCGGGGCCAGCGGCGCGGGCAAGACCACCTTGCTACGGGTCATCGCGGGCCTCCAGGCACCCTCGGCGGGCTCGATGCTCGTCTTCGGCGAGGATCCCGGGCGGCTGTCGGCGGCCGGCCGCGCCCGCCTGCGCCAGCGCTGGATCGGGTTCATGGACCAGCACGCCGAGAGCACGCTCTCGCCCGACCTCACCGTCGCCCAGTCGATCGCTCTGCCGCTCGCGCTGCGCGGTACGCCGCGAAGGCATTCGCGGGCCCGGGTGGCCGAGTTGCTCGACGCCACCG
>JBAVWI010000366.1:0-4374 GCA_049697735.1 Solirubrobacteraceae bacterium
GTCCAGCGCCGCGCGCTCACCGGCTACTGCTGCCACGAGCTCACCGGGCACGGCTGCCGCGGCGAGCCCGGCCGGGGCGCCCCTTACCCCCGGGCGCCAGGTCGTCCGCTCGGCCCAGATCTCCCTCTCCACCCGCCCCAGCCAGGTCGACTACGTGGCCCAGCAGGTGTTCACGACGATCGCCAACTACAACGGTGTGGTCGAGAACTCCAACGTCACCGCGACCAACGACGCCAGCGGTTACGCCCAGTTCCAGCTCAGCGTGCCCAACGCCAAGCTCGGCCCGACGATGGCCGCCCTCTCCAGGTTGAACGGGGCGGGGGTGGTCTCGCGCAACGACTCAAGCCAGGACGTGACGGGCCAGCTCGGGGGCGCCGGCCGGCGCCTGGCCGACGCTCGGGCGCTTCGCACCGCCCTGCTGCGCCAGCTCGCGATCGCCACCACCACGGCCGCGATCGACAGCCTCAAGGTTCAGATCCGCGACGCCAACGCGTCGATCGCCAGCGACCTCGCCGGCCTGGCCTCGCTCCAGCACCAGGTCGATACCAGCCAGATCAGCCTGACCATCACCGCCTCGATGCTCGCCGGGCATCACAACTCGAGCACCGGCGGCGGCTTCACCCTCGGCCGCGCCGCCCATCAGGCCGGGCGGGTGCTGGTGGTCGCGGCGGGGGTCGCCCTGATCGCGCTCGCCGTGCTCGTGCCGGTCGGCCTGGTCGCCGGGCTCGGCCTGTGGGTGGGTTACGCGGTGCGCCGGCGCCGGCGCGAGCAGGCGCTCGACCTCGTCTAGCGGGACATTGGGACCGCGAATCGTGCACTGAACCGGACGCCACTGACGGCGCGCGCCAGGCACACGTGATATCTCTGACATCACATGGCCACGAGCAGCGAGGAGACAATCGCCCTGCTCCACGGCGTGCCCGCCTTCGCGACCCTGGGCGAGGAGGATCTCGCGCGCGTGGCCGAAGTGGTGGTGCCCCGGAGCTTCAAGGCCGGAGAGGTGGTCTTTCACGAGGGTGACCGCAGCGACACGTGTTACGTGGTCCGAACCGGTCACGTTCGCGCCGTGCGCGAACACAGCGGTGGGCGCCAGTTGACGCTGGCCACGCTCGGGCCGGGGGACATCTTTGGCGAACTTGCCATCTTCGACGACGAGGAGCGCTCGGCCACCGTTGAGACGCTCGAGGACAGCGAGGTGGTGGCGATTCTGGCCGGAGACATGCGCCGGCTGCTGCGCGACCACGGCGACATCGCGGTCAAGCTCCTGGCCGCCCTCAGCCGCCGGCTGCGGGAGACCAACGAGCGGCTGGCCCGTCAGTCGTTCCAGACCGTGCAGAGCCGGGTCGCCTCGGTTCTGGCCGAGCTGGTGGCCTCCGCCCGCTCCGAGGGAGCCCAGGACGATGACATCCTCATCACCGCCACCCAGACCGACCTCGCCCAGCTGGCCGGCTCGTCACGGGAGTCGGCAAGCCGCTTTCTCGCCGTGCTCGAGCGCGCCGGCATCATCACCCAGGGCCGCGGCAAGCTGACCGTGCACAACCCCACCGCCCTCGAGCGCTATGTCTACTGATCACGTCCGGGCTCCGGAGGAGTTTTCGGCCGGCGGCGTGGTCATCGACGGCGACCGGGTGGTGGTCATCGTCCCGGTCAAGCGTGCCGTCGGGGGCCGACGCGTCCTGGGGCTCCCCAAAGGGCACCTCAACGGTGATGAGACGGCCGAGCAGGCCGCCGCCCGCGAGGTGACCGAGGAGACCGGCGTTACCGCCGAGCTGATCGGCGAGCTCGGCGAGGTCGACTACCGCTACGAGCGCCGGGGGCGGCAGATCGCCAAGCGGGTGCGCTTCTACCTCTTCGAGTACCGCTCGGGCGACGTGGCCGACCACGATCACGAGATCGAGGAGGCTGACTGGATGCCGCTCACCCAAGCGGCACGCGCCCTCACCTACGAGGGGGAGCGAGAGATGGTGCGCCGCGCGTTGTCGCGAACGGCCCCGGATCGGTAGGCTGCCGGGGCCATGCGGGTGCTCAATTTCTATTCCTCGGTATTCGGTGATCAGTTGCGCCGGGGTCGGAAGACGGCGACGATCCGCCTCGGCGACAAGTCCCACAAGTACCGCAAGAACGAATGCGTGCTGGTCACCATCGGCTACCAGCACTCCCCCCGGGAGAAGATCTTCCACGCCGTGATCGACCAGGTCGAGGTCAAGCGCGTCCGTGACCTCTCACCCCGGGAAATCGAGCACGACAACCCGGAGTTCCGGCGCGTGGACGAGATGATCCACTTCCTCGAGCAGATCTACGGCCGCAAGGTCGACCGCGACGACACCGTGACAGTGGTCCGCTTCTCGCAGATCATCGAGCAGCCGCCAGAGCAGTTGCGCGACCGCATCCACGGTCTCGGCGGCGCCCGCAATTAGCCGACACTAGCCCGGGCGCCCGACGCCGGCGGCCAGGAAGGCATCGGCGCGGCCGGCGTTGGTCTCCACGACCGAGCGTGCCCGCAGGCACACGCGCATGCGCCAGGGGGACACGTCACGGTCGACACGGACGGTGTGGCCCTGGCCGTCGAGCCAGATCAGGTCCAGCGCGAAGCGCATCCCGAAGGTGTGCACGCCCGGGGTCTGAGGGATATGCAGGCCGTGGCTGGGGTCAAGCGCATCCAGGCGCGCGAGTCCGCGCCGACGTGCCCGGTGGGTCTGAGCCTCCACCACCACAAGTCCGTCGCCGGGCTCGGTGACGGGTAGGCCGGCGAAGCGCGCCTCGAGCTCGGGTGGCATCGAGCGCAGCCTACCGAGGCGCGTGTGTCGCTCGCGATCAAGGACTAACGGACTCGAGACTTGGCGCCGATAACCGTCTGGACCGCCACGTCGCGGCGCGGTGTCAGCCCCCAGCCATGTCGACTCTCCAATTAACCCCCGCTGTCTCCGCCCGCCTGCGCTCGCCGGCGGTGATCGGCGCCACCGCGCTGCTCACCGTTGCCGTCGCCGCGCTGCAGGACTCGGTAGCGGCAGCCGTGCTGCGCGGGCTGCTGGTTCTGGTCCTGGTGCCGTGCGCGCTTATCGACCTCGAGCAGCGCATCATTCCCAACCGGATCACCGGTCCGGCGGCCTTGACTGCGGTGGTCCTGGGACTGGCGCTTGACTCCGGCGGTGAGCCCCGGCGTCTGCTGTGGGCCGCGATCGCAGGCGGTTTCATCCTCATCACCGCGCTGGCCTACCCGGCCGGCATGGGAATGGGGGACGTGAAGCTGCTCGGCGTCATGGGACTGTGCCTGGGGCGCCCGGTGATCCTGGCCCTGGTCGTCGCTCTGCTCGGTAATGTGCTCACCGGCATGCTCATCGCCGGGCGCAGGGGCGTCAAGGAGGCGCGCAAGACCGCGCTCCCCTTCGGGCCCTACCTGGCCCTCGGTGGCGTGGTCGCGGCCTTCGTCGGCGATCCCCTCATGCACGCCTACCTCGGCCTCATGCACTGACCGTCGCCTGGCACTCTTAACATGAGAGTGCCAAGTTGGCCTTGATTAGCGGTCCCGGCAAGCTATAGTCACGCAGGCGCTGGCACTCTGTGTACGCGAGTGCCAAGCGACCGCTTAGCAACATCAACCGGAGGTCGGATCACATGAAGCTCAAGCCCCTCGGCGATCGCCTGATCGTACGGGCCATCGAGGAGGAGGAGACCACTGCGAGTGGCATCGTCCTGCCCGATACCGCCAAGGAAAAGCCCCAGAAGGGCAAGGTCCTGGCCGTCGGCGACGGCAAGGTCAACGAGGACACGGGCAAGCGCACGCCGCTTGACGTCGCCGAGGGCGACGAGGTCCTCTACAGCAAGTACGGCGGCACCGAGATCAAGGTGGACGGCGAGGAATTGCTCGTCCTCCGCGAGTCCGACGTACTCGCCAAGGTCCAGTAAGACCACTTCCTAGGAGAACCAGAGACACATGGCACATAAGGAACTCAAGTACGAGGCGGAGGCCCGCAAGGCGCTCGAACAGGGCGTCGATGCGGTAGCCAACGCTGTCAAGGTTACGCTCGGCCCGCGCGGCCGCTACGTGGTGCTCGACAAGAAGTTCGGCGCCCCCACGATCACCAACGACGGCGTCACCATTGCTCGGGAAATCGAGGTCGAGGACGTCTTCCAGAACCAAGGTGCCCAGCTCGTCCGCGAGGTCGCCACGGCGACCAACGATGTAGCCGGCGATGGCACCACCACGGCGACCGTGCTCGCTCAGGCGATCGTCCGCCAGGGTCTGAAGAACGTTGCTGCCGGCGCCAACCCGCTCGCGCTCAAGCGCGGCATCGAACGCGCCGTCGAAGAGGTCGTGCGCAACATCGAGTCCCAGTCGGTCGAGATCTCCGGCAAGGAGCAGATCGCCCGCGT
>JBAVWI010000367.1:0-4543 GCA_049697735.1 Solirubrobacteraceae bacterium
AGCCAAAGGCGGTGAGCAGGCACAGAAGCGCCGCCGCCCGCTCGATCAGCCGAAGGGTTTCAACCCCGTGCCGACGCAGCAGCCAGCTGGTGGCAGCGGCCGAGGAGATGTTGCCTCCCGGAAGCACGGCGCCCGCGCCCATCGCAATCCACGCCACCTGGCGGCTGATCGCGCGAGGCGGCTCGGGAAAGAAGCGCCGGAAGACCACCACGTAGCTCAGGCATGAGCCGAGCTCCAGCCCGATCGCCACCAGGATCCAGGCCGGATCCATGGCACCGATCTGCTTGATCACCTCGGCCGGTGGCGCCACCCACAGCAGCAGCCCTACCGACAGCGCACCGACCACTGCCGTCGCCAGCGCGCGGCCGCTGAGGCGTCCCCACTTCCGCGCCGAAGCAGCGTCCTGATCGAGACGACGGTGCTCTCCCATCACCGACATGGTCCCGCATCTCGATGACGGGGTCCGTAGCGGTTGCGAAACTTGGGTTAAGACGTCTGACGCGTACCCGACGCCGGCGCCCCTGAGTCGGGTTCGAGCACGAACACCGAGATCTGCCGTTTCGTGGCTCGGCGCTCGTACTGATCAAAGCCCGGATACATGCGCAGACCCTCCTGCCAGATCCGCGCTCGCCGCTCCCCCTCGGCCCGCACCGCACGCACGTGGCGGTGGTCACCATCGACCACGACGTCGGCCTCGGGGTTGGCGCGCAGGTTGTGGTACCAGCCGGGGTGTCGCTCCTGACCGAAGTTGGACGCGATGATGGCCAGGCCGTCGGAGGCCGGGATGCCGAGCACGGGCACGGTTCGCCTGCGGCCACTTTTGGCGCCGGTCGTGGTGAGCATCACCACCGGGAGGCCCGCCACCAGGCTCGCGAACGTGTGACGCCCGTGCGTGAGCCGGTGCACGGGCCGATCGATGCGATGCAGGACGCGGGCGAACAGCCAGGAGCCCGGACCGCTGGCGGCAAAGCGGCGCAGGAAACGCTGGAAGGCGTTGGCTCGGTCAAAGATGATGGGCGTGTTCATGCGCGCCCGCGTGACGCTACACCGCGGAGTCTTCAGATCGCAACCGGAGCTTCGCGGGCTCGCCACGAGGCCCCCACCGAAGCGACCACGACGAGTGCGATTCCCACCAGGTCGCGCGCACTCAGGTTCTGCCCCAGGATGACAAAACCGGCCAGGGCGGCCACCGCCGGCTCGAGACTCATGAGCACACCGAAGACGCTGGTCGCGATCCGTCGCAGCGCCTCCATTTCCAGCGAGTACGGGATCGCCGACGAGAGCATGCCCACCGCCGCCCCCACCGCCAGGGAGTGTGGGGTCACGAGCTGGGCACCGCCCTCGATGACGCCGGCGGGAAGGGCGGCTATCGAGGCCACGCACATGGCCAGGGTGAGACCGGCGCCGTCGGCGAAAGCTCGGCCGACCCGTGCGTTGATGAGGATGTAGGCGCCCCACATGCAACCGGCGAGCAGGGCCAGGCCGGCTCCAAGCGGGTCGACTCCGTGGGCGTCGCCGCGCATGAGGGCGACGATGCCGAGGGCAGCCAGGGCGACCCACAGGAAATCGACCCGCTTGCGCGTGCCCGCCACCGCCACCATGAGCGGACCGATGAACTCGATGGTTACGCCGATGCCGAGGGGGACGCGTCGGATGGCCTCGTAGAAGGACAGGTTCATCGCCGCGAGCACGATTCCGAAGCTGGCCGCGAGCATCAGCTCCCGTCCAGTCCTCGTCCTTACTCGAGGGCGCGAGATGAGCAGCAGGACGAGGCTGGCCGACACCAGGCGCAGAAGCACGGCGCCCCCCGGACCTACGCGGGCAAACAGGGTTGAGGCGACCGCGGAGCCGAACTGCACCGAGCCGATCGCGCCGAGCACGAGGACTGGCGACGGTGCGCGCGAGAGCAGGCCGCCGAGCGCCGGTGCATCGGTCGAAGCCACAGGTCTTCGATCCTAGTGACGCCCGACGCGCCCGCCAGACGCCCGGCCGGTGCGGTCCTCCCCGCGATTAAGGACGGGTGCGCGAGATGCGGCGGACCTGGTCCGCCGTAGCGGCGTGTGACTTGCCGCGACGGGGGGTAAGTACCCAGCGGACCGGACATTCTCTCACGGAGGAAGCATGCTGAAACGACGGGCTCTGTCCCTACTGATGGTGGCCGCGCTGGCTGGATCGGCCAGCGCGTTCGCGCTCGCCGGAGCACAGGCCGCCCCGACCAAGGCGGCCGCGCGTCAAGCCCGGCTGAACGTCGGGGTGCAGGTTATGCACTTCGCCTCGACAGGCCGGAAGCTCAGCGCTAAAGGCTTGGTGAGCGCGACCTTGACCGACAACCGCGGGCGGACGAGCACGGTCCACACCGCCGTCGCCCTGTCGGCTTCCACGGGCGGGGGCTGCAAGGTTCTGCATCTATTCCTCAACGAGCTCACCCTGCAACTCCTCGGTCTCAACGCCCATCTGGACAAAGTCACGCTCGACATCACCGGGCAGGCCAAGGGCGGAGTCCTGGGATCGCTGTTCTGCAAGCTCTCCCGGGCCAAGGTGGCGTCGGCGCGGACGACGGCGCTGCGGACCCTCAATGCGCAGGTGCGCCACAGCCAGGGCCATGTCCTGCACTTCACGGCGCTGCTGTCTCCGAAGGCGACGAGCAGTGCCGCCACTACGACCTGCCAGGTCCTCGACCTGGTGGTTGGGCCGCTCAACCTGCAGCTGCTCGGACTGGTTGTCGATCTGCAGAAGGTCCACCTCACGGTGACCGCCACCCGGGGCGCCGGCGCACTCGGCGATCTTTTCTGCCAGCTGGCCGACAACAACCCCATCACGACCACGACCTCGACCACCACCTGATCAAAGGCGCGTCGCTCCGGGACGGCCGTCACCGGTCGTCCCGGAGTGGCTAGCCGTGCGAGCTCGTCAAATACTCCGGCGCGACCCGCCGGGCCAAGTGCCGAGAGAGAACTTTGGACAGCGGGCTAAAGTCGAAGGGGCCAGATGGCGACATGATGGTCAAATCGCCAAGTCTCCTGTGACAGGAGGAAGCAATGAGCCCGGAACGAAGCCACGCCTACAAGCGCGTCATGCATACCCTCAATCAGCTCGGGCCGAGCAAGCTTTTGCTCGAGGAACAGGACCGGATCCGTTACACGGCCGACATCCTGATCTTCAGCGGCGATCCGGCCGGCGAAGAGGCCTCGGCGGCACTCGCCGACGCCCTGATGCTGTGTGAGGCGCTCGTGCAGAGCGGGCGCTGGGAGCGGGTGACCGCGACACGGCTGGCCGACGACATCATCGGCTGCGGCCCGGTGCTCGAGCCCGAGGCCATCGAGCACGCTGCCTAGCCCCGTTTTCGCGGCGCACTAGCCTCCCTTCTGAGAACGAAGGGAGACGAAGATGTCGCGTGCAGTCAGATTCGAGCGCTACGGCGGGGTGGACGTATTGCACGTGGTCGAGGTGCCGAGGCCGGTACCGGAGTCGGGTGAGGTCCTGGTCCGCGTCAAGGCGGCCGGAATCAACCCAGGCGAGGCCAAGATCCGCGAGGGCTTCGCTCGCGAGCGCTGGCCGGCCACCTTTCCGTCGGGGCAAGGCAGCGACCTGGCCGGGGTGATCGAACAACTCGGAGATGAAGTTGACAGCCTCAGCGTCGGCGACGAGGTCCTCGGCTTCAGCGACAAGCGCTCGAGCCAGGCCGAGCACGTCGTCGTCCCGGCTGGACAGCTCACGGCCCGTCCCGCCGGCGTCTCCTGGGAGGCTGCGGGTAGCCTGTTCGTGGCCGGGACCACGGCCTATGCGGCCGTCCGGGCCGTCGCCGCCTCGCCGGGCGACACGGTGGTGGTCGCCGGCGCCGCCGGGGGCGTGGGCTCGTTGACCGTCCAGCTGGCGCGCATCGCCGGTGCCACCGTGGTCGGCCTGGCCAGCGAATCAAATCACGCCTGGCTGCAACGCCACGGGGTGGTTCCGGTCACCTACGGTGACGGCGTCGCTGACCGGGTGCGAGAAGCCGCCGACGGCCCGGTCCACGCCTTCATCGACACCGTCGGCGGCGATTACGTCGCCCTGGCCCTGGGGCTGGGGATCGCACCCGAGCGCATTGACACGATCGTCGACTTCGCCGCCGTCGCCCGGGAAGGCGTCAAGGCCGAGGGGACCGCCGCCGCGGCCAGCGCCGATGTGCTCGCCGAGCTCGCGGCGCTGCTCGACGCCGGCCGGCTCGAGGTCCCAATCGCGCGGGTCTATCCGCTCGAGGAGGTTCGCGCCGCCTTCACCGAGCTCGCCGAGGGCCACACCCACGGCAAGATCGTGCTCGCGCCCTGAGTGCGCTCAGGGCGCGCTGACGCGCCTGCGATCATCGGGACATGACGCGGACCGACCCCTACGAGATCCTGAGCATTCGCGCCAGCGCCAGCGACGCCGAGCTGCGCGCTGCCTACCGGCGTGCTGTACAGCGCCATCACCCCGATCACAACGGCGGCTCGCCGGAGTCGGCCCGCCGGTTCGAGGAGATCCAGGAGGCCTACGCGCGGATCCGCGCGCTCCGCGCGACGCGTCC
>JBAVWI010000368.1:0-2534 GCA_049697735.1 Solirubrobacteraceae bacterium
GTCGTGGCCCTGTACTACTACGAGAACCTGACCCTGAGGGAAATTGGCGAGGTCCTTGGCGTGACCGAGTCCCGCGTCTCGCAGCTTCACACCAAAGCCGTGCTGCGGCTGCGCTCCAAGTTGGCCGGGGAACTGGACTAGAAATCCCCTATAAGGTTCTCCTTTCGGTAGGCGAGAGGAAGGAGACCAGCCATGCACAAGGCCGCGGATCGAATCCGCAACGTGGCCCTTGTCGGCCATCGCGGCAGTGGCAAGACCTCGTTGCACGAAGCGCTGCTGTTCAGCGCCGGGGTGACCAACCGGCTCGGGTCGGTCACGGAGGGCACGACCGTGTCAGACATCGACCCCGACGAGAAGGCGCGCCAGATGTCGATCTCGGTCGCCCTGAGCTCGTTCGAGTGGCAGCAGCGCAAGGTCAACCTGCTCGACACGCCGGGCGACCCGAGCTTCATCGCCGACGCGTTGGGCGCCCTGCGCGTGAGCGAGTCAGCGGTGTTCGTGATCAACGCGGTGATGGGCGTGGAGGTCCACACCACTCGGCTGTGGCAGCGAGCGGCCGAGCTCGACCTGGCCCGCCTGGTCTTCGTCAACATGCTCGACCGGGAGCGGGCCGATTTCTTCCGCACGCTGGAAGCGCTGAAGTCCGCCTTCGGCCAGCACGTGGTCGCCACCGAGATCCCCATCGGCTCCGAGCACGAGATCTCGGGCGTGATCGACCTCATCGACATGAAGGCGTATGAATACGATCCCGCCCTCCCAGCCAGCCGCGACAACTGTGAGGAGATCCCGATCCCGCCCGAGCTTCAGGCCCAGGCGGAGAAGTACCGCGAGAACCTCATGGATGAGGTCTCAGAGACGTCTGACGCGCTCATGGAGCGCTACCTCGAGGGCGAGGAGATCTCGCACGAGGAGATCGTCGCCGCCCTCAAGGAGGGCACCAACCACGGCGCGCTGTTCCCGGTCACCTGCGGCGTGGTCACCCGCAACCTGGGGACCAACCGGCTGCTCGACGCGATCGTCGAGGACCTTCCGTCGCCGGTCAAGCACGGAGGCCTCGAGGTCGGCGAGGTGACGCTCGAGGCGGAAGAGGACCGCGAGCTGTTCGCCTACGTGTTCAAGACCCGCGCCGACACCTTCGCCGGGCGCATCAACCTGTTCCGCGTCTACCAGGGGGTGATGAAGCCCGACTCTCAGGTGCTGAACACCCGTACCCACAACAAGGAGCGGATCGGGCAGCTGCTCACCTTCGAAGGCAAGAATTCCGACCCCACCCACCCGCACGCCGAGGAGTTCGGGCCCGGCGACATCGGCGCTGTGGCCAAGCTGAAGGAGACCAAGGCCGGCGACTGGCTGGCCGCCCGCGACGAGCCGATCGAGATGCCCAGCATCAAGCTCCCGGCGCCGGTCATGGCGTTCGCCATCGAGCCAAAGGCCAAGGGGGACGAGGACAAGGTCTTCAGCTCCCTGCGTCGCCTCCAGGAGGAGGATCCGACGATCGACCTGCACCGCGACGCGCAGACCGGCGAACAGATCGTCGCCGGGCTCTCGCAGGTGCACGTAGAGGTGATCGTCGAGCGCCTCAAGGAGCGGTTCGCGGCCGAGGTGACGCTCAAGCCGCCGCGGGTGCCCTACCAGGAGACGATCCGCGGCTCGGCCAAGGCCCACGGCCGGCATAAGAAGCAGACCGGCGGTCGCGGCCAGTTCGGCGACTGCCACATCTCGGTCGAACCGCTAAATCCGGGATCCGGTTTTGAGTTCCTCAACGAGATCAAGGGCGGCGTGATCCCGACCAGTTTCATCCCCGCCGTGCAGAAGGGCGTGCAAGAAGCCATGCAGGAGGGCGTGATCGCCGGCTATCCGGTCAAAGACGTTCGCGTGCACCTGTTCGATGGCTCCTACCACACAGTTGATTCCTCCGAGATGGCTTTCAAGGTCGCCGGGGCGCACGCCATGAGACAGGCTCTCGAGCAGGCTTCCCCGGTGCTGCTGGAGCCGATCATGACCGTCACCGTCAACGCGCCCGAGGACACGGTGGGCGACGTCATCGGAGACCTCAATGCCCGGCGCGGTCGACCGTTGGGGATGGAGCCGGTGGGGTCAGGGATGACCGATATCAAGGCCGAGGTGCCGATGGCCGAGATGCTCTCCTACGCGCCGGATCTCAGATCGATCACCGGCGGCCAGGGAGAATTCACGATGGAGTTCCTGCGCTACGAGGAGGTGCCCGGCCACCTGGCCTCCAAGGTGGTCGACGAAGCCCGTGCCGAGCGCGAGGCGGTCAAGGCGTAGTACGCTGGGAGGCCGTGAATACCAGGGCAATCAGCACGTCGGTGGCACAGTCGTCCTGCGACGTGTGCGGAAGGACGCTGCTGCGCGGCGAGCGCTCGCACGTGTACCTCCACGGCGGCGACCGCCATTCGGTGTGCGAGCTTTGCACCACGCGGGCGCTGCACGGCGGCTGGGTCCGGGAGGGAACGCTCCCTGACTACGGCGAGTCCAGCACCCGGGTCGACCGGCGCCGTTCGCTGCTGGGG
>JBAVWI010000369.1:0-7423 GCA_049697735.1 Solirubrobacteraceae bacterium
CCTGGCTCCCCTGCCGGCCGGGGTCGGCGGCGGGCCGCCCGGGCACGGCTGGGCGCAGGTGCTGCGGGCGCGGAATTCCGGGCGGCGCGGCGCCCGCGCCTACCTGGACGAGTACTTCGAGCGGCGCCTCGAGATTTGCGGGGACAGGGTCGGGGGCGTCGATCCCAGCGTCCGCTGCGGCTTTGGTTCCCGGGACGGACGGACGATCGCCTTCGTGGCCCAGACGGGAGGTTGCACGCGGGCCGCCGGCTACCGGACGGCACAGCGGCTGGTGGAGCTGGCCAGCCGGCTCGAGCTCCCGATCCTCACGCTGATCGACTCGCCGGGGGCCGACAGCGACGCCGACGCCGAGGGCGACGGTGTCGCCACGGCGATCGCCGGCCTGCTGCGGACGATCGCGGCGGCTCCGGTACCGATCTTGTCGGTGACCGTCGGCGAAGGAGGGTCGGGCGGCACTCTGTCGCTGGCCTCACCTGACAATCTTTGGATCACCGCCGATGGCTACTTTTCCGTGATCACCCCCGAATCCGCGGCGGCAATTCTCAAGCGAGGTCCCGAGGACGTGTCGGCCGTGGCCGGCCAGTTGCGCCTCGGGCCGTCGGAGCTGTACGAGCTCGGGGTGATACGCGGCGTCCTGGTGGATCCCTAGTGGGTCTCCCAGCAGGGCGATGTCGCGGGGAGGCCCACTAGCCTTGTGGCTGGGATGAGGCGCACCAGCTCGCAAAAGCTGCCCGACATGACCGGCCTGGCCGCGCCGGGCGGGCGGCGTCTGTACGAGCAGCTCGAGACGTCACTGCGCGACTACGTCGGCGAGCGCGGGCTGCAACCCGGCGATCGGCTGCCGTCCGAGCGCGCGCTGGCCGAGGCGCTCAGGGTCAGCCGCGTCTCGCTGCGGCAGGCAACCGTGTCGCTGGAGGTCCAGGGCTTGCTTGAGGTGCGCCACGGAGGCGGCATCTACGTCCGATCGCTGAACGTCGACCCCGAGCGCCTGAAGATGATGCTCACCCAACGACGACGCCTGCCCGATGTCCTGGAGGCCCGCGAGGCGATCGAGTGCATGCTCGCCCGCCTGGCTGCCGAGCGACGGACCGAAGCGGACATGGCGGAGATCGACGGCGCCCTGGAGGCGATGGCCGCTGACCTCGCCTCCGGCGGCATCGGCGAGGAGGCGGACCGCAGATTTCACGGAGCGATCGCCCGGGGAGCCCAGAACCCCCTGTTGCAGGACGTGATGGAAGCGTTCGGAGACCGCATCCACGAGACACGTCTGGCCTCGCTCGGCGAGCCCGGCCGGCCGCCCCGCTCGTTGGCCGATCACCGTCGCATCGCGGACGCGATCCGGCGCCAGGATCCGCGCCGCGCCGAAGCGGCGATGCGCCGTCACCTCAAGGTCGTCTCAGACACCCGGCTTCTGCGCTGGAGCCCGGGGGAAATCGACGGGCTGCCCGCATCCTCGGACGCTCAGGGGTCCTAGCCACGCGGCCCGCGTCCTCGGACGGTCAGGGGTCCTAGCCACGCGGCCCGCTTCCGCGGACGGTCAAGGGTCCTGGCTACGCGGCCTCGTCCGCGCCGCCCGCCATCGCGGGCAGGATCACCAGGGTGTCGCGGGAGCCGACGGCGGTATCGAGACCATCCAGCACGCGCACGTCTTCGTCGTTGAGGTAGACGTTGACGTAGCGGTTCAGGCCCCCGTCGGGGGCGAACAGCTGAGCTTGCGTCTCAGGGTGGCTGTCAGCCACTGAGCGCAGGATCTCGCCGACGGAGTCACCGTCGGCATTCAGCTCCTTCTCTCCGCCGACGGCGGCGCGGAGCACGGGGGGGATGCGAATCGTGGCCATTATCGGGTTACCACCTCGCGGGCATCCCGCCCGCGGGCTTGAAAACTTGGGATTTCATGCGGCCATCCTAGTCAGTGCGCGCCGGCGCAGAACGCCTCGTAATCAGGGAACACGCCCATCTCGTCGTCTCCGATCGCCTCCGGGTGGCGCGAGCAGATCGGGCACGCCGGATCGCGGCGAACCTTGACCTCGGTCACGCGCGCGGCCAGCGCGTCGTACATGAGCAGGCGCCCGACCAGGCTTTCGCCTTCGCCGAGAATCAGCTTGATGACCTCGGTCGCCTGGAGCAGGCCCATCGTTCCCGGCAGCACACCGAGCACGCCATTGGCCCCGCACGACGGCGCCAGCTCGGCCGGTGGCGGGACCGGGAACAGACACCGGTAGCAGGGTCCGTCGTAGGGCTTGAACACCGACAGCTGACCCTCGAAACCGAGGATCGCGGCCGACACGACCGGAATCTGCAGGCGCACCGAGGCGTCATTGAGCAGGTACCGGGTGGGGAAGTTATCCAGCCCGTCGACAACGATGTCGTAGCCGGGCAGGATGTCCATGATGTTGTCGGGCCCCAGCCGGACCGGATACTTCTTGACCTCGACATCGGGGTTGAGCGCCGTGATCGTCTGCTCGGCGGAGTCGACCTTGGGCACGCCGACGCGCTCAGAGGAGTGGATCACCTGGCGCTGAAGGTTGGAGAGGTCAACTGTGTCGTCGTCGACGATGCCCAGCGTGCCCACGCCGGCCGCCGCCAGGTAGAGGGCGGTCGGTGAGCCAAGGCCCCCGGCCCCGAGCAAGAGCACCTTGGCGTCGAGCAGCTTCTGCTGACCCTCGATCCCCACCTCGGGCAGGAGCAGGTGGCGCGAGTAGCGCTCGCGCTGCTCGGCGGTGAGCGTCCGGGGCGTCTCGACCTCGTAGCCACGGTCCTTCCACAGCGTGAAGCCGCCGGTCATCGACTCGACGTTGTCGTAACCAAGATCCTCGATCAGCGTCCGCGCGGCCCAGGCCGATCGGTTGCCGGACTGGCAGTAGAGGATCACGTGCTGGTCGCGCTCGGGGGCGGCGCCTTCGATCCGTGACTCGAGGTAGGACTTCGGCACGTGCTTGGCGCCGGGGATGTGGCCGGACGACCACTCATCGACCTCCCGGACATCGATGACCACGGCGCCGTTGGAAACCTGCTCGCGCACGGCCGACGGGTCGACCTCTTCGATCCGGCTCTTGATCTGGCGGAGAACCTCGGCTCCGGACGGGCTCATCTCTGGAAACTCCTCAAATACGGTAAGGATTCAATACTTCAGAGAGTATAGCGCCACTCACGAGGCCTGCGGGAGCTATTTGGGAGGACTATTGGGGCACGTTCCCGGGCTCCGGAATGGGCGCCTCAGCGGGCAAACCGAGCCGCTGATACTCCTCATAGTAGGCCTGCCAGCCCGCCGTGGGGGCAGGGCGCTCCGGGGTGCCGCCGGCGGCCACGGTCTCGAGCATGTCGAGACATTGATCCCACCCGGCCGCATCGCGGGCCGCCTTTCCGGCACCGTCGAGCACGACGGTCAGAGCCAGGCGGCACGTTTCGCCCCCGTCGCGCGGCTCGAGTTCGAACGTGAGGCGATCCTCGCCCCACGTGAATTCGAAGCGGCGCTCGGGCTCGACGGCCAGAACCGTCCCGGTCATCGGCGGATAGGCATCGTGCTCGAAGCGAAAGGCGATCTCGGCCCCGGGGGCCAGCGCGGAGAGCGCGACCGAGGTCGGAAACCACTCCTCGAGCTGGGCGGGCTCGGTGACAGCCTCCCAGACCGCCGTCACCGGGTGTGCGACCGTGCGCTCAAAGCGCACCACCGGTTCCCCATCTCGTTCCTCATACCGTCCCGTCGTTGCCATCTTGCCTCCCGTCGTCGCCATCTTGCTTGCTTTGCAGGTGTTGTTCGAGTGCGTCAAGGCGCGCCTCCCAGAGCTCGCGGTAAGGCGCCAGCCAAGCGTCGAGCTCCGACAGCGGTCCCGGCTCGATCGCATACACGCGCTGCTGCGCTTCGGGGCGAACCGACACCAGGCCGGCGTCCCGCAGCACCCGCAGATGCTTGGAGGTCCCGGGCTGACTGCAGCCGATCGCCACGGTCAGCTCCCCCACCGTGCGCGGGCGTTCCCGCAGGAGAGCCAGCGCGGCCCGGCGGTGGGGATCGGCGAGCGCGCTCCAGGTCGTATATGCCATTCAGTTTATATAACCACACTTTCATAGCAGAGGCAAGCCGATGGTGTCTACGATCGGCGCCGTGCGCGCTCCCGTCGATCACATTCACGCCCCTGCGTTTCCGCCCAAGCTGTCCTGGATCAACGTCGCCCCGCTGCGCATGGACCAGCAGATCGGGCGCCCGGTCCTGATCGAATTCTGGGACTTCTGCCGGCCGAACTCGATCCGCACCCTCCCCTACCTGCGGGCCTGGCATGAGCGCTATGAGGCCGCCGGGTTGCGGGTGATCGGCGTCCACGCCTCGGGGTTTGAGCTCTCGGCTGACCCCGAGGCCGTAGCGGCGGCGGTCGCCCGGCTCGAGATCAGCTACCCGGTCGTGGTCGATCAGGAGTTCGCGATCTGGCAGGACTACGGCAACCTGGGCTGGCCCGCCCGCTATCTCTTCAACCAGCAGGGGCGCTTGTACGATTACCACTACGGCGAGGGGGGTTACGAGGACACCGAGCTTGCCATCCAGGACCTGCTCGGCGTTTCACGCCAGGTGCTGGCGCCGGTCCGTCCCGAGGACGCGCCCGGGGCAGCCCTCTCGCCCCAGAGCGAAGATGTCGCCGGGCCGTACAGCGGCCCCTATGAGGCCGGCGCGGTCTGGGCAGTCCTCGACGGCGCGGGCACGGTGAGAGCAAACGGCGCCGAGATCCCGGTCAGGGGACCGGGCGCCTACCAACTCATCGCGCACGAGCGCAGCACCGCCGGCGTGCTCGAGCTCGACGTCGGCCCCGGCGTGACCTGCCACGCGGTCTGCTTCACCCCCGGCCTGGCCTGAATCGCGACCCGGCCGGCCCGGCTCCCGGCGGTGGGAGCGCCCCCCTCCCAATGGCTGCGGCTCCCCGCCAGACGGCTCGGAGTCAGGAACGGCCTCGCTCAGCGTGCGCCGGTGGGACGCCAGCCGGCGAGCCAGCTTGCGTGGCAGATCGCGGGAACGTCGGCGTCATTTGTGAACACGGGCGCCATCACGCTACCCGCGGTGAGGCTGTGCGGGTGCCCGAGAAGGTGGCCCATCTCGTGGACCACGGTCAGGCAGAACATCCCCCAGTCGCTCTCCATCTGGGTCCATGTTCCCCATTGCCAACGCGCGAGCGTGATCGCGCAGTTGGTGTAGGTGTTCGCGGGCGCGGCCAGGTTGTCGGCTCCGAGCGAGGAGTCGAACGTGACCCAGCCGTCGGTGGTGGGATCGAGGCCGGGAGCGAGCGGGCTGTTGGCCACGATCTTGACCTGCCCGGCACACGGGACAGCGCCCCAGTAGCGCTCGGCGATGGCAGCGGCCGTGGCGACCGGATCGCGGCTGTTGACCGACGCCAGGCTGGCCGGTGAGACGCGGCGAGCGCTCGCGTGGCGATGGCTATTCGACGCCGCCGGTGAGCCCGAGGAGGTGGGCATGCTGACAGCGCCGGCAGGCACCAGCAGCGCGACCGCGATCAGGGGCAGAAGGAGGAAGCGGCCGGCCATGCCTACATCCTGCGCAACCCGAGCCCGGTTTTCGTCCCCCCGGCCGGGCCATCTTTGACCGATTCCGGGTTACGCGTCGGGGGAGGCCCGACTCACCCTACGGCTCGGTTCTGCCGATGCAGCCTGTGCGCCGAGCCCGCGCGCCCGCCCGAAATGCAACCCTCCACGCCAATCACCGTTGTCCTCGCCCGTTTCGAGGATCTCCTAGCCCATGGCCTGCGAGCAGTTATCGAAGCTGAGCCCAGTCTCGAGATTGTCGCCGACGATGTCGTTGCGGAGCGTATAGCCGTGGTCCTCCGCGCCCATCGCCCGCGCGTGGCGATCCTCGACGTCGACACCCTGCCGTCGCTGGGTGAGGTCGCCCAGCTCACTCGCAGCCACCCCGACACCAGGCTGGTGCTGCTCGCCAGCTACCCCGCCGCGGCCGAATGCGCGCAGCTGCTCAGCTTCGGCGCTAGCGCGTGTCTGGGCAGGCGCACCCAGGCGCGAGATGTCCTGACGGCAATCCATCTCGCATCGCGCGGACTACAGCTGACCCCCCGGAGCAGTCCCGAATCAGCTGCGGTGGCGCCTCCGGGTTCGCACTTGCTGACCCCGCGCGAAGCTGAGGTCCTGCCGATGCTCCAGAACGGCAGCTCGAACGCCGAGATCGCCGCCGCGCTGCAGTTGGCCGTAGAGACCGTCCGCACCCACGCGCGCAACATCTACCGCAAGCTGGGCGTCTCCTCGCGTCGTGAGCTGGCGCCGCCCCCGGCCCGCACCCTCCTCGAGCCCGCCGGTTCCTCGCCGCCGCCGGCACCGCGCCGCCGGGTTGTCCCCGCGCACAGCCGACAGCGGCGTCCCGGCTCGCTTCACCCGTGAACGGAAGGCCGCCACAGCGCGCCGCGCCGCCGAGACGGCCGGATTGACAACCGACTGAGGGGCCCGATCTGTCCAGCTGAGGGCAGAACGCTCAACCTGGGGTGTAGCCCGGTCGAGACAACAGCTGAGGTCGCAGGAAACGGGGACATACCCCCCAGCCCTTGGGTGTTTCCCGGCCGTAACAAGGAGCCTCTCATGAGCAGTTCCAGGTCCAGTAAACGCGACCACGGAACGACCCTGGCCTCGAGACCCAGCCGCCTCGCCCGCTGGGGCACTAAGCGGGCCGGGCTGGTCTCGGCCGTGTCGCTGATCGCGCTGGCGGTGCCGGCAAGTGCGTTGGCGGCCCAGCCGCCGGTCGGCCTCGGAACGGCCGATAGCTTCGCGCTGCTAGCCGGCTCGACGGCGACGAACACCGGGCCGTCGGTCATAAACGGCGATCTCGGCGTCAGTCCGGGAAGCGCTGACACCGGCTTCACCGGCGCCCCGAACGGGACGGTGAACGGGGCTGTCCACACTGGTGATTCTGTCGCGGCCGGTGCCCAGTCCGCCCTCACCAACGCGATTACCGATGCCGCGGGCCGGAACCCGCGGGCAGCCATAACCGCGGACCTCGGCGGCCAGACCCTGACCCCAGGCGTCTATAACGGCCCCACCCTCGGGCTGACCGGGGCTCTCACCCTCGATGCCCAGGGTGACCCCAATGCCGTGTTCATCTTTCAGGCCGGCTCCACGCTGATCACCGCGGTCGGCAGCAGCGTGAACCTCGTCAACGGCGCGCAGGCCTGCAACGTGTTCTGGGAGATCGGTAGCTCAGCCACGCTCGGGGCGGCGTCGGTCTTTACCGGCAACATCCTCGCCTCGACCTCGATCTCGATGAATAACGCCGTGACGGTGCTGGGGCGGGCGCTGGCCAGCACCGGCGGGGTCACCCTGATCAATGACACGATCACCGCAGCACGTTGCGCAACCGGCGGAACCGGAGGTGGGGGTGGAACCGGCACGCCGACCACCGGCGGCACGCCGACCACCGGCGGCA
>JBAVWI010000370.1:0-8869 GCA_049697735.1 Solirubrobacteraceae bacterium
GACCGAGGCGGGCCAGCTTGGCGTGCGCCACGGACGCGGCCTGGGCGGCCGGCGCGACGCAGGCCAAGACCCCGACCATGGCTCCCAGGGCTGTCGCCCAGCCAGCCCGCTTTTTACCCCAGCAGTACTTGACCACGTTTCGTGCTGCTCCTCTTTGACGACACCAGGACCTCGCTGCCCGGCGAGGATCGTTGCACACTGAAGCGAGGCTGCCCGCCGGTCAGGACGGATTGGCTAGGTCTCGCCGGCTCCGCGGCTGGAAGGACGCCCCAGATCGAGGCGCCGGAGATCACCATGGCGGACGAGCTCGCCCCCGCGGACATAGGGGACGATCTCAGCCCTGAGCTCGCGGCGCAGGCTCTCCAGACGCTCCACCTCGGCGCCCAGCTCGCGGGCCCGCTTCTCGAGAGCGGACACCTTGCGGGACATTGACGCAAGCTGGTCCTCGAGCTCGAAGACGCGCTCGACACCGGCCAGGTTCATGCCCAGTTCGGCGGTCATCTCCTGGATGCGGCGCAGCCGGTCGACGTCTTCCCGGGAGTAGAGCCGCGTCCCCTTGGGCGATCGCTTGGGCTCGATCAGGCCTCGCGACTCGTACATGCGCAGGGTCTGAGGGTGCATCTCGGCCAGCTCGGCGGCGACCGAGATCATGAACACGCCGCGGTTGGAGGAGACCTCGACCCGCGTAGTGCGGATGCGCCGCGCGGCCATCACCCTGCCTCCTGACCGGAAGTGGCGAACAGCCTCGCGCGCGGGTTGCCGTTCATGACCTGAGACAGCTTGTCGACCGCATCGGACTGCTCCTTGGACAGCGAGGCGGGAACATCGATCACGAAGCGGTAGTGCAGGTCCCCCCGCCCCTTGCCGCCCAGACGCTGGGGCCCCTCGCCGCGCAGCCGCTGGACGGTCCCGTGCTTGGTGCCGGCGGGTACCCGGAGGCGCTTGGAGCCGTTCAACGTCGGAACCTCGATCACCCCGCCCTGGATCGCCTCCGGGATGGTGAGCGGGACCTCGACCTCGAGGTTGTCGCCGGCGCGCTTGAAGACCGGGGACTCGGTCACGCGGGTGATCACGTAGAGGTCTCCGGGCTCGGCACCGCGCAGCCCGGGCTCGCCCTTGCCGGCCAACCGGATGCGACTGCCGTCCCGGACCCCGGCGGGAATGTTGACGCGCATGCGCCGCACCGATCGTTGGGCACCGGTGCCGTTGCAGGTCGGACAGGGATCCTCGATCACGGTCCCTGACCCATGGCAGTTGGAGCACGGCTGCGACATCGAGAAGATGCCCTGGCTCTGAGATTCCAGGCCCCGGCCGTTACATACCGGACAGACCTTGGGCACAGTTCCCGGCTTGGCGCCCGAGCCGTTGCAGGTCGGGCACGGCTGCGAGGTCGGAACGGCGAGCGGGACCTGAGCGCCGTTGACGGCCTGCTCGAAGCTCAGCGATACCTCGGTTTCGAGGTCGCGACCGCGAGCTTGGCGCTGCGGTCCGCCGCGGACGCCGCCCTGGCCGGGACCGCGCCCGGCGCCCGTCCCGGCGCGGCCGAACAGGTCCGAGAGAATGTCGCCGACACCGCCGAATGAATCGAACCCGCCCGCTCCAAAGCCCCCCGGCATGCCAAAGCCTCCCAACGCCCCACCCCGGTCATAAGCCTTGCGCTTCTCGGCGTCCGAGAGGACATCGTGAGCCTGGGAGATCTCCTTGAAGCGCTCCTCGGCCGCCTTATCGCCCGGATTGCGGTCCGGGTGGTACTGGCGCGCAAGCTTGCGGTAGGACTTCTTGATCTCCGCCTCGCTGGCGTTCTTTCCCACCCCGAGGATCTTGTAATAGTCGGGTCGGTCAGCCACTGCCGCTCACCACTTACCCGGCCACGATCACGCGGGCAGGACGCAGCACGCTGTCGCCCCGACGGTAACCGCGCTGGTAGACCTCGACCACGGTGCCGGGCTCGGCGCCTTCGACGGGCTGCTGGGCGACCGCCTCGTGGTACTGGGGGTCAAACGGCTCGCCCTCGGGGGAGTAGGCCTCGATGTCGGCTCGCTTCAGCGCCGCGATCAGGTCCGAGTGCACGTGCTTGATCCCGGAGAGCAGCGAACCGTCTCCGTTTGACTCGGTGGCCGCGGCGTGGGCGAGCGCACGGTCGAGGTTGTCGATCGCGGGGAGCAGCTCGAGCGCGAGCTTGATCGCTCCGCGCTCCTGCGCCGCCGCCGCCTCCCGGGCCGTCCGCTTGCGGTAGTTCTCAAACTCCGCCCGCGTCCGCTGAGCCAGGTTCAGATACTCATCCGCCATCTGCGCCTTGGCCGTCAAGGCCTCGATGTCGATCTCAACCACCTTCGCGCCCTCAGCCTGAGAAGCAGCGTCGGACAAGCCAGCGGCCTCGGACAAGGCGCCAGTCCCGGACGACACGTCGGCTTCGGGCTCCTGCTCCACATCAGCCGGAGCGCTGGCGGGGTCAGACGGATCGCCAGGAACCACCTCGTCCGAAGTCGGCTCAGGGGGGGTGTCCGCCGCCGGAGCCGGTCGTGGAGCACTTCCGGCTCCCGGCGCGGACGCCTCCCCGGAGTCGTCAGCCGACTCCGGGGTTTGAACTCGTGGATCAGCGGTCATTACTTCTTGCCCTCGTCAACCACTTCGGCGTCCACCACATCTTCCTCGTGGCTCGCCCCATTGGCCGACGTGGCGCCGGCCGCAGCCCCGTCGCCGTTGCCGGCCTCGGCACTCTGCTCCTGGGCGCGCTGGTACATGGCCTCAGAGACCTTGTGGAAGGCGGACTGCAGGGCCTCGGTCCTGGCGTTGATGTCGGCCGCGTCCTCGGAGGTCAGGACTTCGCGGACCGCCTTGATCGCAGCTTCGATCTCCTCCTTGGAGGAAGCGTCGACAGTCTCGCCCAGCTCGGTCAGCTGGCGCTCAGCCTGGTAAGCCGCGTTCTCGGCGTTGTTGCGTGCCTCGGCGAGCTCGCGCTGGCGCTTGTCGTCCTCGGCGTGGGACTCGGCGTCGGTCACCATCCGCTTGATCTCATCGTCGGAGAGACCGGAGCCGGCCTTGATCTCGATCTTCTGCTCCTTGCCGGTGCCCAGGTCCTTGGCGGACACATTGAGGATGCCGTTGGCGTCGATGTCGAAGGCGACCTCGATCTGCGGGATACCTCTGGGGGCCGGCGGAATACCGGTCAGTTGGAATTTCCCAAGCGACTTGTTGTAGGTGGCCATCTCGCGTTCGCCCTGGAGTACGTGGATCTCCACGCTGGGCTGGTTGTCCTCAGCGGTCGAGAAGACCTCGGACTTGCGGGTCGGGATCGTCGTGTTGCGCTCGATCAGCTTGGTCATCACGCCGCCCTTGGTCTCGATGCCGAGGGTGAGCGGGGTGACGTCGAGCAGCAGCACGTCCTTGACGTCGCCGGCCAGCACACCGGCCTGGATCGCGGCGCCGACGGCGACGACCTCATCCGGGTTCACACCCCGGTGGGGCTCCTTACCGGTCAGCTCCTTGACCTTCTCCTGCACGGAGGGCATGCGGGTCATACCGCCGACCAACACGACGTGGTCGATCGTGGCCGCGCCCTTCTCCTTGGCGTCATCGAGGGCTTGGCGGACCGGCGCGATCGTACGGTCGAGCAGGGTGCTGGTGAGCTCGTTGAGCTTGGCCCGCGTGAGGCGGGTGTCCAGGTGCTTGGGGCCGCTTGAGTCGGCGGTGATGAAGGGCAGGTTGATCTGCGTCTCCTGGGTGGTGGAGAGCTCGATCTTGGCCTTCTCGGCCGCCTCGTAGAGCCGCTGCAGCGCCATCGGGTCAGCACTGAGGTCAATGCCTTGCGATTTCTTGAATTCAGCGACCAGCCAGTCGACCAGCGCCTTGTCGAAGTTGTCGCCGCCGAGGTGGTTGTCACCCGCGGTCGCCTTGACCTCGAACACGCCGTCGCCGATCTCGAGCACCGATACGTCAAAGGTGCCACCGCCGAGGTCGAAGATGAGGATCGTCTGGTCAGACTCCTTGTCCAGGCCATAGGCCAGCGAGGCCGCCGTGGGCTCATTGATGATCCGCTTGACGTCCAGGCCCGCGACCCGGCCGGCGTCCTTGGTCGCCTGGCGCTGGTCGTCGTTGAAGTAGGCCGGAACGGTGATCACGGCGCCATCGACGGTCTCGCCCAGGTACGCCTCGGCGTCGGCCTTGATCTTGCCGAGGATCATGGCGCTGATCTCGGGCGGGGAGTACTGCTTGTCGCCGATCTGCACGCGGGCGTCGCCGCCCGGGCCCGAAACGACCTTATAGGGCACGATCGACTCCTCCTCGCGCACCTCGGCCTCCTTGCGGCCCATGAAGCGCTTGATCGAGAAGACCGTGTTTTGGGGGTTGGTCACCGCCTGGCGCTTGGCCACGGTGCCGACGAGCCGCTCACCGCCGCTCGTAAAGGCAACTACCGACGGGGTTGTGCGGCCGCCTTCGGCATTCTCGATCACCGACGGCTCGCCGCCCTCAAGCACGGCCATACACGAGTTGGTCGTCCCGAGGTCGATTCCAATCGTTTTACCCATAGTGTTCCTTGCTCCTATTCGAGTCGAAAAATCTTAGTGCCATCGTAGCAGATGTGTAGTGCAGTCAGAGGGAGCCTGGCGAGCGACAAAACGCTCAGAACGTCCCCGCGCTCGGGCACATCCGGGCCAGGGCGCAGGCCGAGCACTCCGGGTGCCGGGCGTGGCAGGTCCGCCGCCCGTGGCGGAGCAGGTTCATGTGAAACTCGAGCTCCTCGCCGCGAGGGCACAGAGCGAGCATCGTGTCGTGCATCTCGATGAACGGGGCGGCGGGTGCAAACAGGCCCAGGCGCGTGCCGACCCGCGATACGTGGGTATCCACGGGCACGTCGCGCTTGCCGAGGGCGAACAGGAGCACGCAGGCCGCCGTCTTGCGCCCTACGCCAGGCAGCGAGCACAGGTACGCCTGGGCGTCGGGGACAGGCAGGCCGCGCAGCCAATCCAGACCCAGCTCACGTCCGGGTGCCGTCTCGGTGATCGCCACCAGGATGTCCTTGATCCGGGCCGACTTGACCTTGGAGATGCCGCCGGGCCGGATCGCCTCCTCGAGCTCGTCGACGGGCGCATCGCGGACGTCCTCCCAGGAACCGGATGACTCGGGCGCCGCGCCTTTGGGCGAGGCTGGATGCCGAGCGCGCGGCTGGCCCGGGAAGCGGTCGCGCAGGCGCGTGTAGGCCACGTCGCGGTTGCGGTCGTTGGTGGACTGCGAGAGGACTGTGAGCACGAGCTCGGCGAGCGGGTGGCCGTGGCCGCCGGGCGTTGGCGGCACGGCTCCATAGACCAGGCGCAGGCGATCGCGGATGGCGCGGACGCGTCGTGCGGTGGGCCGGCGCCAGGCGACCGGGCCCGCGGTGCTGGCCGGGTTCGCGCTCACCGGGCAGACGTTATCCTCGCCGGGCGGCCCAGGCCTTATGCACGTCGACGAGCACACGATCGAGATCGCCGGCGCGCCCGTCTTCTTTCGCCGCGCCGAGGCTGACGGCCCGCCGGTCGTCTACCTGCACAGCGTGCCCACCAGTTCCGATGACTGGATCGGGGCACTGGAGCGAAGCGGCGGCCTGGCCCCCGACCTGCCCGGGTTCGGGCGCTCGGGCAAAGGAGGTCATCTCGAGTACTCACTGCCTGCCTACATCGACTTCCTGGCCGGCTTTCTGGACGCCGTGCAGGTGCAGCGCCCGGCCCTTGTCGGCCACGGCTGGGGCGCAGCGATCACGCTCGGCTTCGCCCAGCGCCACCCCGAGCGGGTGCGACGGCTGGTGATCGTCAACGCGATGCCGCTGTTGGACGGGTTCAGCTGGCCGGCACCGGTCCGCCGGATCCTGCGTCCCTTCCTGGGCGAGGTGTGGATGGGAGCCATCAATCAGCGGCGACTGGCCAAGTTGCTGCGCTCGGGCGCTGGCACCCCGGACGCCTGGAGCGACGAGCGGGTCGCGGCGATCTGGGCCCAGTTTGACCAGGGGACCCAGCGCGCCTTCCTGCGCCTGCACCGGTCGATCGACGCCGCTGGGCTCGCCGCCGCCGGGTCTGAACTGGAGCGCGTGACAGCCCCGGCACTTGTCATCGCAGGGCAGCGCGACCCGTGGGTGGACCCGGCTTTCGCCGAGGTGTACGCCCAACGTCTCCCCGACGCGGAGCTCGAACGGGTGGCCCAAGCCGGCCACTGGCCATGGCTGGATCAAGCGGCCGTGCTCGAGCGGATCGGCGCCTTCGTCGCCGCGGCGGCGTGACCGGTCGCCGGCTCGATGGCCCGGCTGGTGACACGATGGCGGCTCCGCGTGACATTGTGCCTGTATGCCGACCACGCCAGTACCGCCGCGGTCCGGCCGGTCCCGCGGCTCTCGCGCGCGCGGCGACGGGCCGACCACCCAGGAGCTGATGCGCGAGCGGCTGATCGAGTCGCGCCTGACCCCCAACACGATCTCGCTGACCGGCTTCGTGCTCAACCTCGCCGCCGCCGGCCTGGTCGTCGGGCGGCTCTTCTTCCTGGCCGGGGTCGCCTTCATCGTCGGCTCGATCATGGACACCCTCGATGGCCGCTACTCGCGCATGTCGGGCAAGGGAACGCAGTTCGGGGCCTTCCTGGACTCGACCCTGGACCGCCTCGAGGAGGGAATAGTGCTCACCGCCGTCGCCGCCTACTTCGCCTCTCGCCACGATCAGGTCGCGGTGGCCGCGGTGGTCGTTGCCGTGCTCGGCTCGCTGATGGTGTCCTACACCCGCGCGCGGGCCGAGGCCCTCGGCGTGGCCTGCACAGTCGGGCTGGCCACCCGGCCCGTCCGGGTGGTGATCCTCTCCGTCGGCCTCGTCTTCGCCCGGGGTGCGTCGTTGGGTAACTTCGAGCTCCTGTCCCCGGCTGTCTACGTGCTCGCCGGCCTGACCGCGATCACAATGGTTCAGCGCATCCTGTTCGTACGAAAGCAGCTCATCGCCGGCTCCGCCGCGGTGTAACAAACCCCCCACGCCGGGATATCTAGGGCGAGCCGCGCCGCAGCATCGCCGCGCCGGCAAACTCTTTTTCTAGAAGGGACTCCTCCAGTGAGCAACAACGGTTCCACGAATGGCGGCGCGCGCCATCAGCACGACAAGGTCCGCGTCGCGATCATCGGCGTCGGCAACTGCGCGAGCTCGTTCGTACAGGGCGTGCAGTACTACCGCGACGCCGACCCAGACGCACAGGTGCCCGGTCTCATGCACGTCGATCTGGGCGGCTATCACGTCCGCGACATCGAGTTCACGGCCGCCTTTGACATCGACGCCGACAAGGTCGGCAAAGACCTGTCGCAAGCCATCTTCTCCGGCCAGAACAACACCCTGAAGCTGGGCGACGACATCCCCAAGCTCGGCGTCGAGGTGATGCGGGGCATGACCCACGACGGCCTGGGCAAGTACCTCAGCGAGAAGATCACCAAGGCCCCGGGCGAGACTGCCGACATCGTCGAGGTGCTCAAGGCGACGCGGACCGATGTCGTTGTCTCGTATCTGCCAGTCGGCTCCGAGCAGGCCACCAAGTGGTACGTGGAGCAGATCCTCGAGGCCGGCTGCGGCTTCGTCAACTGCATCCCGGTGTTCATCGCCCGGGAGGACTACTGGAACAAGCGCTTCAAGAAGGCCGGCCTGCCGATCATCGGTGACGACATCAAGTCCCAGGTGGGGGCGACCATCGTCCACCGTGCCCTGGCCCGCCTCTTCCATGACCGCGGCGTCAAGCTGCTGCGCACCTCGCAGCTCAACGTCGGCGGCAACATGGACTTCTACAACATGCTCGAGCGCGAGCGCCTGGAGTCAAAGAAGATCTCCAAGACCAACGCTGTGACCTCGATCATGGGCCACGAGCTGCCGCCCGACGACGTCCACGTCGGCCCGTCTGACTACGTGCCGTGGCTGACTGACCGCAAGTGGGCTCACATCCGGCTCGAGGGTCAGGCGTTCGGTGACGTGCCGCTGACCGCGGAACTCAAGCTCGAGGTCTGGGACTCGCCCAACTCTGCGGGCATCGTTACCGACGCCGTGCGCTGCTGCAAGCTGGCCCTCAACAACGGCCTCTCCGGCCAGCTGGACGGCCCGAGCTCGTACCTGATGAAGTCGCCGATGCACCAGCGCCCCGACGACGAGGCGCACACGCTGACCGAGGCATTCATCAAGCAGTACGCCCGCAAGACGATCCCCGCCAAGGCGAAGGCCGCAACCACATAACCCGAGGCGCCCGGACGACTCGAGCGTCGCCCGGTAGGCGAGGCTGGACGCCGAGCGGGCGAAACGCTCGAGCCCAATAAAGTTTGTTGTCGTGTCCGAGCGGCTCACGATCGCGCAGGTGACGCCGTTCGCCTGGGAGGCCGCCGGCGAGGTCAACCAGTACGTCGCGCGGGTAGCTGACCAGCTCGCGGCGCGGGGTCATCGGGTCCTGATCATCGCTCCCTCGCAGTCAAGCGCCCTCGTCCGTGACACCCGCCGCGCCCTGCGCTCGGACCCCGAGAAGCTGCTCGAGGGCGACGGGCCGCGGGTGCTCGTGGTCGGCGAGGTGCTGCCCTTCTCGCCCACGCGCCGTCGGGCCGCCTCGCTCCCCGTCGACGTGGCCCGCACGATCGAAGTCGCCCTCGGGACGCTTGCCATCGACGTGGTCAACGTCCACGAGCCGTTCGCCCCCAGCGCGTCCAGTTCCGCGCTGCGCCATTCGCGGTCGCTGAACGTGGGCAGCTTTCACGCCCCGACCGAGCGGATCCTCTCCACCCAGCTCACGGCCCCTCTCTCCCGGCTGCTGTTCGCGCGGCTCGACGCCCGCACGGTGAGCTACGTGGCCACGCGCACGCTGCTACAGCGCTACTTCCCGGCCGAGTACCGGGTGG
>JBAVWI010000371.1:0-2194 GCA_049697735.1 Solirubrobacteraceae bacterium
CGATCCGCGGCCTTCCCCGTCCATCGGCATGCTCTGCCCCAGCTGCTCTTGGACGGCGTGCTGGTCGCGCTCGCATATTTCCTTGCCTTCTGGCTTCGCTTCGAGGGCAGCTTTCGCGGCGCCAACAATCGCTACGGACATCTCTTCGACACCACGATCGTGTGGGTCGTCGCGGCCACCCTTGTCGCGCTGGCCGCGTTCGGCCAGTACCAGCGGCTGTGGAAGTTCATCGGCCAGCGTGACTACGAGGCGGTGCTCAAGGGTGTCGTCGTGGCGACCGTGGTGGTTGCCGGAGCGATCGCGCTCCTGCACCCGGTCGAGGCCCCCACGACACAGACAGTTCCAGGCGTCCTCCACGTCCACCCCGAATACGTCGTCCAGGGCCCCGCCACCACCGTCCCCCTGCCCGCCAGCGTCATCTCGCTCTTCTTCCTGCTCTCGCTCGCTTTGCTGGTCGGGGCGCGCTTTGCCGTCCAGCTCATCACCGACGGCCGCGTGCGCAGCTTTCGGGTCGGCAAGGGCTTTCGCGAGGTCCTGATCATCGGCGGCGGCAGCGGCGGCCGTCTCGTCGTCCGCGAGCTGATCCGCAACCCCGAGCTGCAGCTGCGTCCGATCGGCTTCCTGGATGACGATCCGCGCAAGCTGGGGATCAAGGACGAGCATGGCCTCAAGGTCCTGGGCGACACCACCGGTGACCTGGAGCGCGTGCTCGACGAGGTAGAGCCCGACGAAGTCGTGCTGGCGATCCCGTCTGCGCCGGGCACCCTGCGGGCCCGCGTCGTGGCGGCGTGTCGCGGGCGCGGAATACCGGTCCGCACGATGCCGACCGTGTTCGAGCTCCTGCGCGACGGCTCGGGGCAGCTGCGGGTGACGCGACAGCTGCGCGAGGTACGCGTGGAGGACATGCTCGGCCGCGAGCCCGTCCATGAGGAGCTGGCCCGGGTCGGCGCCTATCTCCAGAACGAGGTCGTGCTCGTGACCGGGGCCGGCGGTTCGATCGGCTCTGAGCTGTGCCGCCAGATCGCGCGCGTCGGTCCGCGGCGCCTGATCCTGGTCGACCACGCCGAGGACAACCTGTTCGAGGTCTTCCGCGAGCTCGAGGAGGACCGCCACGTGCGTACAGCGGTCCCGGTGCTGGCCGACTGCAAGGAGGCCGAGCGCATGCGGGAGGTGCTAGCTGAGTACACCCCCGCGGTCGTCTTCCACGCCGCTGCCTACAAGCACGTGGCGATGATGGAGCAGAACCCGGTGGAGGCGATTCGCAACAACGCTCTGGCCACGCGGCTGATGGCCCGGATCGCCGGTGAAGCCGGGGTGGCCAACTTCGTCCTCGTTTCCACCGACAAGGCGGTTATGCCGGCGACAGTGATGGGCGCCTCCAAAGCGCTGGCCGAGTGGGCCGTGGAGGCCGCGGCGGCGCGCTACCCCGGCACCCGGTTTGCCACCGTCCGGTTCGGAAACGTGCTCGGCTCGTCGGGCTCGGTGGTACCGATCTTCCGCCGCCAGATCGCCGCTGGTGGCCCGGTCACGGTCACCGACGCCCGCATGACCCGCTACTTCATGACCATCCCGGAGGCCGTCCAGCTGATCATTCGCGCCGGCTCGTTGGGCGTCTCCAGCGGCGACATCTTCGTCCTGGAGATGGGCGAGCCGGTCAAGATCATCGAGTTGGCCGAGACGATGATCCGGCTCTCCGGGCTCGAGCCCGAGCGCGACATCGGGATCGAGATCGTCGGCGCCCGTCCGGGCGAGAAGTTCCACGAGGAGCTCTTCAATCCGTCCGAACACCCCCAGCCCACGCCCGCCGAGCGGATCCTGCGGGCCGGACACGACCGGCTGGATCCCGACTGGGTCGAGCACACCTTTACCGACCTGAACCTGCTCGTTCTTGAAGGTGACCCGGCCGCGCTCGCGAAACACGTCTCTGACCTGTCCCAAGCTCGCGTAACGCAGTCCGCGACCGACGGTACCCGAGTCGGTAATTAGACTGCCGCGAATCCGATGACTATCTCCTTCGCCCTCTCGGTCAGCCATTTCGTCTCCACGGTAGGAGCCGACGCTGGATTTGCCGCCCTCATCGGATTGGCCATCCTCGTGCTCCTCTACTTCGCGCAGGCACGCGAGACGGCGTCCCTGCGCGAGCAGGCCAGCGACGCCGCCGAGCACGTCCAGCAGCTCGAGCACCGTCTCGGAC
>JBAVWI010000372.1:0-16978 GCA_049697735.1 Solirubrobacteraceae bacterium
GGCCAGAAGCCCGCCGGCGCGCGGCGCTCGAGCTGCGGCTGGTGCCGGTCACTCGTTCACCCATTCGCGGGGGAGCTCCACCGGGCCCAGTGACCGGACCTCGGGTTCGAGCTCCACGCCGAAGCGCTCCTTGACCCGACGGCGTCCCTCGGCCATCACGGCAACCACGTCAGCAGTGCTCGCGTCACCGTGATTCTCGACGAAATTCGCGTGCTGGTCAGAAAACCCGGCGCCTCCGATCCGTAGCCCCCGGCAGCCGGCGGCATCGAGAAGCTGGCCGGCGCTGCGGCCCTCGGCCTTGGGATCGGTGGGGTTCTTGAAGGTCGAGCCGAAGGTCTTGATGCCCGAGGGCTGGGCCTCGCGCCGGCGGCGGCGCATGTCTGCCAGGGTCGCCCTGACCGCCTCGGCGTCGGCCGGCCGCAGGGCGAAGCAGGCCCGGGCGACGATCTCACCGGGGGCGAGGCTGGAACGGCGATATGCGAAGCCCAGTTGCTCGGGCACCCGGCGCTCGGTCCCGGCCGCGCTCGTCACGTCAACCCACTCCAGCGCCCGCGCGAGCTCGCCGCCGTAGGCGTTGGCGTTCATCCGTACGGCACCGCCGACCGTGCCGGGGATGTTGACCCCGAACTCGATCCCGCTCAGCCCGGCCCGGGCCGCGCGCGCCGAGACGGCGGGCAGCCGGGCGCCACCGCCGCACTTGATGCGCGTGCCCTGCACTTCGATCTCGCTCAGCTCCTGGTCAAGTTTCACGACGAGGCCGCGGACGCCTTGGTCCGCCACCAGGAGGTTCGACCCCGAACCGACGACCCCTACCTCGACGCCCGCCCGCTGCGCCCAGGCCAGCAACTCTTCCAGCGCCTCGGTGGAGCCCGCCCGAGCGAACAGCTCGGCCCGGCCTCCGGTGCGGATCGTAGTCAGGCGCGCCAAGGGGTAATCGCGCTCGATGCCGGCGGGGAGCTCAGACATACAGCGCAGGAGCCTAGACGGGGCCGCCGATGGCTCAGACCACGAGCGAGCGGCCCAACGCGTCGATATCCCCGGCCCCCATCAGCAGCGCAAGGTCGCCCTCGCGCAGGATCGAGGTCAAGAACGCCCGCGCGGACTCAAAGCCCGGCATCCAGGCGACCGGCCGCCCCGGGGCGGCGTCGGCCGCCGCGGCGGCAATCAGGGTCCCCTCCACCCCGGGAAAGTCGCCCGCGCGCTCGCGGGCCGGGTAGACAGGCAGGACCACCACCTGATCGGCAGCGACCAGGGCGGCCCCGAAGGCGGCGGCCAGTGCCCGCGTGCGCGAGTAGAGGTGGGGCTGGAAGGTGGCCACCAGACGCCGTGGTCTGAGCGTCCGCGCGGCGGCGATCGCCGCCGCCACCTCGGTCGGGTGGTGGGCGTAATCGTCATACACCGCCGCGCCGGCAGCCGTGGTCCCGGCCAGCTCGAGCCGGCGACGGGCCCCCTTGAAGGAAGCCAGAGCGGCGACCGCACGGGCGGGATCGGCGCCGGCCAGCGCGCAGGCGGTCAGAGCTCCGGCGGCGTTGACCGCGTTGTGGGCCCCCGGCACGGACAGCGTCACCTCGAGCTCGCGCCAGCGAAAGCGAGATCCCCCGGGCGTGAGCTCGGGGTCGACGGCGTCGTAGGGGACCGCGCCCGGCGGGCACAGCGAGCGCAACCCGGGACGGTCCCAGACGACGGCCTGGTCGCCCGCGCGGGCCATGAAGGTGGCGAAGGTGTCCTCGAGCTCGAGCCGGGAAGCGTAGGTGGCGTGATGGTCGAGTTCCGCGTTGGTGAGAATCGCGATCTCGGGGTCGAGCTTGAGCAGCGAGCGATCGCTCTCGTCGGCCTCGACCACGATCCACTCTCCGCTCCCCCATCCGGCGCCGAGGCCCGTGGCGGGGAGCTCGGCCCCGATCACGAAGGCGGGGTCAAGGCCCGCGCCTTGCAACCCGTGCGCGACCATCGCCGCAGTCGTCGTCTTGCCGTGGGTGCCGGTGACGGCCAGACAGCGCTTGAGCGCTGCGATCTCGGCCAGCAGGTCGGCGCGATGCAGCTGGCGTTCGGCGGCCGCGCGTTCCGGGTTCTCAGGCGGCACCGCCGTCGAGTAGACGACCTCGGCACCGGCGGGTACGTTGCCGGCTGCGTGCCCGATCCTGGGCTCGATCCCGTGCTCGCGCAGGCGCGCGAGGTAGACCGACTCCGAGCGGTCAGACCCGGTGACCTGGGCACCGAGGGATTGGGCGATCAGGGCCAGCCCGCTCATCCCGGCGCCCCCGACGCCGACGAAGTGCAGTCGGCGTTGAGACCAGTCGGGCTGCATCGGTCGGCGAGGCTATATACATTCAGCCGCTGGCGTGTCCAGAAGGCCTGGACGCAGGGAACCGGGAACTTGAGCTGGTCGGTGCCTGGACCGACTAGAAACGTATGCGCCTACCCGGTTTCGCCCACAGCCTTCGCGTCGCCCTGCCCGCCTTCGTGACCTTCGCCCTCGGCTCCGGGTCGCTCGTGATCGGCCCGCTCGCCTCGGCCTCCGCCTCGGGCCACCGTTCGCCGGTGGTTGCCAACCGTTTCCACGGTCAGCCCGTGGCCATGGCCGCCGATGCCCAACAGTGCCCTGAGCCCTATTCGGCGCAACGCGATCCCGCCAACCCCCTGGCCCTGCCGGTGGCACCGGGCGCTGATCCCCTCAACGGCGCCCACTTCTTCGTCGATGGCCCCGCTCACGGGGCCGCCGCGGGCGCCATCGCCCAGCTGGTTGGGCTCAACCCGAAGTCGTTCCCCGACGATCTGTCGTGGGCGCGCTTCTCCCAGGATCTTCAGTCCGGGTCCCTGGCCCAGCGTCTGGCCTCAGACCCATCCCTGGCCGCCAAGGTTGCCGGGCTGTCCAAGATCGCCAGCCAGCCCGAGGCCCAGCGCTTCAGCAGCTATTCCTGGGGGGGCGGTCCCGGCGCCATCTTCAAGCAGGCCGAGAAGATCTTCTGCACGAACCTGACCGCCGACCCCGGTGCGATCCCGATCATCAACACCTACTTCATGCACCCCGACCTCGGCGGCTGCCCCACCCCGGCCCAGGTGACCGCCGACAACCCGGTCTTCCAGCGTCGCGTCGACGAGATGGCCGCGGCCACCGACCGCCGCCCCGCTGTCTACCTGCTCGAGCTCGACGCGCTCGGATCCTCCTCCTGCGTCAAGAAGATGGGTTCGCTGCCCCAGTGGGAGGCCGATCTGCGCTACGAGATCAACGCCATGTCGGCCCTCCCCCACACCGTCGTCTACGTCGAGGGCGGCTACTCCGATGCCAATTCACCCGGCTACACAGCCAGCATCCTCAACGCAATCGGCGTCAACAAGATCCGCGGCTTCTTCACCAACGACACCCACCTGCAGTGGACGATCAATGAGGTCCGCTGGGCCACGAGGATCTCCCAGCGCACCCATGGCGCCCACTTCATCGTCAACACGGCCGACAACGGCCGCGGTCCGCTCCTGAACCACAACAAGGTCAAGTTCGGCGTCGAAGACCTCTGCAACCCGCCCGGACGCGGCCTCGGCCCGCTTGACACCACCGCGACCGGCTCCACCTTCGCCGACGCCTTCATGTGGACCCATCCGCCCGGAAACTCCAGCGGGTGTGGCGGCGGCCCTCCGGGCGGCGTCTTCTACCTGTCCCGGGCGCTCGACGAGGCTCGGCACGCTAACCAGCAGCTCGGCCCCGGGTTCCCCAGCCGGCCGTACTAGCAGCCCGCACAGGGCCCGACCATCACGTCGCGGCCGCCATTATCTCCCTGGCGATGTCCTTGGCTGCCTGCGGCCGCGCCAGCTCCGCTGACGCCCGGCCCATCGCCCCCAGCCGTCCCCGGTCGGAAAGCAGGCGCCCGACCTCCTGCGCCAGCCGCGGCCCGTCCAGCTCATCATCGGGAATGACCAGCGCCGCGCCCTCGCGCTCCATGTAGCGCGCGTTTTCGGTCTGATGATCGGCTGTCGCGTGCGGATACGGGATCAGGATCATCGGCCGCCCGTGGGCCGCGACCTCGAACACCGAACCGCCCGAGCGAGCGATGACCAGATCGCTGGCCAGAATGGCCTGTGCGAAGTCAGAGATGTAGGCGCAGAGGTCGTAGCCCGGTCCCGGGGCGGTCAGCTCAGGCAGATCGCGGCTCCCCGCGGCATGGAGCACGTGGAAGCGAGCCCCGGCAAACGCGTTGACGGCCGCGTGGTTGATCGAGCGGGCGCCCTGAGAACCGCCGAAAACCAGCACGCAGTCCTCGTTGGGAGCGATGCCGAACCGGGCGCGCGCCGCCGCGCGGTCGGTGGCCGGCGCCGGGACCGGACGACCCGTGACCAGGTAGCGCTTGCCGTCGCGCCCGGCGATTGGGAAGGCCAGGCATACGCGACGAGCAAACGGCGCCAGCAGGCGGTTGGTGAGACCGAAGTGGCTGTCTGACTCCAGCAGGACGAGCGGTATCCGGCCCAGCGCGGCCGCGAGCCCGACCGGACCGGCCACGTACCCGCCGGCCCCGAACACAGCCTGAGGCCCGAGCCTGCGGACGAGCCGGCGGGCGGCGACAAACGCGCGAGCATCGACGGCAAGCGCCCGTGCCGCTCCGCTGACGCTGCGCCGGGGCAGGGGAACCACGCGCAGTGTGTGCAGCTCGTAGCCGGCCGCCGGGACGAGCTCCTGCTCGGCCCGTTCGCCGCCAACGAAGGCGACCCGGGCGCCCTCAGCCCGTAGCGCGTCGGCTACTGCCAGGGCTGGAACGACGTGCCCCGCGGTCCCGCCGGCGCCGATCACGATCAGCGGGGCTGTCACGATTCGGTGGCTGGACCGCCTTCAACCGCCGGGCCCCGGGCCTCGAGAGGTTGAGAAGCAGCCCGACGGAGGCGAGCATCACGCACAGATTGGTCGGGGCGTAGGAGATGAACGGCAGCGGGACGCCGGTCAGCGGCGCCAGGCCGAGGACGACGAAGATGTTGAGGGTGCCCTGGCACAGGATCAGCGACGTGAGGCCGGTCGCGAGCAGCTTCGCATACCGCCCCGCGGCCCGGCGCGCGGTGCGCAGCCCGGCGTAGGCGATCATTCCGTAGAGGAAGACCACGCCGAAGACCCCGAGCACGCCCAGCTCCTCGCCGATCACGGCGAGGATGAAGTCGGTCTGGGCCTCGGGTAGATAGAAGACCTTCTGAACTGACTTGCCGAGCCCAACGCCGAAAAACCCGCCCGAGCCGAGGGCGATCTGGCCCTGGACGGCCTGAAAGCCCGCCGTGGACTTCGACGCCCAGGGATTGAGGAACGAGGTCAGCCGCGCCTGCTGGTAGGGCTGGACGACGGCCAGGAGCAGGACCGCGACCACGGCCACCCCGGCGAGGATGCCGACATAACGCATCGGCATGCCGGCAGCGATCAGGAGTGCCGTCACGGTGAAGGCGACAACCAGCGCGGTGCCGAGGTCGGGTTCGATCACGATCAGCAGGCAGGCCGGACCAGCCACGATGGCGATCGGCATCACGGCGGCTTTGAAGCTCCGCAGCCGCTTGGGATGGTCAGCCAGGTAACGCGCGACGTAGAGGACAAGGGCGATCTTCATCAGTTCGGAGGGCTGAAACTGAATCGGGCCGGCCGCGAACCAGCGCCGAGCGCCGTTGACCTGCACCCCGAACCCGGGCACCAGCACGATCAGGAGCAGACCGAAGGTGCCGACCAGGAGCAGCGTGGCCATCCGCTGGTTGAGCAGCGCCAGGCCGCGCCGCTCAAGCACGTACATGCCGGTCAGGCCGATGGCGACAAAGACCAGGTAGCGGAAGAAGACCCCGGTCCCGCTGCCGCCGCCGTTGAGCACGCCAACCGGCGAGGAGGCGCTATAGACCATCACGGCCCCGAAGGCCAGCAGGCAGAGCGTGGCCGTCATCAGGATTCGGTGCTCGAGCGGCGGTGCCACCCGGCGCCCGCCCGCCCGCCGGCGAGGAGTCGCGTCGCTCCTGTCGGGCTCGCTCCGGCTCGAACGTGATGCCGTCGAGGTCGCCATCACAGCCCTTCGACCAGGGCACGGAAGTGCTCGCCGCGCGCCTCGAAGTCCTTGTACTGATCAAAGCTCGCGCAGGCGGGCGAGAAGAGCACCGTGTCACCCGGCCGCACGGCTGCCGCCGCAGTGCGCAGCGCGGACTCCAGGTCGCCTGACAGAAGCACGGGAACATCCGCCCCGGCGAGACCGTGAGCGAGATCTGCGGCTGCCTCCCCGATCAGGTATACGGCAGTACAGCGCTCGGCGACGGTGGCGGCCAGGGGCGAGAAGTCCTGACCCTTGCCACGACCACCCGCGATCAGATGCACGCCACCGGCGTAGCTACGCAGCGCGACCAGCGTGCTCGCCACGTTGGTGGCCTTGGAGTCATTGACGTAGGCGACGCCCTCGACCTCCGCGATCAGCTCGAGGCGGTGCGCGACCCCCGGGAAGCTGCGCAGGCCGCTCGCGACCGCCTCCCTGTCGATGCCGCGGGCCAGGCACGCGGCCGCCGCCGCCATTGCGTTGGCCCGGTTGTGCTCGCCCGGGAGCGAGATCTCCGTCGTGGGCAGCAGTGCCTCCTCGCCCCACCAGAGCTGACCCGCGTGGGCGCTCAGCTCGGCATCGGGCTGGTCACCGAAGCAGACCCGACGCGCGCAGCCGCCGAGATCCTCGATCCCGAGTTGGCAGGGGGCAACCGCGACGTCGTGGTTGCCCTGGCGAGCGAAGACCCGCAGCTTGGCCGCCACGTAGTCGCCGTAGGTGCCGTGACGATCGAGGTGATCGGGCTGGAGGTTGAGTAACACCCCGACTTCGGGGGCGAAAGCCTCGGTGTCCTCGAGCTGAAACGAGGACGCCTCACACACCACTGTCACGTCCTCGGCCAGCTGACCCACCAGCGAAGTGAGCGCGGTGCCGACATTACCGGCCACGGCAACCGGGACTGCCGCCTCGCGGTGGATATGACCGATCCACTCGGTCGTGGTCGTCTTGCCGTTCGTGCCGGTCACCGCGACGAACTCGTTTTCGAGCAGGCGCCAACCGAGCTCGAGCTCGCCCAGGACGTGAAGGCCACGAGCCCGCGCCGCCACCACAAGGGGGGCGCGTGCAGGGACGCCGGGGCTCTTGATGAGAGTCCGAACATGGGCGGCAAGAGCGTCGTCTGACGCATCCAGCTGGACTTCGACGCCGGCTGCGGAAAGCCTTTGCGCAGCCGCGGCCAGATCCGGGCTCGAGGCCGGCCCCAAGTCGACGCCGATCACTCGCTCCCCCCGGGCCCGTAGCGCCAGCGCCGCGGCCACTCCGGACCGGGCGAGACCGACGACGAGGTACGGCCCGCCCGGCAGGGGCGGACGTGAGCGGCGCGACCCGGACATTAGGCCTTGATGCTGAGCTGATAGACGACGAAGCCGATCGCGGCGCAGGCGGCGGCAACGATCCAGAAGCGAAGGATGATCTTCGTCTCAGACCAACCCTGGAGCTCGAAGTGGTGGTGGATCGGCGCCATCAGGAATACCCGCTTGCGGAAGGTCTGAAAGGAGAAGACCTGGATCACGACCGAGAGCACCTCGATCACGAAAATCCCGCCCAACAGGATCAGGAGCACCTCGGTCTGGGTCATGATCGCCAGTCCCGCGATCGCACCACCGAGCCCGAGCGAGCCGGTATCGCCCATGAAGATGCTGGCCGGGAAACTGTTGAACCACAGAAAGCCGATGCTGGCTCCGACCAGACACGCCGCCAGCATCGTCAGGTCGCGCTGCCCGGTGGTGATGAAGGTGATGCCGATATAGGCCAGCAGCACGATTGCCGCGCAGCCGGCGGCAAGCCCATCGAGGCCGTCGGTGAAGTTGACCGCGGTGGTGGTACCGGCCACCACCAGGTAGATGAAGACGGGATAGAACGGTCCGAGGTCGACGGTGACATCGACGAAGCGGATCTGGACCACGGGGGCGATGTTGGCCTTCTGCGTCGCCACCCACCACAGTCCGAGGGAGATCGCCACGGTGACCACGAGCTTGGTCCGCGCTCGCAGGCCGAGCGAGCGCCGCTTCACGATCTTGGTGTAGTCGTCGGCGAAGCCGAGCAGGGCGCAGGCGATGCTGGCGCCGAAGACACCGAGCGCCTGCCAGTCACGCTTGGACAGGATCAGGAACGGGACCGCGATGGCGGCAAAAATGATCACGCCACCCATCGTCGGGGTACCGGCCTTGGTCTTGTGTCCCGCCGGCCCCTCCTCGCGGATGTTCTGGCCGAACTCACGATGACGCAGGAACTCGATGAACCGCGGGCTCAGGAACAGGCAGATGAGCAGCGACGCCGTGCCGGCGATAAGCACCCGCCCGGAGACCGAGCCCATCAGCCCTCCTCCCCCACCCCGAGGGCCTCGCACACCCGCTTGAGTCCCACGCCCAGTGACCCCTTGACGAGCACGACGTCCCCCGGCTCGAGCAGCTCGGGGACGATTGCCGCGGCCTCGCCGGCATCCGCGACGACCTGGGCCTCCCCATCGAAGCGCTCGGCGATCGCGGCCGCCAGGGGCCCGACTGTGACCAGCAGGTCGACACCGGCGGCGGTGACCACCTCCCCGAGCTCGAGGTGATAATCGCGGCTACCGGGGCCGAGCTCGAGCATGTCGCCCAGCACGGCGACGCGCCGCGACCCTCCACCGTGCGCTCCGGAGTCAGCGAGATCGGTGAGGGCGGCACGCATCGACATCGGGTTGGCGTTGTAGCAGCCGTCGATGACCGTTACCCCGTCGGCCAGCTCCACGCGCTCGCCCCGACCGGCGCTCAGCGCGAGCTCGACCCGGCCGGTGGGGGTGACGCCAACCGCCCGGGCCGCCGCCACCGCGGCGAGCAGGTCGGTTCGCAGATGGGCCTGACGGAAGCTGACCTCCAGCGCGATCAGTTCCCCCTGGGCGTCAATCACCACCTCGGCGTCCTCCTGGGTCGCGTAGCGTACGTCGCCCCCGTCGCCGAAGGTCACCGTCTCGACCTCGGGACGCAGATGTGGATCGAGCAGGCGCTCGCCGGCGGGGACGATCGCGGTCGCGCCGGCGCTCAGGCCGGCGATCAACTCGGCCTTGGCGGCAGCGACGTTCTCGACAGTTTCCAGCAGCTCGAGGTGAACCGGCCCGATGCTGACGATCACGCCGACGTCGGGCTCGGCGATCGTGGCCAGCTCGGCGATCTGACCGGCCCCCCGCATGGCCATTTCGAGCACGAGCACTTCGGTCCCGGCGTTGGCGGCCAAGATCTCCAGCGGTACCCCGATCTCGGTGTTGTGGTTGGCGCGCGAGGCCACCGTCCGCCGATGCGGCGTCAGGAGCGCCGAAAGGATGTCCTTTGTCGAAGTCTTGCCGGTCGAGCCGGTGACACCGATGACGCGGACCCCGCGCGCCCCGAGCTCACGCCGCCAGGCGGCGGCCAGAGTCTGGAGCGCGCGGAGTGGATCGCCGGCCGCGAGCACCGCACCGGATCCGGTCCCCTGGGCCGCCGCGGCGTGCCCCGGCGCGACGAGGACCCCCCACGCCCCCGCGGCCAGAGCGGCTGCGGCAAACGAGCCGCCGTCCCGGCGGCTGCCGGGCAGCCCCACGAACAGGACTCCCGGCCCGGCGTCGCGTGAATCAATCGTCACGCGGTCAGGCCCGGCGGTGCCGTCGGGCGATGCTGCCAGGGTCGCACCGGCGCAAGCGGCGACGTGCTGCGGTGTCCAGTGCCTCATCGGTGGGGGGCGCCAGCGCCAGCCGGCGTCCCCCGGAGGATGTCACGGGCGACGGTCACATCATCGAAGGCCAGCTTGCGTCCATGCTCGAACTCCTGTCCCTGCTCGTGGCCCTTGCCGGCGATGACCACGACGTCTCCAGGACGGGCGGTGGCCAGCGCGCGCTCGATCGCCGCCCGACGATCGACCTCGTGCTCGACCCCGGGGCCAGCCCCGACCAGCACCTCGTGCACGATCGCCTCGGGGTCCTCAGAGCGGGGATTGTCCGAGGTGACGATGACGCGATCGGCGAGCCGCGAGGCGATTTCGCCCATCAGCGGCCGCTTGCCGCGATCACGGTCGCCCCCGCAGCCAAAGACGACGTGCAAGCGGCGCCCGGTCAGCTCGCGCGCCGCCCGCAGGACGTTCTCGAGCGAGTCAGGCGTGTGGGCGTAGTCAACGAGAACCGCGAAGGGCTGACCAGCGTCGACGGTCTCAAAGCGCCCCGGGATCTGCCCGGCGCCCGCGACGGCAGCGGCGCAGGTTTCCGCCGAGACGCCGAGCGCCCGAGCGGCGGCCAGCGCTCCGAGCACGTTGGAGACATTGAATTCACCTCTGAGCGGGGATTTGAGCTCGAAGCGGCCGTCCGGGGTCTCGACCGCGAAGGTCGAGCCCGATAGGTCGGTCTTGACATCGAGAGCGCGATAGTCCGCCTCCGCGTGGATCGCGAAGGTCGTCGGCTCCTCGAGCTCTGAGGCGAGACGGGCGCCATAGGAGTCGTCGACGTTGACGATCGCTGCCCGGGGTGTGAGCGCCCCGCCCTTGAAGAGCCGGCGCTTGGCCCGGAAGTAGTCCTCCATCGTGGGGTGAAAATCGAGGTGATCTTGGGTCAGGTTGGTGAAGATCGCAGCGGCGAAGCGGATCGCGTCAGCACGCCGGAGCTCGAGCGCATGCGAGGAGACCTCCATCGCGCAGGCCTTGTCGCCCTCGTCCAGCATCTGGCGGAAGGTGCGCTGCAGGTCGATCGCCTCGGGGGTCGTGCGCTGCACCTCGTGCTCGACACCGCCGATCACGCTCTTGACCGTGCCCAGCAGCCCGGTTTGGCGGCCGTCGGCCTCGAGCAGCGCCCGGACCAGAAACGCCGTGGTCGTCTTGCCGTTGGTCCCCGTGACGCCGACGGTGGGCAGACGGGCGGTGGGGTCGCCGTAGAAGGCGGCTGCGACAGGCGCCATCGCCGCGCGGACGCTGTTCACGCGGACCTGGGGGACAGTCACATCGAGTTCGCGCTCGACCACGAGGGCCACCGCACCTCGCTCCACGGCATCCGTGGCGAAGTCGTGCCCGTCGCGCGTAAACCCCGGAACGCAGAAGAAGAGAGCCCCGGGCGTGACCTGACGGTTGTCATAGGCCAGAGAGCCGATCGCCACCTCACGGGCCCCCGGCGGGACGTCCCGCATCAGCTCACCCAGCCGCATCGCCGCGAGTCTACTTGTGGGCCAGGCCGCCTCCTCTGCCCCGCCCCCCAATAACATCACCGGCACTATGACCCCGTTCCGATCATGATCTCACGAGCCCTAGTCACCGGCGGAGCCGGATTCATCGGCTCGCACGTCGTCGATTCCCTGCTGGCTGACGGTGTCGCCGTCACCGTCGTCGACGATCTCTCTTCCGGGGACGCGGCTCGGGTGGCCCCCGAGGCCGACCTGCAGGCGTTCTCGATCGTAGACAGCGAACGGCTCGACGCCCTGACCAGTGAGATCCGGCCCGAAGCGATCTTTCATCTCGCTGCGCAGAGCAGCGTGATCGTTTCAGTCCAGGATCCGGGCTACGACCTCGCCGTCAACGTCCGGGGCACGCTCAACGTGCTCGAGGCCTCCAAGCGCCACGGCGCCCCCATCGTCTTCACGTCCACGGGAGGCGCGCTGTACGGCAACGATGCCAAGATCCCGACGCCGGAGACAAGTCTCCCCGCCCCGCTCGCCCCCTACGGAGCCTCGAAGTGGGGCGGTGAGGCCTACGTAAACACCTGGGCAGCGGCCTCCGGCATCCCTCACGCGATCTGCCGCCTGGGCAATGTCTACGGACCCCGACAGAGTCCCCACGGCGAAGCCGGCGTGGTGGCGATCTTCAGCGAGCACATCTACTCCGGCAAGACGCCGCGAATGTTCGGCGAAGGCAACCCGACCCGCGACTACATCCATGCGCAGGACGTGGTCACCGCGATGCGCACCGCCTGTGGCCACCGGGGCACGTTCAACATCGCCACCGGCGTCGAGACCCCGGTCAAACGGTTGTGGGAGATCCTCAAGGACGAGACGGGAACCGACATCGTGCCCGAGCCCGCCCCGCTGCGCGAAGGTGAGCTCGAGCGCTCGTGCCTGGACCCCAGCCGCGCCGCCCAGGAACTCGGCTTCAAGGCAGCCATCGGCTTCGACGAAGGGTTGCGCGCCACCTACCACGCGTTGATCGAGGAGTTCGAGCGCGGAACTCCCCGCTAGCCCGCTGCTCAGCCACTGAAGCCGCGGCCCCGCCCGTTGACCTCGCGTCTGTCCAGCACCCGATCGACGAGCCCGTAAGCCAGCGCCTCCTCACCGGTAAAGAATCGGTCCCGGTCCATGTCGGCATGGACCCGCTCGACCGCTTGGTCGGTGTGCTTGGCGTAGATCTCGTCCACGCGGGCCCGCAGCGACAGGACCTCGCGGGCGTGAATCTCGATGTCGGAGCTCTGGCCCTCAAAGCCGCCCGAAGGCTGGTGGATGAGGATCCGCGAATTGCGCAGGGCCATCCGCTTGCCCGGTGCCCCACCGGCCAGCAGCAGCGACCCCATGGACATGGCCACGCCGTAGCAGATGGTCTGCACGTCGGGCCGGATGAACTGCATCGTGTCGTAAATGGCCAGGCCGTCGTACACCGAGCCTCCCGGGGAGTTGATGTAGAGGTGGATGTCCTTGTCGGGGTCGTCGGACTCGAGGTGGACGAGTTGGGCGACGACCAGATTGGCGGTGTCCTGGTCGACCTGGCCGCCGAGGAAGACGACCCGGTCGTTGAGCAGCCGCGAGTAAATGTCGAACGAGCGCTCGCCACGGGCGGTTTGCTCGACGACCATTGGAACGAGGGGCATGAGAGACCTCCTGGGTGCTAGTGTGCAACTCATTGGTTGCGCACCGTAGCACAGACGCAACCGCTGGGTTGCACATTTTCAGAACAGTCCCGAGAGGAGCGAGCCATGACCGACAGGATCGAGCGCCGGCTGGAGCTTCCGGCCGATGTCGAGCAGGCCTGGCAGGCACTGACCCAGCCCGAATGGCTCGCGCTGTGGCTGGCCGACGAGGTCGAGTTGGAGCCGTGGCCCGGCGGCGCGGCCCGCTTCCGGGTCGGAGACTCTGAGCGCACCGGATGGGTGGAGGAGCTCTCCCCCCCAACCGCGGGTGACGACGAGGCCCGGTTGGCCTTCTGGTGGAGCGAAGACGGTGAGCCCGCCTCGCGCGTGCAGCTCACGCTCACGCCGGCCGGCGAGGGCGTGACGTCGATCCGGGTGGTCGAGACGCGTCCGCTCGAGATTCTCGACCTGATCGGGATCCCGGCCCCCGGCGCCGGCGACTCGAGCTACGGCCCGATGCTGATCGCTGCGTGAGCATGGACCCCGATCCCGCCGCCGCCGTATTCGGCGCGCTGGGCGATCCGACCCGCCGCCGGCTGCTTAGCGCACTGGCGCAGGAGCCGGCGACTGCAACCGACCTCGCACATGACCTCCCCATCTCGCGTCAGGCGGTGGTCAAGCACCTGACCGCGCTCAGCGACGCCGGGTTGCTGGAGCGCGAACGCTCGGGGCGCGATGTGCGTTACCGCTTCACCCCCGAGGCCCTGTCAGAAGCGGCCTCATGGATGGCGGCGGTCAGCGGGCAGTGGGACGACCGGCTGGCCACCCTCGCCGCGACCCTGCGCGAAGCCGAGGCGCAACCGGACGCCCGCGCTCGACGCGGCCCGATCAGCTAATTCGGGCAGCTAATTCGTGCTCTTATGCGGGCGAGGGTCCGCGGCCTGGAGCAGCCCCGCCGCCTTGAGCTCTGCGGCGATCGGAGCCAGTGCGGCCACGGGACGCCCGGCGTACTCAGCCACGGCCAACAGGTCGCGGGTGCCCTCGCACATGTTCAGCAGCCACATCATGTCCGCTACCTTCTCCTCGGTCTCGCGCGCACTGTCGAGCGTCGGGTCAAGGCCGCGCCTGCCGAGCTGGGGCTCGCCGTGGGTCACCGTGGCCGACAGGGTCTCGTTGGCTTCGAGTACGTCGACGACCGCCGCGTACATGGCCAGGGTCTCCTCGAGCGCCTTGGCGGTGATGAAGCCGAGGTTGTCCAGCGACGTGTGGTACACGGGGGAGGTGGCGTACATGGTGCGCATCAGCGACCCGACGGGAAGGTCGAATCCAGGAGAGCAGTACTGGCGCTCGTCGCTGCCCGAGGGGAAGAAGTCGACCACACTGTGCACAGTCCTGGATTCACGCAGGACGTGTTCGGCAGCCCGGTCCGCGAGGGTGTCCCCGCGCCGCGAGCGCTTGTAGGTGAAAGCGCCGGGATCGCCGGCGCAGGTGATCACATAACCGGCGGCCAGACGCTCACGCAGCTGGTCACCGACCCGGCTCAGGTAAGCGATCGCGCCGATCACCTCGGGGACGAACACGAACCGGTAGGTGAGGCGACGGCGGGGACGGTCCCGCAGCAGGCCGGCGAGCTGGGCGGCGATCACCGGCCCCGACAGCCCGTCGTTGGCCAGCGAGGGATGACAGACATAGGTGGAAAACAGCACCTCCTCGTCGCTCTCGCCGGGTAGCACCACCTCGCCGAGCTCGACATTGCCGGGCTCGAGATCGGCGTCGATCAGGACCTCATACTCGCCGTCGGGGAGATCCCGGAGCCGCTCGTGCTCAAGGCAGAAGCCCCAGCGCCGGGCGTAATAGCTGGTCACGTACGGGATCGCGTGCGGCAGCTCGGGGATCGTGTGCAGGTGCCCGCGCAGCTCGTCCAGGGAAAGGCGGCGATGGACGGGCTCGCTGTAGCCGAGCACGTGGAGGTTGCACTCCGCGCTGTCGAGGACCTTGCGCCCCCACCCATCCTTGATCCAGGCCTCGCGAAATGTCCACTCGTCGGGGATCGTCCAGTCAAACACCTGGGCGCCGGTCGGCCACCGGTGCGTCTCGATCGGGCCGGTCGTCTCGGCCAAGATCGCCAGCGTCTCACGCAACCCCGGACCCGTCAGGCTCCGCGTGATCGGAAACAGGCGTGTGGCCAAGCCGTAAAGCTCTTTGCCCAAGCCCGCGGTTTCGTTGACCACGCGGACAGCCTAACCCGGTGAGCGGCGCGGCCTGGTGAACGTCGGAGCCGAGGTCGGCGTCGAGAGGGGAACGTACTAAACGACGAAATCGCGGCTGGTGCTCAAGCCCTGGACCCGGCGAGACAGGCGCGCGCGGTTAACGCGGCGAGATCCCGAGGTAGGGCACCGCCCACCCCACGATCTTCTGAAACGCCGGGGCCGCAACGGAGCCACCGTAGATCGAGCCCTGGGGCTCATCGACAACCACCAGCCCAAGCAGGCTCGGGTGGTTGGCGGGAACCATGCCGACGAACGAGGCAACGAACTGGGTGTTTGAGTACTTGCCGCCAATGGCGATGTTGGCGGTGCCCGTCTTGCCGGCCATGTCGTAGCCGGGGATGGCTGCGCCCGAAGCGGTGCCGCCCTCGCCGAACACGCCTTTGAGCATGTCGCGCAGCTCCTGCGCGTAGAGGGGCGAGAGGATCCGGTGACCCTTGGGCTGGACGACCGGCTTACCGCCGATCGCCTGGACGATGTGGGGCGAACGGAGAATCCCTCCGTTGGCGATCGCCGCATACGCGGTGGCGATCTGCATGGGCGTGACCGACTCACCCTGGCCGAAGGGCAGGTTGCCCATCGAGGAGCCCGAGTACCTGCTCACCGGCAGGATCAGGCCGCCGTCCTCGCCGGGCAGATTGACGCCGGTCGGAGCGCCGAACCCGAAGCGATGGACCCAGTAGTTGAAGCGGTTGGGGCCCAGCCGGGCCCCGATTTCGTCGGCCCCGATGTTGCTGGAGACCTTGAGGATGTTGGCCACTGACAGGATCTCGTTGCCGTGGGCTTCGGCGTCGTGGATCTGGCGATCGGCGACCTGGAGGACCGAGGGGATGTTGAACTGCGTGCTCGGAGTGACAAGGCCGTCCTGGAGGGCACCCGCGACGGTGAACGCCTTGAACGTCGAACCGGGCTCGTAGTTGAAGTTCACGGCACGGTCCTGGTTGGCGTAGTTCGGGGCCAAAGCTGGGTTGTTGGCGTTGACCCGTGGCCAGTTGGCGAGCGCGAGGATGGCCCCGGTCTGCGGGTTCATGACGATCGCGGTCGCTCCCTTGGGCGAATACTGGGCCCCCACCCCGGCCAGTACCTGCTCAACCTCGCCCTGCAGTGCCGCGTCGATCGTCAGGGTCAGCGCCTTGCCCGGCCTGGTCGTGCGCACGTCATCGATCGAGATCGGCTGGCCGATGGCATCGTTGACGATCCGCCGCACCCCGTCGGTCCCAGCCAGCACGGAGTTGTAGTAGTACTCGAGCCCGCTGGCGCCCTGGCCGCTGAGGTGGACCGAGCCCAGCACCTGCGAAGCCGCCCAGTCGCGCGGATAGGTGCGCGTGGTCTTGGGCACGAGGGAGATCCCGTTGATCTGCAACTTCATGATCCGGGTTGCCGTGTCGGCGGGAATCAACCGTGCCAGGTGCACGTAGCCGTTTCGCCTGCTGAGCAGGCCGAGCACGGTGAGGACCGGCTTGCCGAGCAGCGGAGCCAGCTTCTGCGCCGCCGCCAAGGGGTTCTTGATCAGGAAGTCATCGGCGATCACGTCATCGGCGGACTCCGAGATCGCCAGCTCGACGCCCTTGCGGTCGGTGATCAGACCGCGCGGGGCGGGGATCGTGTCCTGCGATATCTGCTGAGTCACGGCGGCCTGCTGAAGCGATGCCGCGCGCACCACTCCGAGGTCGAGAGCCCTGACCACGGCAATCGTGAGGAGGGCCAGGAAAGTGACGAAGATCCAGCCGATCCGACGGTCCAGGACGGCCATCGCGACGGCTCGCTACCCGCCGGCGGTGACGGCGGTGGCGCCGGTCGGTGTGGTCGAGGGCGTGGTTGCGCCGCCGCTGGTCGGAGCGGTTGCGCCACCACTGGCCGGAGTGGTTGCGCCGCCGCTGGCCGGAGTGGTTGCGCCGCCGCTGGCCGGAGTGGTTGCG
>JBAVWI010000373.1:0-6600 GCA_049697735.1 Solirubrobacteraceae bacterium
GGACGGGGTCGCGGTGGACGGCGTCGGCGGCTGCGACCGCGAGTCCTCGGATGCGGGCATCGCCCCATCCTCGCGCACCACCTCGATGGCCGGCCGGTCGTCCCGCAGGCCCTTGTAGGACGGGGCCCGCATGACTCCGTCCGACGTCCACTAGCGAAACTCGACCTCGGCGACCACGTCGGGGAGCACGAACTCCGCGTTGCGTGGCAGCTTGGGCACGGGCGAGAACGGGGGCGTGTCGGAGCGCAGGGGCGCCAACCGCTCACGCAGCTGGGTCAGCGTGCCCTCCGTGAACCCGGTCCCGACCCGGCCTGCGTAGCGTAGGCGGCGTTCGTCACCGTCACGCTCGTAGTGACCCATGAGCAGAGCGCCGATGCTGTCGGTCCGCCGCCCCTCGCCGGGGATCCAACCGCCGATGACCAGCTCTTGACGTCGGACGTGTTTGATCTTGAGCCAGGCGCCCGTGCGCCGCCCGGGCTCATAGCGCGAGTCCAGGCGTTTGGCGACGACCCCCTCGAGTCCCTGGGCACCGGTCGCGGTCAGCAGCTGCCGGCCGTGGCCGGGATGGGCCGCCGGCACCCGCCACGCAGGCCCTGATAGGTCGAGCTCCTCGAGGCGCTCGCGGCGCTCGGCGTACGGCCGTCCCATCAGGTTGTGGCCGTCGAGATAGAGCAGATCGAAGATCGCATAGACCACCGGGGTACTCGCCGACAGCCGGCGCACCGCGCTTGCGGCGGTCACGTGCATGCGGCGCTGGAGGCGCTCGAAGCTCGGACGGCCCTGGTCGTCGAAGGCAACCAGCTCCCCGTCAAACACCGCCTCGCGCATCCCGAGTTGGGCGATCAAGCCCCGGACCTCCGGGTACCCGGCCGTGATCTCGCGCAGGTTGCGGCTCTCCAGGCGCAGGCGACCCGGCTGAGCATAGGCAACCGCTCGGACCCCGTCCCACTTGACCTCAAACGACCATCGGTCCTCGTCGCCGGGCAGCTCTCCGGCACCGGCCAGCATGGGCAGGATCCGGGCCGGCATCGGCTCCCGCTCGGGATCGGCGGGCGGATCCATGCGGTGGATCATCCAGTCCTCGGTGGAGCCCGAGCCTCCTTCGCGCCGTCCGATCGGGAACAGTCCGTAGCGGCCGCTGAGCCGCTCGCCGTGGAAGGTGATTTCGACCTTCTTGTCGCTCCACAGATGCAGGTCGTAGGTACCGCGATCCCAGACGGTCATCGTCCCGGCGCCGTACTCGCCGGCGGGGATCTCGCCCTCGAAATCGAGGTATTGAAGGGGATGGTCCTCGGTATGGACGGCCAAGCGGTTCTCCGACGGATGCGGCGGGATCCCGTTCGGGATTGCCCACGAGGCGAGCACCCCCTCGTGCTCGAGCCGCAGGTCCCAGTGCAGGCGGGTTGCGTGATGCTCCTGGACGACGAACCGCGCGCTGTCCCCGCCGTCGCTCTGCTCCCCAGCCGGCTCGCTGGTGGCGGAGAAATCGCGCTTGGATCGGTATAAGCGAAGCTTCTCGGACGGCACCCCGCCGCATGATGGCCGAAGATGTCGGCATGCGCATCGTCACCTGGAATGTCAACTCGCTGCGCGCCCGCCTGCCCCGCGTGCTCCAGTTCCTGGCCGAGTTCGAGCCCGATGTCGCCTGCCTGCAGGAGACCAAGTGTGCGCCCGACACCTTTCCCGCCGACGAGCTGGCAGCGGCTGGCTACGGCGCGGTCCACAACTCGGGCGGCCAGTGGGCCGGGGTGGCGGTGCTGGCCCGTGCCGAGCACCCGCTTTCCGACCCCCTGTTCGAGCTCCCCGGCGACCCAGTCCCCGGCCACCCGGTGGCCGGCCAACCGGTCCCCGGCGAGGCGCGCTGGTGTGAAGCCACGGTTGACGGCATCCGCTTCGCCAGCGTCTACGTCCCCAATGGACGCACGCTGGACAGCCCCGAATTTTCCCGCAAACTGGTCTTCCTGGAAGCGATGGCGGCCCGGTCCGGAGCCCTGGCCAAGAGCCCGTTGGTGCTGGCGGGCGACATGAACGTCGCCCCGGCCGACATCGACGTCTATGACCCCGCGGCGTTTGTGGGCTCCACCCATGTCACCCCCGAGGAGCGAGGTCGCCTGGAGCGCATCCTGGCCACCGGACTGGTGGACAGCTATCGGCAGCTGCATCCCGACGAGGTCCAGTACACGTGGTGGGACTACCGCGCCGGCAACTTCCACAAAGGCCTCGGGCTGCGGATCGATCTTGCCCTGGTCAGCGCCAGCCTGGCGCCCCGACTCCGAGCCTGCGGCATGATCCGCGACTACCGCAAGGGAACCAAGCCCTCGGACCACGCTCCCCTCCTGCTCGAGCTCGCCTGACCTTCTTCGCCAACTTTTACGCGCGCGCGCCATCATTTCCGCATGGCGCACGTACTGGTAGTCGACGACGAGCCCGCCGTCCGGCGGGCGCTCGAACGCGCATTGCGGCTCGAGAACCACGAGGTGACCCTGGCCGAGGATGGTGAGCAGGCGCTCGACGCGCTCGCCGATTCGCCCGCCGACGCGGTCATCCTGGACATCCTCATGCCCAAGCTCGACGGACTCGAGGTATGTCGCCGGCTGCGCACGGCCGGCGACCGCACACCGGTGCTGATGTTGACTGCGCGTGACGCGATCGATGACCGCGTCGAGGGACTCGATGTCGGCGCCGACGACTACCTGGTCAAACCCTTCGCCCTGCGCGAGCTCCAGGCGCGGCTGCGTGCCTTGCTGCGCCGTTCCGGTGACGACGCCGGGGAGGGGGAGGTCCTTCGCTATGCCGACCTCGAGCTCGACTCCGTGGCCCACGAGGTGCACCGCGGCGATCGCCTGGTCGAGCTCTCGCGGACCGAGTTTCTCCTCCTCGAGCTGTTCCTGCGCCACCCCCGCCAGGTGCTGACCCGCTCCACGATCTTCGAGAACGTGTGGGGCTACGACTTCGGACCGACCTCCAACGCGCTGGGTGTCTACATGGGCTACCTGCGGCGCAAGACCGAGGCGGGAGGCGAATCACGCCTGCTGCACACGGTCCGGGGCATCGGCTACGTGCTCCGGGACTAAGCTCGGCCCTATGTCGCTGCGCCGACGCCTCGCTCTGATTGCCGCGGCTTCGGTCGCGGTGGCGGTCCTGATCGCCGCCATGGTCTGTTACCTGGTCGTCCGCCAACAGCTGCGCAGCCAGGTCGATACGGCGCTCATCGCGCAAGCTTCGGCGGTTCAGCATGGCCAGGTCATGCATCTCGGCGGTGATCTGCCCGGTCTGCCGGCCAGCGCCGGCGGCCCCGCGCCCTACACCCAAGCCGTCTCGCCCAGCGGCCAGATTCAACTGCTCGGCGCCAACTTGACGCTGCCGGTCAGCGCCGCGACGCTGACCCTCGCCCACGGACAGGGGACCACCTCCCTGTCCGACGTCCATGTCGGCTCGAGCCATCTCCGCGAGATCTCGTTCTCGTTCGTGGGCACGGTCAACGGGGCGCCCCAGACGCTGGCCATCCAGCTCGCCCGGCCGCTCAACGGCGTCGACGGGATCCTGGCCAACCTGCGGCTGGTTCTGGCCATGGTGGGCCTGGGCGGAATCGCACTCGCCGCCGCCCTCGGCCGCCTGGCCGGGCGGCGCGTACTCGCGCCGCTGGCCGAGGTCGCCTCAGCCGCCCAGCACATCGGTGAGACCGACGACCTCAGCCGCCGCATCCGCGTACACGCCGACGATGAGGTCGGGCAGCTGGCAACACGCTTCAACTCGATGCTCGATCGCCTCGAGGGCTCGCGCGCGGCCCTGGACGAGTCCGTGCGCGCCCAGCGCCAGCTCGTCGCCGACGCCTCCCACGAGCTGCGCACGCCGGTGACAAGCCTGCGGACGAACATCGAGGTTTTGCTCGAAAATCCCCAGCTCGAGGCCGAGGACCGCCGGCGACTGCTCGCCGACGTGGTCGAACAGAGCGAGGAGCTGACCGCCCTGGTCTCCGACCTGATCGAGCTCGCCCGCGGCGACGAGCCCGGCTTCGCCACCGAGGACGTGCGCCTGGACGGCGTGGCGGCCGAGTCAGTCGCCCGCGCGCGGCGCAACGCCCCCGGGGTCACGTTCGCCGCCTCCCTGGCTCCGGTCAGCATGGACGGGGTTCCCGCCCGCCTGGAACGAGCCATCAACAATTTGCTCGACAACGCCGCCCGCCACTCGCCCCCCGGGGCGCCGGTGGAGCTCACCGTCGACGCCGACGGGGTTCGCGTACGCGACCACGGCACTGGGATCGTTCCCGATGACCTCCCCTACGTGTTTGACCGCTTCTTCCGAGGGACCAATGCCCGAGGCCGTCAGGGCAGCGGGCTCGGGCTGGCGATCGTGCGCCAGGTCACCGAGCAGCACGGCGGTACAGCCTCAGCCGCCAACGCCGAGGATGGCGGCGCGGTGTTCACCCTCCACCTTCCGGTCAGCGCCACAGCCGACGACGCCGCGCCCCACGAGGTCCACGCGCCCACCGGCTGATCAGGTCACCGGCGGCCTGGCCATCCTCGCCACCCGCGCTTGGCGGGCGCTGAGAAAGCGCTTGCGCAGCCACCAGAAGAGGACGGTGAACACCGGTACCACGAAGACGAGCAGCAACGCCCGCTGACTCGGCGCGCCGGCGATGGCCACGATCGTGGCCTCCATCGCCACCGCCGGCATGGCGGCCAGCAGCGTCGTGTGCGACCGGTAACCGGCGAAGTGCTCGCGGGCCGTTACCTCCACGACGCCGAGACCGCAGACCACGAGACCCACGATCAGCACCGGGCCACCGCCCTGGACGAAGCCGATGATCAGGGCCACGAAGCCGATCAGCATGGCTCCCTCGGAGACTGGCAGCCCCCCGAACGGGCTCTCGGGTCGCTCGCCCTCGCGTCCCAGCGAGCGCGAGCCGCGGCCCACCTCGCGGGCCGTCCGGGCCTGCCGGTCAGCGCGCTCGTCGCGACGCGTGGAGGCGACCGCGCGGGGCTTGGCGCCGGGGTTGCGCCGCTTGCGCGAGGTTCGCTTGGACTTCGGCGTGGCCATCGTGCGATGAGCATAATGTCTGAGCGATGGCGTCTCGGATCGCAAGCATCCTGTGCGTCGTCGTCCTCGGGAGCCTGCTCGTCCCCGTCGCCGCATTGGCCGATGGCGACCCGGCCAGCGACGTTCTGCTGGGCGACAACGTCTTCTATCCCTACACGCCACCGGTACCCCTCTCGATCCAGCGGACGCTGAACGCCGAGACGACCGCCGCCAAGGCGGCGGGCTTGCCGGTCAAGGTCGCCCTGATAGCCGCCCCCACCGACCTGGGCGTGATTCCTGATCTGTTCGGCAAGCCCCAGTCCTACGCCGACTTCCTCGATCAGGAGATCAGCTTCACCAGCAAGCAGCGGCTGCTGGTCGTGATGTCGACCGGCTACGGGGTCCAGGGCTTTGATGGACCGGCCACAACCGCCATCCGCGGGGTGGCCAAGCCGGCCGGGAAAACGAGCACCGCACTCGCCCGGGCCGCGATCGTCGCCGTGGCTCGCCTGGCCGCTGCCTCGGGACACCCGCTCAAGGGCGTCCCGGGTGTGAACCGGGCGCCCGCCCAGAGCGGCGCAAGCGGCGGTTCCAAGGCGCCGATCGTGATCGCCCTGGTCCTGGCCGTCGCGCTGGTCGCGATCGCGTTGATCGTGCTCCGGCGCCGCCCGGGCGGCGGTCAGTCCCAGCGCCGGCGCCCCGCCCGCAAAGCTCGTAACTCCGAAACGCCGTAGGACTCGGTCTCGGCTGGCCCGGCTGGCCGGGTCTCGTCGTGGTCGCTCAGGACCTTGACCGGCATCTCCTCGACGCTCACCGAGCCGGCGCCGTCGGGACGCACCCGGAGCACGCGCGAAGCCGGGCTGGACGCCACGCACGACTGCAGCTGGTCACCCGCGAACACGAGCGCGGCGCTGTCGTCGGCGGCGTAGCCGGCCTCGAGGCGCCCGCTGGCCACGGCCTCGCGAAACACCGGCAGCCGCTCGGGCTCTGAGTCCAGATGCACCGACAGGCTGCCCTCGAGCAGCCCCAGACCCGCGACCACGGCCGGCGCTCCGCCACTCATCGTCACCCCACCCCGAAACCAGCACATGGCTCCGGCGCTCAGCCCGGCCAGCACCACTCCGGACTCCCAGGCCTGGCGCATCGCCGCATCGACGCCATGTTCGCGCCAGATGGCGAGCATGTTGCGCATCGAGCCGCCCCCGACGTAGATCGCGTCCTGGGCAAGCAGGTGCTCGTAGGGGTTGATTCGGTCGCGCGCGAGATGGAACAGGGAGAGGATGCTCGGCTCGCACGGCCAGGCGGCGAAGCGCTCGTAGAAGCGGGTGGTCTGCTCGCGGGGATCCCCGCTCGCCGTAGGCAAAAAGCAGACCTTGGGTGCCGGCTTGCCAGTCAGGCTGAGGACCAGGCGGTCAAGCACCGGGCTGCGCTCCTGCATGGTGAACCCTCCCCCGCCCATGGCGAGGATGCGGCGCGGATCAGATGCGGGTTCGCTCACCAGCCGCCAGGATGACGCACCGCTGTGCTCAGCGCAGCCGCGCCGCGGATGCGAGCGCCGCTCGGGCGGCGTCACGCCGCCAG
>JBAVWI010000374.1:0-5496 GCA_049697735.1 Solirubrobacteraceae bacterium
TTGACCCGCTTGACGGTCGAGATCGGCCTGGTCTCCTACACCCTGCTGCTCCTGTTTCGCAACATCGTCACCGGGCTTCGCGAGGTGCCCCAGGAGGTGCGTGACGCCGCCCGGGGAATGGGCCTGACCCAGCGACAGATCCTGATCCGGATTGACCTGCCGCTCGCGGTGCCCGCGATCTTCGCCGGCCTCAGGGTGGCCACCGTGACCACCATCAGCCTGGCCACGGTGGCGGCGATCGTCGGCATCAACGAGGGACTGGGCGTTCCCATCTTCGACGCCATCCAGCGCGTCAACTTCAAGACCGAGTTCATCGCCGCCGCCGTGCTGGCGATCGGCCTCGCCTGGGTGGCCGACCTGCTCCTGGTGGTGCTCCAGCGCCTGGTCGCACCATGGGCGGCACGCCGTCGCTCTTCGCTGGTCCCCCGCAGCGTGGTGCGAGCCATCACGCGGCGCCCGCGCCCGATCTCCACCGTCCGGGGAGCCTGAGTTGCTGTCGCTCGCGGATGCCGGTCTCGGTCAGCAGTTCCTGGACTCCTTCACGTTCATGGGTAACAACCTGAGTCACCTGCTGCACGACACCCTGGGCACGATCGCCCTCAGCGCGGCGGCGCTGGCGGTGGCGCTGGCCATCACGCTGCCGCCCGCCGTATGGCTCGGCCACCTGCACCGCGGCTCGGCGCTGGCCATCCGCACCGCCAACCTCGGACGCTCGCTGCCCGAGCTCGCGCTGATCGCGATCTTTCTCGCCCTGCTCGGCATCGGCTTTGTCAATGTGATGCTGGCGCTCGTGATCGTCGGCATCCCGCCGATCCTTGCCAACGCGTTCACAGCCGTCGACGGCGTCGAGCCCGACGTGGTCGATGCGGCGCGGGGCATGGGCATGAGCCCACTCGCCGTGTTGCTCAAGGTCGAGATCCCCCTGGCGTTGCCGTTGATGTTCGCCGGGATCCGCACCTCGGTGCTGTTCATCATCGGGGCCTCGCCGCTGGCCGCCATCGCCGGCGGATCTGGTCTGGGCGAGATCATCGTCAACCAGGCGAGCTACGGATTCTCGGGCGTACTCGCCGCCTCGCTCTGGGTATCCGCTCTGGCCATGATTGTCCAGGGACTGTTCGCGCTGCTGCAGCGGGTGCTCACCCCCAAGGGCCTCAAGGTCGGCGTGAGGGCGGGCGAAAAGCCGGCCGGCATCGACGTGGGCGTGGCCGACGCCGAACGCGTCACCGCCCAGACGGCCTAGGCGACTGGGACTTCACGCCGGGCCGGGTCTGGGCCAACTCCGGCGAGCGCGAAGAAGTTACGCAGCACGCGGGCGCCGTCGGGGTGCTGGGAACTGAACTGCTCGGGGTGAAATTGCGTGCCCCACCACGGGCGGTGTCGCGCCCGAAGCGCCTCCACCGCACAGTCCTCGCTGCGGGCGAGCACGACGAAGTCCTCGGGCAGGGTGACCACGTCCCAGGAGTGGTGCTCATAGGTCACGGCGGTCGGGCCCAGGCCGACCAGCAGATCCGCTTCGTCCAGGACCTCGAGCGGCGCAAATCCGACCGCCGGACGCTCCCGCGGCCCGATCGCGCCACCGGCAAACATCGTCTGCAGCTGCATCCCCGCGCAGATCCCGAGCACGGGGCCGCCGAAGCGGCTCACGCTCTCGCCGAGGCGGTTGAGTGCGCCCGCCTCGTGCTGCTCCCACGGGGCGAAGGAGCCGCTGAGGATCACGGCGGCGGCGGCGAACTGTTCCGCTTCGCTGTAGTGCCGACTCCGGACCGGTACACCGGCCAGCCGCTCGAGGCGCCTGCGGATCACCTCGTAATGACGCTCCAGCAGCCGGGTAATCGCCTGCCGAGGCTCGGTGACGACGAAGTCGACGACGACGGCCGCCATCCGGTGAGCGTAGAACCGACGGCGGCGGCCGTCAGAGCTTGGGTGCGTAGTCGAGGTTGCGCTGCTTGAGTCCGGCCGTAGTTCCCAAAAACGCGTGGCGCGACATGTCGGGGCTATAGCGGCTGGCGGGGGGAGTGCGACCAAGCGCCTCGGCCACGGCGCGGATGTGGTGCGGGGCCGCACCGCAGCAGACGCCGAGATAGCCAACCCCAAGCTCCTGCGCCTCCCGAGCGAACTCGCCCAGCTCGTAGCGATTGCAGGTGAAGGGATCGAGGGCAGTCGGGAAGGGCCGGCCGCCTGGGATGCAGTCGCAGTCAGGATCGGTCAACGACTGGAAGCTGGGTTCGGCGTCGTGGGTGCGGTAAGGCACCGGCAGCGCGGCAACGGGGCAGGAAACGGCATCCCGGATGGCCCTCAGGAGCGGCAGCATCGTGCGTGGTCCCCGAATGCAGTTGAGACCGACAACGTCGGCGCCGGCGGCCTCCAGGCGCCGGCACGCCTCCTCAGGCGTCCAGCCTTCACGAGTTTCCGGCTCCCGGTGGATGGCCAAGGTCACCACCGCCGGCAGCCCCGTCGCGCGAATGACCTCCGTGGCCAGCAGAGCTTCCTGCCCCCACGAAAACGTTTCGCCGATGATGAAGTCGACACCGGCCTCCACGGCCCACGCGACCTGCTCCTCGAACATTTCCCGAACGGCCGCCTGGGCGGAGGGGTCAGCCGGGTCATAGACGTTGGTGTTGCAGATGTCGCCGGCCAGCAGCGTGCCCGTCCGCCGTGCCACGTCGCCGGCGATGGCCAGCGCCTGGCGATTGATGGTCTCGAGCGCGTCCTCTCTACCGATCAGGCGCAGCTTCTCGCGGTGGGCGTAATACGTGAACGCCTCGACCACATCCGAGCCGGCATGCACGAACTCCTCGTGCAGCTGGGAGACGATCTCGGGGTGCTCGAGCACGACCTCCGGAACGAAGGCACCGGCCTGCAGGTAACCGCGGCGCTCGAGCTCAAACAGGTAACCCTCGGCGCAGATGACCGGCCCGGTGGCCAGGCGCTCCAGCAGACCATCGGTTCGTGCCTGCGCCATCGCGTCCCCGCCTTTCTCGCACCGTAGAAAGTCACAGAGTACGATTCTGATTGTCTGTTGCCAAATGAGTCTTTTTGCTTGCTATGACAGATTTAGTCGATCAAAACCGGGTTGACCTCAAGGCCTTGCGGGCGCTGGTGGCGATCGCGGACGCCGGCTCGTTCCGGGCCGCGGCGAAGTCCCTCGGCTACACGCAGTCGGCGATCTCCCATCAGATCGCCATCCTCGAGCGAGGCTTGGCCGCCCCCATGTTCACCCGCCCGGGAGGCCGCGCCGCGACGGCGCTCACCCCCGCCGGCGAGGCCGCCTACCGGCGAGCGCGACGGGTGCTGGGCGAGATCGAGACGCTCGGCGCCGACATCGCCGCGATCCAGAGCGGCGAGCGTCAGACGCTGCGCATCGGCGTGTTTCAGACCGCCACCACCGAACTGCTGCCCAGTGCTCTGCGTACCCTGCGCGAGGAGCGCCCCGACGTCGAAGTGATCCTCACCGAGATCCAGGACAACGGCCGCACCTTCGATCGGCTGGCCGCCGGCCAGCTGGACCTGGCCTTCCTGGTCAATCCCGGGCCCGACGAACGAGTCCAGTCGATCCAGCTGCTCGATGACCCGTGGGTGATCCTGACCCGCCGCGACAGCGAGCTCGCCGCCGCCGAGGTCCCGTCCTTCGACCTGCTCGACGGGGTCGACCTCGTGGCCTGGAACCGCCGCTGGAGCTCGCAGGTGGAGCTGGAGGACGCCTGGCGGCGACGGGCGATCAATCCCAGGGTCGTCTACCGCACCGACGATAACCTCGCCTTGCAGCGGCTCGTGGCGGCCGGCTACGGTCACGCCTGTATCGATCGTCTCGGCGCCGCCGGGGCGATTGAGCCGTCGCTGACGTGGCTGGAGCCAGACGAGATCCTGATCCCGCGGGCGATCGCGCTCTGCCACCCTCGCCGTCGTGACCCCAGCGCCTCGGCGCTGACGTTGATGGAAGCCGTCCGGAGCCAGTTCGGGGCATGACGGTCAGCCGCCCCCCGGCGTGCCGACTCCGCCGCTGACCACCCCGGCCGACCCGCAGGTTGCCAGCGCCAGGAGCAGGTCAGAGTCGGCGATGCCGGCCAGATCGGGATGGTCGAGGTTCAGTTCGATGGTCGGCGCCGGGTGGCCGGGTTGGTCGATACCCAGGCTGGCCCGGCCGTTAGCGACCAGTTGGCCCCACAGGTCCCCCCCGGCCGCGGCCAGCAGAGCGTCTCGGGTCTGGCCCTCGCGGCGGGCGAGGGTCTCGAGCTCGCGGCACTCCTCGAAGGGGTCGATCCGCACCTGCTCGTCGGTGCCGATGGCCAGGCGGACGCCGGCATCGCGGTAGCGCAGGGCGGGCAGGCAGCCGTCGCCGAGGTTGCCCTCGGTGGTCGGGCAGCTGACGACGATCGTGTCGCTGTCGGCGAGATGGGCGATGTCGCCGTCTGACACGTGGATACCGTGCACCACGCTCGTCTGCGGGCCGAGGAAGCCACAGCGTCCCAGCAGCTCGATTGGCGAGCAGCCGTGCTCGGCCTGGCACTCGTCGAGCTCACGGCGCTGCTCACAGGCGTGGACGTGTCGCACCAGTGAATGGCGCTCCGCATACTCTGCCACGGCGGCGATCCAGTCAGCCGGCACGGCGCGGACGCTGTGCACCCCCACCCCCACGTGTACGCCCGCGTGCTGGTCCGCCCACTTTCGCAGCGCGTCCACTCGCTCCAGAAACGTCCCCACGTCCGGATCGCAGAAGCGGCGCTGGCCGGGCTCGGCCGCGCGCCCCGGGCCGGCGCGCTGGTAGGCGACCGGTAAGAGCACGATCTCCAGACCGGCGGCGACCGCCGCCTCGGCGAGCGCGATCGCCATCGCGTTGGGCTCAGCGTAGGGACGGCCGTCTGGCTGGTGCACGACGTAGTGAAACTCCCCCACCGCCCCGTACCCGGCCGCCGCCATCGCGCCGTAGACCCGATCCCCGACCGCCCGCATCGAAGCCGGGGCGTGCCGGGCCGCGAGTCGATACATCTCCGTCCGCCAGCTCCAGAAGTCATCGCCCGGGTGCGGGCGCTCACCGATACCGCGGAGGTCGAGTTGGAAGGCGTGACTGTGGGCATTGACCATCGCCGGGACCCGCGCCGTCCGGGCCGCGCCGCTCATCGCCGGGTGATCCGGGCCGCGGCAGCGGCATCGCGCACGTACACGAGCTCGCCGGCGATGAAGGCCGCCAGCACCGGGTTGCGCCCGAGCCGATAGGCGATCCGTCCCACGGGGCCATCGAGGAGGAGCAGGTCGGCCTGCTTGCCCGGCTCGATCGAGCCCCGGGTGTGCTCGAGGCCGAGCGTCCAGGCGGCATTCAGCGTCACCGCGGCAAGCGTCTCGCGCACGCTCATGTTGTAGAGGCGCGCCCCCAGACCGATGACGAGCGGCATCGAGACCGCCGGGGCGGTGCCCGGGTTGGCGTCGGTGGCCAGTACGACCAGGGCTCCCGCGTCCACGAGCGCCCGCCCGGGCGCCCGGTGCTCGGCGCCCATGAGC
>JBAVWI010000375.1:0-3446 GCA_049697735.1 Solirubrobacteraceae bacterium
GGTCAGCTTCTTGCGCAGGCGCGAGGCGTGGGAGTCCAGCGTGCGCGTCGCACACAGAGTCTGAAAGCCCCAGACGCCACGCAGCAGTTCCTCACGCGTGAACACCCGTGTCGGATCCTCGGCGAGCGCGCGCAGGAGCGCGAACTCCTTCTTGGACACGTGCAGCGGCTCGCCGTCCAGCCGAACCTGTCGGCCCAGCGGATCGATCTCGAGCGGCCCGACCCGCAACCGCCCGCCCCCGCCGGGACGGCCCTTGGTGCGCCGCAGCACGGCCCCGATCCGCCCCCGCAGCTCCGGATAGCTGAACGGTTTTACGAGGTAATCATCACATCCACGGTCAAAGCCTCGCACCCGATCGAGCTCGCCCGCGCGCCCGGTGAGCAGGATCATCGGCAGGCGCGGATCCACCCGGCTCGCGGTCTCGTCCGCGGTCCGAATCTCGCGCAGGAGCTCGAGCCCGTCACGGTCAGGCAGGCCCAGATCGACGACCGCCAGGTCCGGGGCTTTGGAGACCATCAGCCGCAGTCCGTCGTGCGCGGACTCGGCCTCCAAGGGCTCATATCCGTCCGCCGCGAGGTTGTCCGCGAGGAACCGGCGCGTGGGAGCGTGGTCCTCTACGATCAAGACGGTTGGGGGCCTGGGCTCCATGTAGGAGAGGGAGCCGTCAGCGGTGTGGTTCTCCCCCCTGCAACATCGCTTTCATGCCCTCGGAGCAGAAGGATTCGCACATATGATGCCGACGCCTATGTACCGCCGCGGTAATTACAGCTCGGGCGACGACTTCGTCCTCGAGTACGGAGAGTTGCGCTTCACGTTCAACGAACGTGATTTCCGCGAACGGTGCGAACAGGCGGCGCGAAAGCTGGGCTTCCTGGGGACCGCGGTCGAGGAGGACGAGGCGGAGGATCTGATCAACCTGGTCGTCAACGGCGAGGTCTCAGACCCGGCCTCCGCCCTCGGCGAGCACGTCAACGAGTGCTGGTCAGAGCTCGTCGGCCCCTCGGACCGCTCGCTCGTCCACTGGCTCCGGCGGCTGATCTTCCGCGGCGCGTGGCTGGATCAGCGGGTCAAGGAGGGTGAGCTTGACGTCTGCTTCAACGCGCAGATGTCAAGCTTCGTCTACGTCCAGCCTGACCGAGGCGGCGAGCCGATCGAGCTCGCCCCCGAGCCAAGCTGGAACCGGGTTGCCTACGTGCGGCGGTAACCGGCCCACAGCGATTGGCCGATCTAGGCCAACAGGTGACCCGGATCGGCCTCGGGGCCGCGGAGCGCGCGCCGTGGACTGGCTGGGCGGACGCGGAGCGCGCCGTGGACTGGCTGCTAGCCCCCGGAGCCCTGCAGCGTGGACACGTTCTGCTGGGCCGACGGCGGGTTGTCGAGCAGCAGACGCGGCACCGTGACGAGCTTGTAGCCGCGGCGGCGAAGCCCACCAATGATGCTGGGAAGGGCAGCCACGGTCTCGGAGCGGTTGCCGCCGGCGTCGTGCATGAGGATGATCGCCCCCGGCTTGGCGCCCTCAAGCGCCCGCTCGACGATCGTCGTCACCCCGGGCGATTGGTAGTCCGCGGTGTCGACTGACCACAGGACCATCAGCATCCGATAGCGCTTGAGCAGCTTCAGGGTCGTGGCGTCCCAGAGTCCATAGGGCGGGCGGAAGAGCCGCGGGAAGGGCGCCCCGAAATCGCCGATCGCGGCCGTGTCCTGGAGCAGCTGGCTTAGCTGGTCTCGGCTCGAGAGCTTCGACATCGGCGCGTGGGACTCGGTGTGGTCCCCGATGGGATAGCCGCGGGCGACGATCGCCGCCGTCGAGGCGTGGAAGTAACGCTCGAGCACCCCGACCTCGAAGAAGGTGGCCGGGGCATGCTGGTGCTCGAGCACGGACAGCACCGCGGGCGTGTAGGGGCCGGGGCCGTCGTCGAAGGTGAGGGCAATCTCGCGGTGCTGTGACCCCGCCATCCGCACGTACGGCGTGTAGGAGAGGGTGCGGCTGACGGCCGCGCTCTCGGCCGCGCGCTCGGTGGCCGCAAACGACTCCGGGCCATTGCCGGCCAAGGTCCGGATCTGGGCGAAGTAGCCGGTGCCCAGGCCCGCGACGCGATGAGTCGGGGGCGTTGCTCCCGAGCCGGCCCCGACGACCATCCCCAACAATAGGGCCAGCGCCGCCAGGGCAGCCAGGGCCAGACCGCCGCGGCGGCGGCGGTAGATCTCCGGGTCGAGCCTTCCGGCCCCCAGCTGGGGGCGCGCGAGGGTCCGAGCGGCGGGCTCCTGGCGATCTAGTGTGTCCGTGTCGCTCATCTAACAGCCTCGGGGTGTTGCCTGCGGCGCAGATGATTGCGCCTTACGACGTCGCCTGCAGTGCTAGAGGGCAGCGAGCGGTGTCCGCAGGCACGCCGTCGGGGCGACACCCGACCCAGTCAATACGCTCCGATCCCATGGCTGCAGCCGTCTGGCTAATCATTCCCACTTACAACGAGGCCTCCAACCTGGAGCAGATCGTGCGCGCCTCGGTCCCCGAGCTCGAGCGCGCCGTACCGGATCAGCACCGGATCCTGGTGGTTGACGACAACTCGCCTGACGGGACCGGGGGCATCGCCGATGCGCTCGCCGAGGAGATCTCGGTCCTCGAGGTTCTGCACCGCACCGGCAAGGGTGGCCTCGGCCAGGCCTACCTGGCCGGTTTCGGGCACGCGCTGCGCAGTGGCGCCGAGCGCGTGATCGAGATGGACGCGGACTTCTCGCATGACCCCCGTTATCTCCCGGCGCTGATCGCCGCCGCGGATCAGGCCGACCTCGTGCTCGGCTCGCGCTATGTGGCCGGCGGCGGCGTGCGCGACTGGGGCCTGGTCCGGCGGCTGATAAGTCGCGGCGGAGGAATCTACGCTCGGTTGATTCTGGGCGTGCACGTCCGCGATTTGACCGGTGGCTTCAAGTGCATTCGCCGTGAGGTCCTCGAGGCCATCGACCTCGGCAGCATCCGCGCCGAGGGCTATGTTTTTCAGATCGAGGTCACTTACCGGGCCATCTTGGCTGGCTTCACCGTGCGCGAAGTGCCGATTGTCTTCAGCGACCGGGTCGCCGGTAAGAGCAAGATGTCGTCGCGGATCGCCTTGGAGGCCATGCTCAGCGTCCCGACCCTGAGGCGCAGCGCACGGGCTGCCCTGGCTCGATCGGGCGCCCGTGTCGGGTCCACATAAGCGCAATCGGTTTGGCTAACGTAATTGCAATGTTGCCCAAACGGCAGTTGGTTCCGAGACGGGCATCCTCTAATCGATGAGTGTTCGCGGCCCGCTGGGCGCTACCCCCAACAGCGCCGGCGTTGAGCTGGGCAGAGGCCCTGGTCTCGGGAGCCGCGAAGCGCTGCGCAACAGCCGCCGTGGGGCGGTCGGCCTCACCGGGCTGGTGCTCTGTGGCGCGCTGATCGCGATCGCGGCGGCGAACACCACGCC
>JBAVWI010000376.1:0-4581 GCA_049697735.1 Solirubrobacteraceae bacterium
GCGTTCATCACGGCTCGGATGGGGGACGAGCAGCAAGCGAGGTTGGGCATGGGTGGCGCGGAGCACTCCACCGAGGCGTCCGAGCACCGTGTCCAGCCGCCGCCGGCGCCGCCGCAGAGCGGCGGCCCGCTCGAACCGCTGCTCAGAAGCCGCGTGGTGCATCTGGCGCTCGACATGGTCAAGCAGCGGCCGGGCGGCATCGTCGCTGAGGAACATCCGCAGCACCTCGTCGAGCCGACGGCGATAGAGGTTGGGGTCCAGGTCGCCCAGGCACGGCGACAGGCAGCGTCCCATCTGGCCGTAGGCCGAGGGGTGATCCCGGCGCACGAGCCGCCGGCCACAGTGACGCAGGCCGAACAGCGAGTCGAGCTGCTCGACCAATTCCAGCGCCAACCTCCGCCCTCGCATAGGTCCGATCGTGACGGCATGGCCGGCGGCGGGATGGGGCCCGACCTCGAGGATCGGATAGGGGATGTCGAGCCGGCAGCGGATGTAGACCAGCCGGTCGTCGCGGCCGGTGAGCCGCTGGTTGCCCGGTGGGGCCAGCTCTTTGATCAGCCGATTCTCGAGCACGAGCGCGCCGAGCTCGGAAGCCGTGGTCTGGTAGTCGACCACAGCGGCGTGGGCGGTCCACCGCGCCGGCGCGGCCGAGGGGGCGAAATGAGCCCGGGCCCGGCTGCGGATCGAGACCGACTTGCCCACGTAGAGGATTCGGCCGTCGCGGTCGCGGAACAGGTAGACGCCCGGGTCCTTTGGCAGCTCGCCGAAGTCCGGCCGTACGTCCGTGGTCGGGTGGGGAAGCTGGCCGTGGCCGGCGCGGGGGCGAGACCGCCGGCGTGAGGGCCGTCGCGGGGCGAGGGCGGCGATCGCCTCTGACACGGTGGAGGCGTGCGCGCACAGCCGCGGGAACAGCGCGCAGAGCACGCGCGCGCACGTCTCGGCGTCGGCCAGCGCCCGGTGGGCCTGGCGGACCTCGATTCCCAGCGCGTCGGCGAGGACGGTCAGGCGCCGCTCGCGCTGAAGCGGCAGCATCACCCGGGCCAGGGCGGCGGTGCAGAGCACGGGCGGATCGGGCCAGTCCAGCCCCAGGCGCTCGAACGCCTGGCGCAGGACCCGGGCGTCGAAGGCGGCGTTGTGGGCCACCATCACGCGCCCCTCAAGCCGCTGCACCAGCGACGGCAGCACCTCGTCGGGCCACGGCGCCCGATCGACCATCGCCTGGCTGATGCCGGTGAAGCGCTGGATGCCGCGGCGGAGGGGGGCGCTGGGGCGAACCAGTGAGCTCCAGCGGTCGTGCAGCTCTCCCCCTCCCACGAGAACCGCGCCCACCTCGGTGATCTCGCAGGCATCCCCGCCCAAGCCGTTGGTCTCGGTGTCGACGGCGAGGAATTCCATCGTGTTCAGAGGGGCGGCGAGCAGTTCCACGCCTACCCGTGATACGCACCGCACCGGACGGCGTGCAAGACGGCCTGCACGACACGCGTGTCGCCAGTGACTTCACGACCGCCGACGGGGGTAGCATCGGATCAATCCCCCTAGGGAAGGAGCCCGGTCCCATGCCCGTCGCACCCGATGTTGAACAGTTGCAGGAGCTGGACGCCGAAACTCGGCAGGCTTGGAGCTCGTACAGCGAGCGCCTGCGTGAGATCAGCGGTGAGGAGTACGAGCGGCTCGAGCCAGAGTTCTGGGATGAGCTGCAAGCCGAGCTGCGCCGTCTCGAGAGCGAGCGCGAGTCACTGGCAACTCGCGAGGTTGAGATTTCCGAGTCGCGGCCCTAGTCGCAAACTCGCTGGTTGTATAGGGTTCCCCGCGGATCGACCGTAAAGGTGACCGTCGCGGTTGCACAAGGCGATCCCGGAGAGGAGAGCCGGCTCGGGAATGCGTATCAGGAGGATCGCCATCGTCGGGGCGAGCACACTCGTCCTTACCGCCTGCGGAAGCGTGGGCGGCCAGTCGCCCACCAAGCTGCGGGTGCCAATTCCGGTCAACCTCACCGTGTACGTCGACAATGCCCGCGTGTCGGTCTCCCCCCAGTCTGTCGGCGCCGGCCCGGTGGTCTTCATCGTCACCAATCAGGCCAGTAGCGCCGAGGCGCTCGCGATCTCGAAATCAGGTCAGAGCCAGCCGCTGGCCAGCACAGCGCCGATCAACCCCCAGGGCACCACGCAGGTCGCGGTCGACTTCCGACCCGGTGATTACACGATCTCGACCGCCGGGCGCGGCACTGATGCCCAGCTCTCCCAGACTCCCGCGATTCGCTCCGCCTCGATCCACATCGGGCACGAGCGCACCAGCTCGAGCAACAGCCTGCTCCAGCCCTAGGGGCTGACGCTCCGCGAGGCGTAGGTCAGACCGAGAGCTTGGCCGCCGACCTCGTCGCCTGACGCGCCGATTATCCTGCGGGCTCCCCACGGGTACGATCCCGTTCCCGCCGCCCAACGACAATGAGGTGCTGATCCGCGTGGCTGTCGATCTGAGCCAAGTCGCAAATGTCGAGACCGAGCCTGGTGAGCTGCCCGCCACCATGGCCGCGTGGGTGATTCGCGAAGAGCGGCAGGGCGAGCCGGTCGACGCCTTCCAGCTCGAGGAGATGGAGGTTCCTGAGCCCGGCGCCTTCGAGGTCGTCGTCCGGGTGATGGCGGCAGGCGTGAACTTCAACAACGTGTGGGCGTCGCTCGGCGAGCCGGTTTCGGTCTTTCGCTACCACCCCAACGAGGACCACCACATCGGCGGTTCCGACGCCTCGGGGATCGTCTGGAAGGTCGGCGAGGGCGTTACGCGGTGGAAGCCGGGCGACGAGGTAGTCGTGCACTGCAACCAGGCCTCCTACGAGGATCCCGAGGTCCACGGCCTCGATCCGCTCGCCGCCCCCAGCCAGCAGATCTGGGGCTACGAGACCAGCTGGGGCTCATTTGCCCAGTTCTGCAAGGTGCAGGCCCAACAGCTGCTCCCCAAGCCGGCCCACCTGGCCTGGGAGGAGGCGGCCTCCTACGGGCTCACCTACTTCACCGCCTACCGGATGCTGATCGACCGCTGCCGCCTCCAGGCCGGTCACAAGGTGCTGATCTGGGGCGCCGCCGGCGGACTGGGCGTGTTCGCCACCCAGCTGTGCGCGATCAGCGGCGCCGACGCGGTCGGCGTCGTCTCCAGCCCCGACAAGGGGCGCCTGATCGAGGCGCTGGGCGCGGTCGGCTTCATCGACCGCTCCGATTTCGACGGCATGATGCGCCGCGGCGGGGAGAGCGCCGAGGAGGAAAAGGCGCGCTTCAAGGAGTCCCGGCGCTTCACCAAGGCCGTCTCGGAGATGCTCGGCGGGCCACCGGACATCGTTTTCGAGCACGTCGGCAGGGCCACCTTCCCCACCTCGGTGCTGTGTGTCAAGCCGTTCGGCAAGGTCGTCATCTGCGGCGCCACCTCCGGTTACCAGCTCGATTTCGACGTGCGCTATCTGTGGATGCGCCAGAAGGAGATCCTCGGCTCGCACTTCGCCAACGCGTGGGAGGCCAACAAGGCCAACGAGCTGATCGAGGAGTCAAAGATCCGGCCCGTGCTCTGGCGGACGATGGGCTTCGAGGGGGTCGCTGAGGCCCACCAGCTCCTGCGCGACAACCAGCACTTGGGCAAGATCGCCATCCTGGTCGGCGCCAGCGCCGAGGGCCAGGGCCGGACCGCGGAGGGACCCGGCGCCATCCGCGCCGAGGTCGGCGCGTGACCGGGACCGAGATGGTCAGCCGAGGTCGGCGCGTGACCGGGACCGAGATGGTCAGCCAACGAGACGAGGAGGCCCGCTGATGGCCGATCTGATTTGGGTGTCGTGGTATGCGACAGTGCTGCGTCAGGAGTCCTTCGCCGCCGAGGTGGCCGCGATCGCTCCTCTGGCCCTGCGCTACGGAGCCACGCAGTACCAGGTGCACGTCTCAAACGACGATCGTTACAAGATCACCCAGATGACGTGGGTGGACAGCAAGACCGACTGGTACCGCTACTGGGACGGTCCCGAGATGATCGAGTTCCGGGCCCGCAACTCGGGGCGCTACCAGGTCCCGATCGTCTACGCCTGGGCTGACGAGATCGCCGCTGGGGCGCTGGGCCCCGCGGTCCCGGCCCCTGAGCCCGAGCCGGTGGCTCCCCAACCCCAGACCGCGGCCTAGCGCCGAGGCCTAGCCCCGCGGCGGCGCCTCGGGTGGGGTGGCACCATCGGGCGCCGCGCGAAGGGCCAGCTCGAGCCAGAACCGGGCGTCGGGATCGTCGAGGGACTCGCCGAACAGCTCGCGCAGACGGCCGAGGCGGTAACGCGCCGTCTGGGGATGGATCCCCAGACGGTGGGCGACCTGACCCAGCCGTCCCTGCTCGGCCAGCCACACTTGCAGCGTTTCCAGCAGGCGCTGGCGCGACCCGACCGAGAGTCCGTCCAGCGGGGCGAGTCGATCAGCGGCCAGCTCGCTGGCCAGCCGCGGGTCGGTCCGCAGCAGCAGCTCGCCGGCCCGCTCGCGCGCCACCACCAGGCGCGGGCGATCTCACAGCTCCGGGCGCGAGGGATCTCCCACCCGGGCCGGGTCGAGCTCGAGCGCCGCCCTGGCC
>JBAVWI010000377.1:0-1977 GCA_049697735.1 Solirubrobacteraceae bacterium
GCGCTGGGATGCGCGGAGCCGCCGGCCGCACTAATCGGGCTCCTAGCTGAGGGTGCCCTTATATTTGAACGTGATCAAGTTCTTGGCCAGGTCCGACGCGCCGGTGAAGGTGCCGGTGAAGTGGCGCCCCTTGAGGCTGCCGGCCCCCTTGGTCAGGTTGAGCTTGCCGTTGGTGATCGTCTGTGTGCTGTTGCTGGCGGTGACGGTCGCGCTCGCGGTCCCGGTCAGCGAGCCCGTGGTCGTGTACAGGACCACCTTGGGGACCTTCACGCTCACGGTGCCGTTACCAGCCGGCAGCAGTTTGAGCTGGTAGGAGACCGTGCCCTCGCCGAGGACCTTGTCGTAGTTGTTCCCGGCGGCAATCTGAAGGTTGCCCCTGGTGTGGGTGATCGACGCATAGGTGGTGCCGCTGTCCTTCTGGGGCGCACCAGAGCCGACCTTGGTCGCGACTGCCGGCGCAGCGACGAGCGCTGTGACCGCCAGGGTGCTGGCCATGGCCGCGGCCAGGCGTGAGTTCTTCGACATCTTTCTTCTCCTCTGTGGATGGACGAGACGTGCGCGTCATACCCCTTCGGGCGCGAAACGGAGCGCACAGGCGCAAAAACACTCTCCACGGGGCGTTGGTTTCGCCCGGCTTTATGTTCAGTGTGTTACGGCGCCGTCAGCGGCGCTGGAGACCAACCGCGCGTACTTGTCCAGGGCGACGCCGGGGTAGGGACGCTCGGGCGCCTGGTAGGCGCGGGCGCGCTCGGCGAGCTCCTGGTCGGAAAGATCAACGTCGAGCCGGCGGGCTTGGACATCAAGGGTGATCCGGTCACCGTCGCGGACCAGCCCGATGGGGCCGCCGCGGATCGACTCGGGGGCGACGTGGCCGGCCATGAGACCTCGAGTGGCCCCGGAGAAGCGGCCGTCGGTGATCAGCGCAACCTCCTCGCCGAGCCCCTCGCCGACCAGGGCCGCCGTGACCGCGAGCATCTCGCGCATGCCGGGTCCGCCGGCCGGCCCCTCATTGCGAATCACGACCACGTCCCCGGGCTTGACCGTGCCCTGGGTGACGGCCCGCATGGCATCCTCCTCGCCCTCGAACACGCGAGCCGGGCCGCTCTGCGAGCGGCGTTCGTAGCCGGCCAGCTTGACCACGCAGCCGTCGGGGGCCAGGTTGCCGTGCAGGATGGCCAGGCCGCCGGTGGCCTTGATCGGGTCAGACAGGGGCCGGACGACCTTCTGACCCGGGCTTTCCTGGGCGCTGGCGGCGACCTCACCGATCGTCTTGCCCGTCACTGTGAGAGCCGCCTCGTTGAGGAGACCCGCCTCCTTCAGGCGAGCCATGACCAGCGGCACGCCGCCGGCCTCGTAGAGATCGGGGGCGACGTACTGCCCGCCGGGCTTCAGATCACAGAGCAGCGGAGTGCGCTCGCTGATCTCATCGAAGTCATCGATCGAGAGCTCGATGCCCATCTCCTTGGCGATCGCCAGCAGGTGCAGGACGCCGTTGGTCGAGCCGCCGCTGCAGGCGATGGCGGCGATCGAGTTCTCGAGGCTCTCGCGGGTGATGATCTGGCTAGGCCTCAGCCCCTGCTTGAGAACCTCCATGACCAGCGCGCCGGCATCGCGCGCGACCTCGGCCTTGGTTGCCGCCTCGGCCGGAACCATCGAGAAGCCGGACGGCGAGATGCCGAGCACCTCGAAGGCCATCGCCATCGTGTTGGCGGTGAACTGACCTCCGCAGGCGCCCGCTCCCGGAGAGGCGACGTCCTCCAGCTCGGTGAGCTCGTCTTGTGTGATGCGCCCGGCCGAGAAGGCGCCGACGGCCTCGAACACCTCCTGGATCGTCACCCGCTCGCCGTGGTAGAGGCCGGGCATGATCGAGCCTCCATAGAGCATCACGCTGGGCAGGTCCAGACGACAGAGCGCCATCACGGTCGCGGGGATCGTCTTGTCGCAGCCGCTGAGCGCGATCACGGCGTCGAACATGTG
>JBAVWI010000378.1:0-11980 GCA_049697735.1 Solirubrobacteraceae bacterium
GCCCAGACGTCGCCGCCCGGCTGCCCGCCGCCCGGCTGGCCGCCGCCTCGGCGGTGCGTCCCCGCGAGATCCCGCCGGCACCCGGGCCGAAGGCCACCCGCTGAACTGAAACCAAATCGCTGACCCCGACAGCCGCGGCTGATCGCTCGATCGCCCGCCCGACCTCGGGACGATCCACGAGATAGAGCACAGCATCGAAGCGCGCATCGATCGCGTAGCCGCCGAGAATCTCCTCGCGCCGGCTCGGGGACTTGGAGCCCAGCTCGAGCTCGATGGCGACCCGGTGTCCGCTGGCTGTCTCGAGGACAAGGTCGGGGTAATGCCTCCGCTCGCCGCCCCGTGGCCCGGACCCGGGGACGCGAACTCCATACGGCTCCGAGAAGCGCTCGGCGCGACCGTCGGCGGAGCGCATCTGGCGCTCGGAGACGAGCGCCCGCGTCGCTCCCAGGGCCCCGCGGTCAGCCGCCAGCCACAGCCAGGCGAGGCCGATGTCGTGCTCGTAGGTGGCCAGGTCGACGTCGCGGGGGCGCGACAGCGAGCTCCCGATCGCGGCCAGCCCGGCGCGGTCGATCTGATACCAGCGCAGCCCGGCGAGCCTGCGCTCAGAGCGCAGAAGGCCGGCTTCGGCCAGGACCCGCAGGCGCCGCCCCGCCGCGCGCGCCGAGATCCCGAGCAGCGTCTGGGCGTGCGCGGCAAGCACGAGCCGATGCTCGGCGGCGAAGGCGAGCAGCCGAAGGTCTGCCTCATCCACACCATGGAAGAGCCCGGGGCGGCCCCGGTTTCGCCCCCCGGCGCGCTCAGCGTCCGGGGTGGGGCAGGGAACTCGTGTTCACGACCTGAAAGTCGCTGCCGCGCAGCCGGCTGAGCTCGTGCAGCGCGGAGTCGTTCCAGCGCGGATCAGGCGCGCCCGAGATGTACCACGGCGAGCCGTTGTCGGCCAGGATCAATCCGTAGCGCTTGAGCGCCTGGGCGACAACGCGGGCCTGCTGGGGAAGACCCGATATGTTCACCCCCGCCCTGAGCCTGACCCGCAGGCCCATCGGCGGGGCGTTGGGGCCGGCACAGCTGGTGGCGATGTGGCGGGCGGGATACACGTAGCGCGGGCCCGTGCAGGACGCGGTGAAGCGCAGGGCGTGGTCGATCGCGCCCGCCGCGACCTCGCTGTAGCGTGCCAGGCCGGGGAGGATGGGTAGTCCGGCGGCGTCGGCCGAGGTCCAGCCGGCGGGGCGCAGGTGGTCGGAGTTGAGGTGGAAGATCGCGCCCGATCCCGCGCTCCAGTAGCCCTTGTGGGGCCGGGCGTCGAAGAGCTCATAGTCGGTGCACGTGGTCCGGTCGAGGACCAGCACGTGCCGGTCGCCGCCTGCCTGCGGGCCGCCCTCGATGGCCACGCCCCGCGGCAGCGGGTATCGGTGCCCGTCTGATTCCGAGGCGTAGGTGAAGCGGACCGGCAGGCGGCGGACCGGATCGGAGACGACGGTGAAGGGGATCCCGTTGGGGGCGCCGTTGTAGACGGTCCCGAAGTCGGGATGGACATGCGCGCTGAGCCCGATCCGAGCCAGGACCGAGGTCGAGTCAGCTGCCACCGGGAGCTGGTCAACGCGCTGGTTGAAGGGGTTATCGGCTGGTAGGACGCGGCACCCGGCCACCATGGGGACCGGAGCGGGGGCGCCGCTGCGGGTCGCACCGGCGTTCGCGGCCATCGCCAGGGCGACAGCGAGCAGGAGAGAGGTGATGACCACGCGCAGGGGCATGCGCGAGGGCATCAGGAGACGACCAGGATCCCGCCCGGCCGGGTGGAGAAGGCGGCCTCCTTGACCTCGCCGATGTAGTCGCCGTCCACCTGCAGGGGGAGAGCCCGGTCATCGAGCGAGGCGACCCGAAACCGGTCGACACCGCTGAACGGGTGCACACGACGGTGGCGGGAGAGACGGGCCCGCTGCGACAGCGCCCGCCAGGTGATGGTCAGGACGTCGATCGGGCTCGCGCGCCGGAGGACGATGCCGGCCAGATCGCCGCTCTCCAGGCTGGCGCCTTCGCCCATGTTGACCGGCCGCTCACCGAAGTAGGTGTAGGGCTCGGCGTTCTGGACGATCGTTGTCACACCGGTCACCGTCTCGTCGCCGAACACGGACTCGAGCCGGGGCGGCCGGATCAGGTAATGGCGATTGAAGGTCCGCACCCCGGTCCAGGCGTAGTACCACTCGCCGAGGCGCACCTTGAGACGGGGATGGGCATCCACCCGCTCGACGACGCTGGCGTCGAGGCCGACCCCGGCCGAGAAGAGGAAATAGCGGTCGTTGACGAGTCCGACGTCGACCCGGCGAGGGTGCCAATCGTGGGCGAGACCCAGGAGGTGCTCGGTCGCGTCGACAACGTCGGTGGGGATGCCGAGCATCCGGCAGTAGACGTTGGTCCGTCCGCCGGGCAGGCAGTAGAGGGGTGTGTTTGAGCCCACGAGCCCGTTGGCGGCCTCGTTGACGGTTCCATCGCCGCCGAAGGCCACCACCACGTCGTAGCCTTCGCGCGCGGCCTCGCGGCACAGCTCAGTGGCGTGATCGCGCGCCTCGGTGTCGACAGCGTGGACCTCGTAGCGGCCGCGCAGCGCGTACACGACGAGGTTCTTGAGCCGGTCAGAGACCGTGGTGGCGTAGGGGTTGACGATGATCAGCATGCGCCGGGACGGCGTCGAGCCGCCCTCGAGCTCGAGCACCGCCTGCAAACGTTCGAGGGGATCCGTTGCCGCCGTCATTTCGCGTTGCTCAACACCAGCTGGAGCCGGGCGTTACGCGACGAGGTGACACAGGATCGAGCGGCACGTCCGATATGATGCCTTGCACATAGCAGTACGCATCCAGAGGGGTGGAGGGAAATGGCCCTTAGAAACCCCGGCAACCGCCCGCAAGGGAACGGTGCCAATTCCATCAGGCTCCAACTACAAAAGGCCTGGGAGATGTGGAAAGGGCGGTTTCCCGACCTCCGACCACAGACCCCGGCGGAGGTTTTTCACATATGCCGCCAGAGTCGCTTCGCTGTAAGGAATGCCAGACCACCTATCCGCTTGACGCGCGTTACGTCTGTGAGCGGTGCTTCGGCCCCCTCGAGGTCGCCTACGCGTCGCGTGCGGGTGCCGACCCGGCCGCGCTGAAGCGCCGGATCCAGGCCGGGCCCCAGTCGCTTTGGCGCTATGTCGACTTCCTGCCCGTGCCGGTTCCGCCGGCGGGGACCCTGCCCGCCGGGTGGACGCCGTTACTGCGGGCCGACCGGCTTGCCTCGGCACTGGGCCTGGAGGAGGTATGGGTCAAGAACGACGCCGCCAACCCGACGCATTCCTTCAAGGACCGGGTCGTATCGATCGCCCTGGCCCGGGCGCGCGAGCTCGGCTTTGAGACGATCGCCTGCGCGTCGACCGGCAACCTGGCCAATGCTGTCGCCGCCCACGCCGCCGCCGCGGGACTCGAGTCCTACGTGTTCATCCCCTCTGACCTCGAGGAGCAGAAGGTGCTGGCCACCGGCATCTACGGGACCCATCTGGTCGCGGTGCGGGGCAACTACGACGACGTCAACCGCCTCTGCACCGAGCTCTCCGGCGAACACGAGTGGGCATTCGTGAACATCAACATGCGGCCCTACTATGCCGAGGGCTCAAAGACGCTCGCTTACGAGACCGCTGAGCAGCTGGGCTTCGAGCTCCCCGACCGCGTTGTCGCTCCGATCGCGTCGGGCTCGCTGTTCACCAAGATCGCCCTCGGCTTTCAGGAATGGATCGACGTCGGCCTGCTCGAGGGTCAGCTCCCGGTTTTCCACGGCGCCCAGGCCACGGGCTGCTCGCCCGTGGCAACTGCGTTTGCCGACGGCCAGGACTTCTGCCGCCCGGTCAAGCCCGACACGATCGCCAAGTCGTTGGCGATCGGTAACCCCGCCGATGGCCCTTACGCGCTCGATCTTGCCCGCCGCACCCGGGGCACGATCGAGTCTGTGACCGACGACGAGATCCGCACCGGCATCAAGCTCCTGGCCCAGACGACCGGGATCTTCACCGAGACCGCCGGCGGCGTGACCACCGCCGTGCTGGCCAAGCTGGCCCAGCGGGGGATTATCGACCCCTCTGAGCGGGTGGTCCTTTACATCACCGGCGAGGGGCTCAAGACCCTCGACGTCGCCCGGGGCACCTTCGAAACCTGGGAAATCGACGCCAACGTCGAGTCCTTCGAGCGCGCCAATGCCAACGTCGGCGCTCTGGCATAGGATGGCGCAGCCATGGCGGTGAAAGTCAAGATCCCCACCCAGTTGCGCGAGGCGACCGGTGGCGAGTCACAGGCCTCGGTTGAGGGAAGCACGGTCGGCGAGGTGCTAGATGCGCTCTACGCCCGTTTTGGCGAACTGCGCAGCCGGATCGCCGAGGACGGCGGCCTGCGTCGGTTCGTGAACGTCTACGTCGATGGCGAGGACATCCGCTTCATGGATGGCCTCGACACCCAGGTGCAGGACGGTGACGAGATCACAATCCTGCCCGCCGTAGCCGGCGGCTAGCCCAGCCCCCGGCCGGGGACGCCACGTTTCTGACTTTTGGCGGCGGTGTCGTAACCTGAAGAGCATGTTCGGACTACGTGCCAAGGCTTCAACGATTGATCCTGCCGCCGCCCTTCCCGGCCGTGAGCAGCCGCTGCCCGTACCTGACCGCCACGCCGTGCTCGGAACCCCGATGACCCCCCCGTTTCCGGAGGGCTTTCAGCAGCTGGTGGTCGGCATGGGCTGCTTCTGGGGTGCCGAGCGGGTCTTCTGGACGGCTCCCGGCGTCTACACCACCGCCGTCGGCTACGCGGGCGGGTTCACCCCCAACCCGACCTACGAGGAGGTGTGCAGCGGACGCACCGGCCACACCGAGGCGGTACTTGTCGTGTTTGACCCCGCCCAGACCTCCTACGAGAACATGCTCCGTCTGTTCTGGGAGAACCACGATCCCACACAGGGCATGCGCCAGGGCAACGACGTGGGCAGCCAGTATCGCTCGGCCCTGTATTACGAGTCCGAAGCGGCCGGCGCGCTCGCCGAGACCTCACGGGCCGCCTACGCCGAGCGCCTGCGCGGGTCCGGCTTTCCCGAGATAACCACCGAGATCGAAGCCGCCGCCACCCACCCGTTCTACTACGCCGAGGAATACCACCAGCAGTACCTCCACAAGAATCCGTGGGGCTACTGCGGCTTGGGCGGGACGGGTGTCAGCTGCCCGATCGGGCTCGGCGCCGCCGCCTCGGGCTAGCCGCCACCGCTCGCGCTACCCCCGAGCGCGCGTCGCTGGGCCGGGGTGCATGCCGCGGGCTCACAGGACCAGGGTTCGGTATCGGATCGCCCCCCGCGCCACCGCCCAGCACTCGATCGCGTCGTGGACGAGCAGGAAGGCCACCGCCCCGGCGCCGGCCCCCGTTCTGACGGAGTGCAGGCGGGCGCGGCGGCGCAGGGCAAGCAGGTGACGGGTGATGAGCAGCCGCCGCAGCCAGGGCGGTCCGGCGACGGCGATCAGCGAGCGGTAGAGGAGGTAATGCCAGACGTTCCAGAACCGGCCCCGGTAGAGCATCGACCGCGTCGCCGGATGGTCTGCGAACACGCGCACAACCGCGCTCCAGCGGGCGGCGCGACGCAGCATGCCCGCCACGCCGATCGGCTCCACGGCGTGATGGACGACCGCGGCGGGGACGAACACGGTCTCGCGCCCGGCGGCGATCGCCCGCCAGGCGAGGTCGGTGTCCTCGCCCGCGGGCCGGCGCCCGAAGCGCTCGTCAAAGCCCCCGAGCGCCTCAAGCAGCGCGCGCGGGTAGGCGATGTTGCAGGTCTCGTACTGGGGGCCGAGCCGCTCGATCCGCACCGTGTGTGAGAGCAGCCCGTCCCGGTGCAGCTCGTCGGGGGCCGGGAGCGTCGGTCCCTGGAGCACGGCCCCGGGGTGCTCGGTGGCGGCGGCGAGTAGAGCCCCGAGCCATCCCGGGGCGGGCCGGCAGTCATCGTCGGTGAAGGCGACCAGGGGCGCTGCCGCCTGCTGCCAGCCCTGGTTGCGTCCCCCGGCGGGACCGGCCGTGGTCTCAAGCCGCAGCCTGCGCAGACGGAGCTCGCCACGAGCCTGCTCACGTCCGAGGGCAAAACGGGTCGGCGGATCTGAGCCGTTGTCGACCACGACCACCTCGAAGCTGTCTGCGGTCAGGGTCTGGACGCGCAGGGCCTCGAGCAGCCGCGCGAGCCGCTCGGGGCGGTTGTAGGTGGAGACCACTACGGAGACGAGTGGCGCCACGTGCGCATCCTAAGTCGTCGGGGGCGGTTTGACAGCCGGCGCCCGACCGCGAAGGCAAGCGTCTCGAGCAGCTCGATCACCGCCCCGGCAGCCGCCGGCCGGCGCCCCCGGATCAGCGCGGCGCCGGCGGTCAGCGCGGAGCGGGTGCAGCGCCGGGTCAGTGCGCTCGCCCCCGGCGCCGCAAACTCGCCGGGATAGCGGCTCTCCAGCCACGCCGCCCCGGCGCCGTGACCGGCAACCTGGGTCAGCAAGGCGGGCAGCGAGCTCCGGGTCGCGTGCTCGACCAGCGCGCCAGCGCGGACCTCGAGAGCCCAGCCGGCCGCGGCCAGGCGCCAACACAAATCGGCGTCCTCGCCGAAGCGGGCCTGGGCGGCAAATCCCCCTACGCCGGCAAACGCGGCGCGGCGGACCGCGCAGTTGGCGGTCTGGGCGTAGGGGGTGCCCGCCCGCAACAGGGTCGTCTCATGGCTCATCTGTCCTCGCCCGGCGCTGAGGCGAGCCGCCATCGTGTTGCCGCCCGGCGTGTCGCGGATGCCGCCGGCCAGGACGGCGGTGTCCGGATCGGGGGCGGGCGTGAAGTAGGCCTCGAGCAGGCCCGGGAGCGGCCGGGCGTCGGCGTCGAGGAACACGAGCCAGTCCCCGCGGGCCTCGGCGGCGCCGCGGTTACGGGCCGCACCGGGTGCCCGGACCCCGGCGGCAAGCACCCGTCGGACGCTGGCCGGAAAGGCCACCGCCCGCTCGGCGGCCGGCCCGTTGTCGGCCAGCAGGATCTCGTCACCGGGCGCGAGGGTCAGAGCCAGGCATCCGAGCGCCTGCAGCACCGCCTCGAGCTCGTGGTCGGCGCCGGCGAAGGGGACGACCACCGAAACCGAGGGACGCGAGCCGTGAGAGCTCACGCCAGTGGCCCCCGCGCCACCGCTGCGGCGAGCCGCCGCTCGAGTGCAGCGTGGAAGGCTTGCTCGGTGAACCGGGCCGCGGTGACCCGCCCACCGGCCACCAGCTGCCCCCGGAGCTCGGGCTCACCGGCCAGGCGCATGACGGTGGCGGCGAGCTCCCCGGCCTGACCGGGCGAAAAGGCCAGGCAGTTGGTCGCCGGCTCGAGATATTCGGCGGTTCCACCCGCCGGGCGGGCAGCTATCACCGGGCGCCCGGCGGCCATCGCCTCGAGCGGGACCAACCCCCAGGGCTCGCGCCAGCTGACCGGGAAGAGCAGGGCGTCGCAGCTCGCGTACACGCCGGCAACCGCGTCACGGGGTCCGGAGCTGAAGCACACGCGGTCGCCGACTCCGAGACTGTCGGCCAGCCCCCTGAGCTCGCCGAGGTGGGCAGGGTCGCCGTCGCCGTGCACGGTGAGTCGCGCGTGATCGGGCAGCTGGGCCAGGGCTCGCACCGCCGTCGCGATCCCCTTGCGGGGGTCGATCCGCCCGCAGCAGAGCAGGCGCCACCTCCAGTCAGGAGAAGCCGGGACGCCGCTGAAGCGTTCGGCGGCAACCCCCGGGTGATCGACGGTGGCGTCGGGTAGCCGCCAGCCGGCCTGGCGGGCGACCGCGAGCGTGGAGAGGGAATTGAAGGACCATTGCCCGGCGCGCTCGAGGTGCAGCCGGGCCGGGACTCCGGCCAGCCGGGAAGCGACCGGTGCCAGCCACCGTCCGGTCCCTCGCCAGCGCCGGCTCCAGGCGTCGACCTCAGGTCCGTAATTGACCCACTCGTCCCCGACCACGGCCAGCGCCGGGAGGCCGGCGCGACGGGCCTGCTCGAGCAGCGAGAGCGACATCCCGCCCATCGCCCACCACATCACCACGTGTGGAGCAAAGGCATGGCGATGGGCCGCGAACACCTCGGCGTTGGCACGTTCGAGGGCCATGCAGGCGCGCAGGCGCAGGGGCGGGAAGTCATGGGCGCGCCAGTACCAGCCGAGGTCGCGGTGGACGTCTGCGGGGGCCGGAGCGCAGCTGACCCGGTCGGTCGGGTCCGGGCGGGTGGTGAGGACGCGGACTTGGTGTCCGCGCCCGCGCAGCGCCGCCACCGCCCCGGCCCAGGTCGTCTCGTAGCCGCCGAGCGACCACGGCGGATAGCGGTTACCGACGCACAGGACCCGCACCGGGCGTAGTCACAGGCTCGGCACGGCCACCGGCCGCCCGAGAACGTGTCCGAAGGCCTCACGGAGCAGGCTGCGTTCCTGCTGCCAGGTGGTGACGGCGGTGATCAGCGCGTAGGCGGCGAGCTCGGCCAGCGCCCGGGGGAGCGTCCGCGACCCGGGCGCGAGCCAGCGGAGCAGGAGCACGAGCGCTGTCGCCGGGATGGTGGGCAGAAAGCCGCGCCCGGCGTGGCGCAGAAAGCCAAAGCCGGGAAACAGCTGACCGAGGTAGTAGGCGCGCAGGACGAGTGCGCCCAGCGCCTGCGCGGCCACCCCGACGGCGAACCCGGGCAGCCCGAAGGCGATCAACAGCGGAATGCCGATCGCGACGAAGATCACCGCGGCGGTGACGGTGACCACGGCGATCGGTCGCGTTCGGCCCAGGGCGCGGAAGTAGGCCGTCCAGTTAAAGCCGACGTGGTTGACGGCCGCCGTGATCCCGTAGACCTCGAGCAGCAGGATCGCGGCGTGCCAGCGCCTGCCGATCACGAGGTTGATCAGGTCGGCCCCGAACAGGGAGACGCCGACCCCGAAGGGGACGCCCCACATCAGGGTCAGACGGTTGGATTTGATCAGCGACTCGTAGAGCACCTCGGTTCGGTCCCGCACGGCGCAGATGGCCGGGTACAGCGCGCCGGTGAGGAGCTGATCGACGCTGTCGGTGAAGCTGACAACGTTGTAGGAGAGCGCAATCACGCCTACCGCGGCCAAGCCGAGATCGAGCTTGGCGGCCAGCGTCGCGCTCCAGGCCATGACGGTGCCGGCCAAGCCGGCCAGCATCAACGGTGCCGAGAACGACCAGTAGGAGCGCAGCAGCCCGGGCTCCCAGCGCACGGCGAGGCGCAGCGGCGAGCGCCACACCGCCACCGCCGAGGCGGCGCAGGTGCCGGCGGCCATGCCGCCCACAAACGCCCAATAGCCGGCTCCGGCCACGGCCAGGAGCACCGAGGCCACGAAGCCGACCACCGGGTCCACGGCTCCCAGCAGTCGCTGGTGCAGGAAATCCATGCGCCGGTAGTACACCCAGAGGGGGGCCTGGAAGACCGATACCAGCAGGGTGAGAGCGACCACGACGCTCGGCCACAGCAGCTGGGGCAGGTCGTAGACCAGGATCAGCAGCGGTACTGCCACCGCGATGAGCGCGATACAGCCAACGGTGATGACAAGTTCGACGGTGAAGGCGCGCTGAAAGGCGGCGACCTGATCGGCTTCCTCCTGTTGGACGAACCTGTCACCGACACCGGCCTGTTTGAAGAACAGCAGCGCCGAGAGGGAGACGGCCAGCACGCCCCAGACGCCGTAGTCGCCGGGGGTGAGGAAGACGGCGAGCATGAACCCCCGCAGCAGGGTGAGGAGACCGAGCGCGCCCGTGAAGGCGGTGTTGATGATCGTGCCCCGCGCCGCCCGTGTGCGCAGTGACTCCGCGAAGGCGAAGCGACCCGGCGCTACCTCAGCCATGGCGCAGAGCCCAGTCGTAGGGCACGCTGTCGCTGAACGGATCCAGCCGGTCGATCTCGTCCGGGTCATGGGGCTCGGTGGCGCAGTTGGCGACCAGGGCGGCGCTCTGGCCCTCACCCTTGAAGCCGTTCCAGACCAGCGGTGGGATCGTCACCAGCGCGTAGGCGAGCTCGCCGAGGTGGATTTCCTGGACAGCGCCGCGGGTCGGTGAGCCCTCGCGGTCGTCCCAGCAGACGAGCTTGACCATGCCGACCGGGACGGCGTAGTTGAGCGTCATCCGGCGGTGGCTGTGCCAGCCCTTGACGACCCCGGGATAGACGAGTGAGAAGTAGATCTCACCGAAGCGCTCGAAGGCCGGGTCGTCGGCGCGCAGCATGGGCAAGATCGCCCCGCGCTCGTCGGGGATCCGGCGCAGCGGGGTGACCCGGACGTCATGAATCTCGGGCATGCCGCTACAGATCGTCGCGGTTGGCGAGGCAGAAGTCGACAGTTTCAGCGATCGCCGCGCGCAGCCCGTCGCCCGGGGCGACACCCGCGGCGGCCAGCCGGGCCACCGAGACCCGGTAGGGCTCGGGGCGCACGTCGGGCGGCGCGGGCGCGTCGAGCTCTGGTCGCACCCGGGTGCGGCGCTCAAACGCATCGGCGACCAGACCCGCCAGCTCGAGCACGGTGGCCGGGACCCCTGAGCCGAGGTTGTAGGTCCCGGGGGCCAGCCCGGGCGCGTCGGGGCCACCCGCTCCGCAGGCGGCGGCGATCGTCGAGCAGACGTCACCGAGGGCAACGAAATCACGCCACTGCACTCCTGACGAGAGCAGCCGCAGGCGGCCGGTCAGCGCCCCCTGACGAGACAGGTCATTGGCCACCAGTGACCAGCGGTCGACGCTCGGGTGGGCCGGCGCCCCCACCGAGTTGGTGAGCCGGAAGACGATCCGCTCGCACTGCTCCCCGGCCAGCGCCGCGAGCACATGCTCGGAGGCCAGGCGCGAGATCGCGTACGCCGAGCGGGGCTCGGGCCGCATGTCCTCGTCGAGCGTGGCGCCCGGGCGCATCCGCTCGCCGTAGACGTGGACGGTGGACACGTAAACGATGCGGGGCACGTCCGCAGCCCGACACGCCGCGGCCAACCGCTCGGAGGCGAGCACGGTCGCGCCGAGGGCGGCCTCGGGCATGCGCGCCGCCACCAGCTCGTCTTCGCCGGCCAGATGAACGACGGCGTCAACTCCCGCGCACGCCGCCGCCAGTTGAGCGGTGTCGACTGTGCACAGGTCACAGACGGTCTGCGGGATGCTCAGCCACCGGGCCGGCTCGCGCACTAGCGCGCTGGCCAGCACACCCTCCTGCGAGAGGGTCGCGACCAGGCGCCCTCCGACGTAGCCGCCCGCTCCGGTTATCAGTACCTTGACCAGGAGCGGGACCTTATCCGGCCTCCCGCGCGTAGAGGCGCTCGCACAGGGGGGCCAGGCCCCGGTCCCAGTCATAGGGCTCAGCCGCCGCCCGGCAGACGGGGACGATCTCAGGCCGCCGGGCCAGCGCCAGCCCGCGCAGGCATGCCTGCGCCAGCGCGGCGGGATCTCCAGGCGGGCACAGGGTGCCGGTGACGCCCTCGGTGACAAGTTCCTGGGGGGCGGAATGGGTGGTGGTGACGAGCGGCGTCCCGCAGGCCAGTGATTCGAGCAGGGCCATCCCGAAGGAATCGTGGGTGGAGGGCAGGCAGGTCACCCAGGCCCGGCCGTAGCGCTCGGACTGCCCGTGGGGGGCGCCGATGCCCAGCGCTCGAACCCGCTCGCGGACGCCTGCCGGACCCGCGGCCAGAAGTGGCTCGACGTCGCCGGGCCCGGACAGCCAGAGCTCGACGTCGGGCTCCACCGTCGCCACCGCGGGCAGCGCCGCGAGCAGAACCGAAACGCCCTTGCGCGCTTCGGTGATTGCTCCGGAGAAGAGAATCACGGGCCGCGGCGCGCGGGCGGGGGCGGGGGCGAAGGCGGCCAGGTCAACGCCGCCGGGAACGACGACGCCGTCCGTCCGGCCATAGCCGGTGGCGAGCGCGTCCACGGCCGTGCGCGACATGGCGCTGTAGACGTCGATCGCGGCCACCACCCGGGCCG
>JBAVWI010000379.1:0-11374 GCA_049697735.1 Solirubrobacteraceae bacterium
GCCGGCCACAACAGCCTGATCACCGCCGCCTATCTGACCCGGGCCGGCCATCGCTGCCTGGTCCTCGACGCCCGTCCCGTGGCCGGCGGGGGCGTCGCCTCTGAGGAGTTGCTGCTCCCGGGGTTCAAGCTCGACTCCTGCTCCACCGGCCATACGTTGATCCAGACCAATCCGGTGCTGGCCGACGACGAGCTGGGGCTGATCGCCGCGCACGGGCTGGAGTACATCGAGCCCGATCCGGTTGCCCACGTCGTGTTTCCGGACGGCGAATCGATGACCATGTGGCTCGACCTCGAGCGGACGTGCGCCGAGATCGAGCGGTTCTGCGCCGCCGACGCGATCGCCTACCGGCGGATGCTGGCCGAGTACGACGCCGTCAAGGACGTATTCAGCCGCCAGCGCTTTAACCCGGTCGGCTGGGGTCCTAGCTTCGATCAGATGCTCGAGGACCGCGAGGGCGCGGCGCGCTGGCGACGGCGAGCAGCGCTGAGCGCCTGGGACGTGGTCCGGCACGAGTTCGAAAGCCGGCACATCAGGGCCTTCATGCTGTGGATGGCCTTCCAGACCGGACAGCCGGTCGGCTCGGCGGGCTCAGGACCGCTCGCCTACTCGATCATCTTCGGCCGCCAGCGGCGCAGCTGGACGCTGCCCCGGGGCGGATCGGGCGAGCTCGCGCGAGCGCTGGTGGAGGTGATCGAGGCCAACGGCGGCGAGGTCATCTGTGGCCGTCGGGTCACAGAGCTGATCGTGGAGGGCGGGCGCTGCACAGGCGTCGCGTGCGCCGATGGCGAGCGCTTCCTCGCCCGCGAAGCGGTGCTCTCGACGATCCACGTCAAGGACCTGGTGACGATGGCCCCGGCGGCGGCCTGGGGCGAGGACTTCCGCGATGCGATCGAGACTTACGACGGCGGCGTCAGCGCCTTTGCGGCGCATTACGCCACCACCGAGCCGCCGCGCTACCCGACCCGCGACGGCGGCCACATCGAGTGCGTATCGGCCGGAGTCTCAGGTTGGCCCGAGGACATCCTGCGCATGGGCCGCGACGTGGTCGAGGGCCGCCTGGTCACCGATGGCGCGTGGCTGCTGTTCCCAACCCCGACCGTCGCCGATCCGAGCCGCGCGCCCGACGGTCACCACACGCTCAAGATCCTCGGCATGCAGCCCTACAACCCCGGCCGAGGTCCCGAGGAGTGGGCAGAGCTGCGCGCAGAGATCGCCGCTGTGCAACTTGAACATCTGCGCCGGGCGGCCCCGAACCTCGACCAGGGCAAGATCCTGGCCGAGCTCATCGTCTCGCCGGTCGACCTCGAGCACGCCAATCCGCACATGTGGCACGGGACCTTCCACGGCGGCGATCGGGGAGTTGCCAACAGCGGCGCTCTGCGCCCCGCGCCGGGCTGGGCCCAGCACCGGATGCCGATCCCGGGGCTGTACCAGACCGGTGGCACCACCCACCCCGGTGGCTCGGTCACCGGAGGGCCGGGACGCAACGCCGCGATGGTCATGCTGTCCGACCTCGGCGAGGACCCGGTTCGCGCGATGGCGCCGCGTCATGCCACCTCCGGGGCTCGATGAGCACCCGGGGCTGACGGCATGATCCCGCCGGTGCGTGCGGCCGTGACCATCCGGGACGTGGCCCGTCTGGCTGAGGTGCATCCGGGCACGGTTTCACGGGCCCTGAATGTGCAGACCCGTGCCCTCGTCAATCCTGAGACGGCCGAGCGTGTACTGCGCGCCGCCGAGGAACTCGGCTACCGGCCCAATCCGATCGCGCGGGGGCTCAAGACCAATCGCTCCTATACCGTCGGCGTCCTGATCCCGGACCTGACCAACCCGCTGTTTCCGCCGATCATGCGCGGGATCGAAGACAGGCTGGAAGAGGCCGGCTACACCTCGCTGATCGTCAACACCGACAACGACCCCGACCGCGAGCGGCTGCAGATGGAGACGATGCGGGCCCGGCAGGTTGACGGCTTCATCGCCGCCACGGCCCGCCTGGACACCGAGCTGCTGTCCGAGGCGGCCGCCGGCGGAGCCCCGATGGTGCTCGTCAATCGCAGCCTCGAGGACGGCTCGCTGCCGGCGGTGACAGTCGACGACCGCCAGGGCATCGCGCTGGCCGTCGACCACGTGGTGGCACTGGGGCACGAGCAAATCGGCCACGTGGCTGGTCCGCAGAACGTCTCCACCGGCCATCGCCGGCATCTCGGCTTCCGGGCGGCGATGGCGCGCCACGACCTCGACGCGCCAGCGGCGCAGATCTCGTTCAGCGCGGCGTTCACCGAGACCGACGGAACGCGGGCCTGCGTCGAGCTGCTGGACCGCTCGCCGGAGGTGACCGCGATCGTCGCCGCCAACGACCGGGTGGCCATCGGCTGCTACGACGCATTCGAGGCGCGCGGACTGCGATGCCCGGAGGACATCTCGGTCACGGGCTTCAACGACATGCCGTTCATCGAGCGGCTGCGGCCGCCGCTGACCTCGGTGCGCGTACCGCAGCGCGAGATCGGCACCGTCGCCGCCGGGCTCCTGCTCGAGCAGCTCAGTGACCAGGCACGGGCCAACGAGGAAATCCTGCTCGAGGCGTCGCTGGTCATCCGGGGCTCGACGGCGCCGCCCCGCTCCTGACCATGCTGTCCTAGCTGCAATCGTTTGCAGTAGGGTGTGGCGATGGCGGTAATCGACGCTCACGCTCACGTCATCGTTCCCGAGCTGCTCCGGGATCGGGACCCGGGGGAAACGTGGCGGCCGAGCGTTGAGCGTGAGGGTGGTCAGCAGGTCGTGACCCTCGAGGGTCGCCGGATCACCTCGGCGGTCCAGGAGTTCGTCGAGCTCGACGCGATCCTGGCCGACCGAGCGATGCGCGGCATCGACGGCGTCCTGCTCTGCCCGTGGGTGCCCCTGCTTTTCTACGACGTCGCGCCCGAGACGGGACTCGAGCGTTGTCGGCTTCAGAACCGGGGACTGGCCGGGCTGCGAGCGCGGGCGCCCGAGCGGGTCTCGGTCCTCGGCGGGGTGCCGCTTCAGGATCCCGAGCTGGCCGCCGCCGAGCTCGAGGCGCTGATGGAGAGCGGCGATTTTGCCGGCGTCGAGGTCACCGCCAGCGTCAACGGCGCCTACCTCGGCGACCCCCGCTTTGCCCCCTTCTGGAGCGCCGCCGAAAGCCGCGACGCGCTCGTCTTCGTGCACCCCACGACGCGAGGCTTTGCCGAACCGACGTTTGCCGAGCACTACCTGTGGAACCTGGTCGGCAATCCGATGGAGACCACGATCGCCGCCGCGCACCTGATCCTGAGCGGAACCATGAATCGCCATCCGCGCCTGCGCGTCCTGCTCGCCCACGGAGGCGGCGCGATCGTGGCCCTGAGTGGGCGCCTGCGCCACGGCCAGCAGCAGGTCGCGGCGGCCGGACCGGCCCCGGCCGATGCGGCGAACGCCGCAGACGCCGTGGTCAGGCGGTTTCGCTTCGACACCGTCACCCACGATCCGGCGCTTTTGGCGGCCCTGATCGACGCCGTCGGCGCCGAGCGGGTACTGCTGGGCTCGGACTATCCCTTTGACATGGCCGACCCTGACCCCGTGCAGACGGTGCGCGCGGCCGGCCTGAGCGATCGGGGCGAGCACGCGGTGCTTGAGGGCAACATCGCGCGCGAGCTGAAACTTGACACCCACATCGCAGCTGGGCCGGGCCATGGCTGACGCACGCATCCAGGCCGCGATCACGCACTGGGCCGGGCGGTTCATCGCCAACGGCGTGGACTACAACGATTTCGTCCGCACAACCGGCGCGATCTCGAGCTGGGAGGAATGGCTGGATGCGTGGACGGGCACCGCCGAGACCCACGTGGAGCTGGCCGAACGCGCGCTCGAGCGCGGTTACCACCGCAGCGCCGGCGAAGCCTATCTGCGGGCCGCGGTGAGCTTTCACTTCTCCAAGTTCGTGTGGGTGCTCGACGCCGAGCGCAACCGCCGCAACACCCGGGCGGCCATGCGCGCGCTGTACGCCGCCCACCAGCTGCTGGATCCGACCGCCGAGCGGATCGAGGCGCCCCTGGACGGGAATCAAGTGGTGGCCAACCTCCGCCGGCCCAGCGACCCGAGACCAGCCCCGCTGGTCATCCTGATCCCGGGCTTGGACTCGACCAAGGAGGAGTTCTACCGGTGGGAATGCGAGTTTCTACACCGGGGCATGGCCACGCTGTCGCTCGACGGCCCCGGACAGGGCGAGGTTGGCTTTGCGATGGACATCCGTCCCGACTACGAGGTCGCGGTGAGCGCGATCCTCGACGCCGTGGCCGACCGCCCGGATCTCGAGCTAAGCCGCGTCGGCGCCGTGGGGGTCAGCCTGGGCGGCTATTACGTGGTCCGCGCCGCCGCCTACGAGCCCCGCCTGACAGCGATCGCCGGGGTCAGCGGGCCGTTTCAGTTCGGAGCCAACTGGGAGGCGATACCCGAGTTGACCCGCGAGACGATCGCCCACCACACGGGCGCCAGGGACGAAGCTGATGCTCGCCGGCGCGCCGGCGAGCTCAACCTCGAGGGAGTGGCCGAGCAAGTGCGCCAACCCTGCCTGGTGGTGACCGGCGAGCGTGACCGCGTGATCGCCTGGCAGGAAACCAAGCAGATCGCCGACGCCGTCCCCGGCTCGGAGTGGGTGCTCTACGAGGACGGGACTCACGTTTGCAACAACATCCCGTTCAAGTACCGCCCGCTGGTCTCCGACTGGATCCGCGAGCAGTTGCAGCGATGATCGGGGCGTCGGTCACGCGGCGAGAGGACGTCCGTGTCCTTCGAGGGCAGACGCAGTACGTCGACGACATCGAGCGCACCGGCCTGGGCCACGTCGCCTTCGTGCGCAGTCCCCACGCGCGGGCGGCGATCACCGCCATCGCCGCGCCCGCCTGCGGCGAGGCCGAGGGCCTGATGGCAGTGATCACGGCGGCTGACCTGGAGGGTCGCGTCCGGCCGTTCCCGGTCATGGAGCCGGAGGGAGCAGAGGTGGCCGACGAGCCCCATCCGGTCCTGGCCGAGCACGAGGTCCGTTACGTCGCCCAGCCGGTGGCGGCGGTGATCGCCCGCACCCGCGAGCTGGCCGAAGACGCCGCCGAGCTGGTCGAGGTCGAGTACGAGCCCGCGCCAGCGGTGGTCAATGCCCGCGACTCCGAGCTGACGCTGATGCGCTGGGCGCGGAGCACGGGTGATGTCGAGGGCGCCTTCGCCGAGGCGGCGCACATCGTCCGCGGCCGCTACGCGCTGCCCCGGCTGGCCGCTGCGCCAATGGAGACACGGGGCTGCGTGGCCGAGTACGACCGCGGCCGCGACGAACTGACGGTCTGGGCCTCGGTTCAGGACCCGCACCGTCCCCGGGCTCAGCTCGCCCACATCCTCGGCCGCTCGCAGGAGAGCGTGCGGGTGATCGCGCCCGACGTGGGCGGCGCCTTCGGGAGCAAGGGCGTGATCGCTCCGGAGGTGGCCACCGTGGCGGCCGCCGCCATCAAGCTCGGCACGCCGCTGAAGTGGACCGAGGACCGGCTCGAGAACCTGCTCGCCTCCTACCAGGGACGCGGGATCGAGGGCGACCTCGAGCTGGCACTCAGCGACGAGGGACGCATCCTGGGACTACGCGCCCGTCTGTGGGCCGACCTCGGTGGCTACCTGCTGACCACCACGCCGGTCCCCCCGCACACGGCGGCCACCCTGATCGCCGGCGTCTACGACATCCCTGTCGCCGACGTGGTCATGACCGGGACGCGCACGCACAAGGTGCCGACCGGCCCCTATCGAGGCGCGGGGCGGCCTGACGCCACTTACATGATCGAAGCCATCGTCGACCGGGCGGCGCGCGAGCTCGGGATCGACCGCGTCGAGCTTCGGCGCCGTAACCTGATTCGCGAGTTCCCCCACCGGACGCCGACCGGGCTCGAGTACGACTCAGGTGACTTCGAGCGCTGCCTTGACCTGGCGCTCGAGCTGGCCGGTGAGGACGCGGGGCGCGCGCTGACCGCGGCCCCTCAGCCGCCCACGAGTTCGCCGCCCCCGTCGGGCACGGGCGTCGCGCTGTATGTCGAGCGCGCCGGGGGCGCCTGGGAGAGCGCCACGATCGAGCTCGAGCCCGACGGCGGCTTCGTGATCGCCACCAGCGCCACCGCCCACGGCCAGGGTCACGAGACTACGTTTGCCCAGATCGCTGCTGATCGCCTGTCGGCGCCGCTCGAGGCGATCGCCATTCGCTGCGGTGACAGCGCCACCTCACCCCGGGGCGTGGGCACGTTCGGGAGCCGCTCGGTGGCCATGGCCGGGTCGGCGGTCCTGGTCGCGGCCGACAAGCTCGTCGAGCAGGCTCGGGTGCTCGCCGCCCACCTGCTCGAGGCACAGCCCGAGGAGCTGGAGCTCGGCCCCGCCGGGTTCGCAGCCGGGGCCCGACCTGACACGAAGATCGGCTGGGGCGAGCTGGCGCGCGCCGCCTATCAGCCCACCCGTCTCCCGGACGGGATGGAGCTCGGCGCGCTCCACGCCGACGCGCGCTTTCGCTCAGCCAACGTGTTCTCGTCGGGGGCGTACGTGGCGAGCGTCGAGATCGAGCCGACCACGGGCGCCCTGACCGTGGTGCGCCTTGTCGCCGTCGACGACTCGGGCACGGTGATCAACCCGCTGCTGGTCCATGGCCAGGTTCTCGGCGGGGCCGTCCAGGCGCTCGGGGAGTGCCTGGTCGAGGAGGCGAGCTTCGATGAGACGGGGCAGAGCCGCAGTGGCTCGTTTCTGGACTACAGCCTGCTCACCTCGGCCGAGATCCCCGAGATCGTGACCGGCGAAGTGCACACGCCGTCGCCGCTGAATCCGCTCGGGGCCAAGGGCGCCGGCGAGGGCGGTGCCGTCGGGGCGCTGGCCGCGGTGGCCGGAGCCGTCACCGCCGCGCTCGGCGGAGTCAGCCTCGATCCCCCCTACACGGCCGAGAAGCTCTGGCGGGCCCTGCACCCCGACGCCGACGCAACCCCGCTGCGCAAGGAGGACCCATGAAGCTGACCGACGAGCTGAGCATCGCGGCCCCGCTGAGCAAGACATGGCCGGTCCTGCTCGACGTGCCAACCGTCGCCCGCGCGCTGCCCGGAGCAGCGATCGGCGATACGGCCGAGCAGGGTGAGTACCGCGGGCGGATGAAGGTCAAGCTCGGACCGGTCACAGCCGAATACACTGGCGTCGCCCGGCTGCAGGAGGTCGACGACGACGACCACGTGGCGCGTTACCACGTCGTCGGCCGCGAGGCCCGTGGGCAGGGCTCGGCCGAGGCGACGATCACCATCGGCGCGCGCGACGATGACGGTGGCACCCGCCTGCGCGTCGAGACCGAGCTCGCGATCACCGGACGCCAGGCCCAGCTCGGGCGCGGCGTGATGGAGGAGGTGGCGTCTGGCGTCCTGAGGGAATTCGTCGGCCGGCTCGAAGGCACGATCACCGGTGAGGGGGAAAGCGCCGGGGCCGTGGATGGTGGTGAGGACGTGTTCGACGCCGGGGCGGCCGTCTACCGGCCGCTGCTCGAGCGCGCCGCGATCCTCCTCGCCGGGGTGCTGGTCGGGCTCGGGCTCGGCCGGGTGGTCTGGCGGCGATGAAGCCACCGCCGTTCGTCTACCGGCCGGCGCGATCGGTGAGCGAAGCGGTCAGGCTGCTCGGAGAGGCGGATGCCAAGGCCCTGGCCGGCGGCCAGAGCCTGGTCCCGCTGCTCAACTTCCGCCTCGCGCGGCCCCGCCTGCTCGTCGATCTCAACCCGGTCACCGAGCTCAGCTACCTGCGCCGCACGGGCGGCGTGCTGCGGATCGGGGCGCTCACGCGCCAAGCGGTGCTGGAGCGCTCTGAGCTCGTGGCCCGAGGCTGGCCGGTCCTGCGCCAGGCGGTCTCGATGGTCGCCCACCCGGCGATCCGCAACCGGGGCACGATCGGCGGCTCGGTGGCCCATGCCGATCCCCAGGCCGAGCTACCGGTCGCGTTGACGGCGCTGGACGCCCGCTTCCACGTGCGCTCGGCGCGGGGGGCGCGTACCCTGGCCGCGGCCGAGCTGTTCCGCGGCGCGATGATGACCGCGCTCGAGGACGACGAGCTGCTGACCGAGATCGAGATTCCCGCCGCGCCGGCCGGCGCGGGTATGGCGTTCACCGAATATGCCCGAACCCACGGCGACTTCGCGCTGGCCGGGGCGGCTGTCGTGCTGGCGCCCGGAGAACACGCGGCTGTGGCCGTGCTCGGGGCCGCCTCCACCCCTGTACGCGCCCGCGCCGCCGAACAGGCGCTGCGAGATGGAGCCAGCGACGCCGAGGCAGGCGAGCTGGCCGCAGCCGAGATCAAGGACCGCTACCGGAGGGCGCTGGTCACGGCGATGGTCACCCGGGCCGCAGGACGAGCCCGGCCGTGAGGATCAAGGTCGAGATCAACGGCACCGAGTATGGGGCCGAAGTCGAGGATCGGACGCTGCTGTCTGACTTCATCCGTCACCACGCGGGCCTGACCGGCACCCACGTCGGCTGCGAGCACGGCGTCTGCGGAGCGTGCACGGTTCAGCTCGACGGGGAGCCCGTCCGTTCGTGTCTGATGTTCGCTGTGCAGGCCCACGGGCGCGAGCTGACCACGGTCGAAGGCCTGGGCGGTCCCGACGGGGAGCTGAGCGACCTGCAACGTGCCTTCACCGAACACCACGCCCTGCAGTGCGGGTTCTGTACCTCGGGCTTCTTGATCACGGCCGACGCCCTGCTGCGCCAGCGCCCCAACGCGAGCGAGTCAGAGATCCGCGAGGCGATGGCCGGCAACCTCTGCCGGTGCACGGGCTACGAGGGGATCGTGGCCGCGATCCGGGCGGTCGCTTCGTCGTCAGCCCCGGGGGAGTAGCCAAGTGCTCCCGGCCACGCTGCGAAGGACTAGGCCTGTGGGGGCCGGGGGGTCGCTTCCTGGGTGTCGGCGTTCAGATCGGTGTTGAGGTTTGACTGGGGGTCGCGCTCGAGAGGCAGGCTGCCGCCAGCCGTGAAGTAGGGCTTGCCGGCGATGACCAGGTCCTCGGCCGGGAAGCGGGTGATGACTTCGCAGCCGGTCGCGGTCACGACAAGTTGCTCCTCGATGCGCGCAGCCGACCAGCCGTCGCTGGCGGGCCAGAACGTCTCCAGCGCGAACACCATCCCCTCCTTGATCTCCTCGGGGTGGTCGAGGGAGACCAGCCGGCTGAACACGGGCTTCTCCCAGATCGAGAGGCCGACGCCGTGTCCGAACTGGAGCGCGAAGGCCGCCTCCTCGTCGGGGAAGCCGAACTCCTGGGCTTTGGGCCAGAGCTCAACCACCTCACCGGTGGTGGCGCCGGGGCGGATCAGGGCAATCGCCGCGTCCAGGTAGTAGCGACAGCGCTTGTAGGCATCGACGAGCGGGCGCGAGGCGCTGCCCACCGCGAAGGTGCGGTAGTAGCAGGTGCGGTAGCCCATGTAGCTGTGCAGGATGTCGAAGTAGGCCGGATCGCCTGGGCGCAGCGCCCGGTCGGTGAAGACATGGGGGTGGGGGCTGCAACGCTCGCCTGAGATGGCGTTGACGCCCTCGACGAACTCCGAACCCATCTCATAGAGGACCTTGTTGACCAGGGCGACGCAGTCGTTCTCGCGGATCCCTGCCCGCATCGTGCGATACAGCTCCTCGTAGGCGGCGTCGACCATCGAGCAGGCCATGTTGAGCAGGGTGATCTCGTCGCGTGTCTTGATCACGCGCGCCTCCTGCATCAGCTGCTGGCCGTCGGCGACCTGGATGCCCTCCTTCTGGAGTGCGAACAGCACGGCCGGCTCGATGGCATCGATGCCGACCGGCTCACCGAGCAGCCCGCGCTGCTCGAGCTCGACCCTGATCTTCTTGGCGACGTCCTCGGCCCGTCCGGACTGCGGGGACATGGCGCCGCGCAAGGTCGAGATGCCGGCTCGCGAGCGACCGTCACCCAGCCACGGGTTGTAGAGCTGGTGGTGGCGCGCCGCCGAGCCGAAGTCCCACATGATCGGCTCGTCGCCCTGGGGCAGGAGGCAGAAGCGATTGAGCTTGTCAGCTGCCCAGGTCCCGATGTGGGTGGCGGTGATATAGCGGATGTTGGTCATGTCGAAGCAGAGCAGGGCGCCGAGCTCCGAGGCCGCCAGCAGCTCGGTGATGCGGGCGAGTCGCTCCTCGCGCAGGCGGTCGTAGCGCACCCGCTCCTCCCAGTCGACCCCCATCGTCCCGTAGCTGTGCAATCCCATCTTCCACCCTCTCTCTTGCAAACGTTTGCAGCCGCCAAAGCATAGCGGTGTTGACGTTCCCCAGACGGTCGGCTAGATTGCTGCAAACGATTGCAGCAAGGAGGATGGCATGGCTGGTCAGCAACAGATGCGCCTCGGCTGGGTGGGTCTTGGACGCATGGGCCAGGCCCTGGCCTCTCGGCTGCTCGATGCCGGCCACGATGTGACCGTCTACAACCGGACCCTTTCCAAGGCCGAGCCGCTGGCGGCCCTGGGAGCCGCGATCGCCGATACCCCGGCCGAGCTGGCCGATCGCGACATCGTCTTCACCATGGTGGGCGGTTCGTCCGACGTCGCCGACGTGGTGACCGGCCCGCAGGGCCTGCTCTCGCGCTCCGACGTTGCTCCCGGCATGATCATCGACTCGACAACGATCGCTCCGGGCGCAGCCGCCGAGGTCCGCGCCGCCGCGCAAGCCCGCGGCACCGCGATGCTCGCGGCTCCGGTCAGCGGCAACCCGAAGGTGGTCGAGAGCGGCCGCCTGACGATCGTCGTGTCCGGGCCCGAGGAGGCCTGGGAGCGGGCCAAGCCCTACCTCGAGCTGCTCGGCCGCAGCGTCACCTATGTCGGCGAGGGCGACCGGGCGCGGCTGGTCAAGATCTGCCACAACCTGATGCTGGGTGTCGTCGCCCAGTGCATGGCCGAGATCACCGTGCTGGCCGAGAAGGGTGGCGTCTCGCGGGCTGACTTCCTTGAGTTTCTCAACGACAGTGTGATGGGCTCGACCTTCACCCGCTACAAGAGCCCGGCGTACGTCAACCTCGACTTCACACCCACCTTCACACCCGCGCTGCTCCTCAAGGACTTTCACCTCGGCTTCGAGGCGGCCAGCGAGCTCGAGGTCTCGATGCCGCTCGCCGCGACCACGGAACAGATCGTCCAGGGCCTGGTCGGGATGAAGGGCAACGAGGTCGACTTCGCCGCCCTGATCGAGCTGGTGGCCGGGGCCTCGGGTCTCGCCCTAGAACCCGAGAACGTCGAGGTCGACGACGGTCTCGCCCCGCTTGAGCGGGTCAACGGCGGCCCGCCCGCCTAGCTCGCAGCCGCCCTCGGGCCGAGGGCGCGGACACCTCCGCTCTCCCGCCCCGCAA
>JBAVWI010000380.1:0-7356 GCA_049697735.1 Solirubrobacteraceae bacterium
GCCTCCCGGGAACCTTCCGCCGCCGGCGGCCCCGGCGCCGCCGAGCGTGCCGCTCGAGCCGCTGCCCGCTGAGCTCGTACCCGAGCCCAGGGGCGGCAGCGTGGTCGTCACGACGACCTGATTTCCCGCGCGGAGTCCGCTGACGATCTGCGTCCGGGTGTCGCCCCTGACTCCGACGACGACTTGTCGCTGCACGGTCGAGCCGTTTTGGAGCAGGCTCACGGTACTGATCGAACCAGTGCCGGTCACCGCGCTGTTGGGCAATGTGACGCCCTGTGCCTGCCCGACGATGACTGACGCCGATGCGCTCATCCCGGGCTTGACTCTCGAGTCGTTCTGGTCGAGCGTCAGCGTCGCGTTGTAACTGACCACGCTGCTGCTGGTCGTCCCGACGGTTGAGATTGCCGACACGTGAGCCCCGAGCTCGACGCCGGTCAGCGCGTCTAACGTGACCGTCGCCGCCTGCCCGACCTTGACCTTGCTGATGTCTGACTCGCTAAACGCGACCGTCATGGTCATCGTCTTGGCATTTACGATCTCCGCGAACGCAGTGCTCGTGCCGCTCGACGCGGCCGACGAGCCGCTCGACGCGGCTGACGAACCGCCCGACGCGCCCGACGCACCGCCCCCACCGCCAAGGCTCCCGGAGCTCGAGCTGCCCGCGCCGCTGCTCGCGGCGCTCGAGCCCGAGCTGCTGGCACCGGTGCTTCCCGCCGACACCGAGTCACCGGGGGAAAGGCTGGCCAGCGACACGATCGTGCCGCTGGTCGGTGCTGACAGGGAGGTCTCAGACAGCGCTGTCTCCGCGTTCTGCACGGCCAACTGGGCGCTGTACACCGATGCCTGGGCCGAAGCCACGCTGCCCGCCGCCGATGTCGGGCTCGCCGAACCGCCAGCCGATGAACCACCTGAGCCTGCGGCTCCCGAGGGAGTGGGTGATGCCGGCGCGCTCGTCGGTGCCGGAGTCGTCGGGGCCGGCGTGGAGGGTGTGGGCGCCTTCCTGGCCGGGGTCGTGGTGGACGTCGGAGCTGGGGTGGTGGTAGTCGTTTTCGGGGGGGTGGTGGTCGGGGTTTTCGGGGTGGTGGTTGTCCGCGAGGTCGTCGTCGTGGTCGGCTGAGTCGCGACCTTCGTGGTGTCAGAGACGAAGGTGGCGCCCGGAGAGGTGTCGCCGAAGCTGGCTGCCGTGGCACCCGGAACGGAGGCGGTGGTCGACGTTGCCGATGAGCTCGACGAGGAGCTGCTCTGCGCCGCGGTGAGCTGATCCTGGGCCGCGACGAGGTTCTGCTCGGCCTGATTCAGCGTCAACTGGGCTGATGAAGTGTCGAGTGTGGCCAGCAGCTGCCCCCGCGCGACGTGCTGTCCGGTCTTGACATAGACGTGCGCGAGCGTCCCGCTGGTCTTGAAGTTCACGCTGAGGTCGGTGCCGGCCTGCACGTTTCCGGTGCCCGAGACGGTCGACTGAACGATGCCTGTCTCCGCGGTCAGCGTCTGCCGCGAGGTTCGCGCTGCACTCGTCGGCGGCCCGATCTCCAGTATGCCGGCCACTACGACAACGACGCTGATCAGCGCCAGCACGTATAGGTACCACGGCCGCGCCGTGCGGACGTTCACGAGCACCCCAGCGAGGCGGCAGGTACGCCCAGGTTGGCCAACGAAGCCTGATCCGGAGCGCCGCGCTCCAACTTGGTGGCATTCAGCATCGGCGTCCTAATCTGCCTGATGCACCTGGGAGCCAGCCGGGCAGAAGCTGAGACTTCGCTGAGACCTAGAGACGTCCGGTTGTGTCTGCGCCGACCGGCTCGCCAGGGTAGCCGGCGTTCGGGGACGGCGACGGGTCAGACGCGACAGGGAGGATGACCCGGAATACGGCTCCCCCGCCGGCCGCGCCCTCAGCGCTGACCTGGCCACCGTGGGCGTGCACGATCGCCTGAACGATCGCCAGGCCGAGGCCGGCGCCGCCGGGACCGCGGCTGCGCCCAGCTTCCGAGCGCCAAAAGCGGTCAAACACCTGATCGCCCGCACCGGTCGGAAGCCCGGGGCCATGGTCGCGGACCTCGAGCACCGCACAATCACGCTCGCGGCGGAGCTGAAGCTCGATCGCGGAGTTGGTGGGGGTATGGATCACCGCGTTGCGCATCAGGTTGGCCAGGACCTGGCGCAGCTGATCTGGATCCCCCAGCACGGGAGTCGTCTCCGCTGCCGTCACGGACACCGTCCGGCCCGGCGCCATGGCGCGCGTGTCGTCCGCAGCGTGCTCGACCAGCTCGCGCAGGTCAACCGGTACCCGTCGTGCCTCGGGCAGCTGATCCAGACGTGCCAGCATGAGTAGATCGTCGACGAGGACGCCCATGCGGGTTGACTCGGACTCGATTCGAGCCATCGCTCGCTCGAGCTCGGCCGGCTCGCCGGCCGCGCCGAGACGGAACAGTTCGGCGTAGCCGCGGATCGAGGCAAGCGGAGTCCGCAACTCGTGTGAGGCGTCAGCCAAGAAGTGCCGCAGCCGGTCCTCGCTCTGGCTCCGGTCAGCGAAGGCCTGTTCGATCTGGCCCAGCATCTCGTTCAGCGACAGTCCCAGCCGGCCGACCTCCGTGCGAGGGTTGGTGGAGGTGACGCGGCTCGAGAGGTCTCCGCCGGCGATCTCGCTCGCCACGCGCCCCATGCGCTCCAGCGGCAGAAGACCAACCCGGATGACCAGCCAGCCCAGAAGCACAAGTCCGAGGATCACGCCGGCGCCCACTAGGGCCTCCACCACGACCAGCCGGTGCAGCGTCTGATCGACCTCTCGCAGCGGGACGGCGACAACCAGCCGGCCGGTCGGAGTCGAGAAGGCCGCCACGCGATAGCGCAGACCCGAACCGTCTCTCGAGGGCACCGTGAACAAACGTGGACTCGACCCGGCCCGTGAGATCGGATATTTACCCGGCAGGGCGGGGGGAGAGGCGGTTGGCTGTTCATAGCTGAAGCTGACCGGCTTGCGTAACAGCTGTCCCTTGGGGCCCAGGAGCTCACCAAAGGTTCCGGGGGGCAGATATGCCACCGGCCCGGGCCCGAACGGTCCACGTCCCCGTGGCGCCTGGGACGAGCGGTCAAGCGGCGCGCGGCGGCCGGGTTCCCTCACTCCCAAGCGGGCCGCGATCGGGAGCGCAGCGGAGGTAACCTGCTGGTCGGCGCGATTGAGCAGGAACGATCGCTGCTCCTCGTAGGTCACTACGGCGGCGACACCAAGCCCGACCGTCACCAGGGCGACCATGCCGAGAAGCAGTCGCGCCCGCAGCGACAAACGACTCAGCCCCTGGGTAGCCGTAGCGTGTAGCCGACGCCGCGCACGGTATGCAGGAGCGCTGGTCCTTCGGCGTCAACCTTCTTGCGCAGATAGCTCACGTACGTCTCGAGAACGCGCGCGTCACCGACAAAGTCATAGTTCCAGACGTGATCAAGCAGTTGCGCTCGGGTCAACACCTTCCGGGGGGAGAGCATCATGTAGCGCAGGAGCCGGTACTCCGTCGGGGTCAGCTCAATCGCGCGCCCGCTCCGAGCGACCTCGCGCGTGTCCTCGTCGAGCTCCAGGTCGGCGAACGTCAACCGGCTCGACCGCTGATCGAACGCTCCGGTGCGTCGTAAAAGATTGCGCAGCCTCGCGAGCAGCTCTTCGAGACTGAACGGTTTGGTCACGTAGTCATCGCCTCCCGTGGTCAAACCGCGAACTTTGTCGGCCGTGTTGTCGCGGGCGCTGAGGAACAGGATGGGTACGCCAGCATGCTCGGCAGACAACCGGCGGGCGACCTCAAACCCGTCCATGTCAGGCAACATCACGTCCAACACCAAGACATGTGGTCGCCAGCTCCTGACCTGGGCGAGCGCCTGCTTGCCGTCAGCGGCGACAGCCACCCCGAAGCCCTGATGCCGGAGGGCCATCGAGATCACGTCAACGATGCTCGGCTCGTCATCCACGACCAGCACGCGACACGTCTCGGCAGGTTCGGACACGACCTCATCATCTCCCCTTAACCTGAGAGCTAGCTGAGGACAGCCTCAGAACTTGGTGAGAGAGCAGGACGAGCTCAGCCCGTCACCACCACCAGCGTCAGCGTGCGGCCCAGAGCGGCGGCGACTCGCCGCGCTTCGGCGGCCAGCACGCTGGCTCCGATGCGACGGCTTTCGGCAAACCGGGTCACCACGAGCTGGTCGCCTTCCCGGCTCCAGACACCGGCCACGCGCCCAGCGTCGAGCAGCAGGGGCGAGATCCAGCCCGCCGTACGGCTCACGGCGGCCCGCCGGTGCGCAGCCACGAGCGCGGTGTCGCTGGTCCCGGGGCCGAGCACGTACTGATCAAAGCCGGCCGTCAAGCGGACGCCCCGAGCGGGCGGGGCCGCGACCAGCGATTCGACATCGGCGGCGAGAGCCAGCCGCGGCTCGCCGTCGACGGTGACGGTCGTGGTCAGGTCAGACACGTGCTCAAACCAGGACCGAACCTCGGCGGTGCGGCAGGCCCCCCGGGCCAGCCAGGCATTGAAGGTGGCCACGGTGGCGGGACCGTGGGCGCGCAGGTAGGCGGGGATGGCGATCCGGGCCGCATCTGGCACGGGGGGCAGGCCGCGCCACTCCCGCAGCCACGTGTCGGGTCGGGTGAAGGTAACCCGACCACCCTCGGCGGGGCCATTGCAGAGGTGACCGAGCCAGGCCAGAGGTTTGAGGATCCCGCCCCAGCCAGAGCGCATGTGCTCCTCGAGGTCGCGGCTCCCGGTCCCCTCGAGCGCCGCCTCGATCACCTGTTCGCGCGTGAGGATGCGCCCGTCCAGCGCTTCCCGGACGATCCCGATCAGCTCCTCAAGCTCCGCCGGCCCGACTCCGTAGGTGCCCTGCCAGGCTGCGCTTTCCCAGCGCCGGGTGGTGGCGAGCAGGGCCAGAAGAGCCCCGCCCTGGACGGGATCGAGCAGGTGCAGCGTGCCTCGCATCGCCCAGGTGCGCATGATCGTCCCGTCGGCGATTGCCGCCGCCGTGTCTCCGGCTGGGCCTGGTGGCCGGCGCAGCGCGATAGCCAGCTCGGCCGAGGACTGGACCTGGGCCTGGATGCCGGCCAGCGCCCGGACCGTCTCACGCACGTCCAGGTTGCCGATCGGGTCAAGGAGCTGACGCTCCATGCGCCAGCCGAGAACCTGGGCTGAGGTCAGCTCGGCCGTAACCGAGGAGCGGGGCGTCGCCATCGGGGCGAGGGTACCGGCGCCTCTTCGGCCCATTCTCCGGGGCCGCGTTTACTCTGGTCGTGAGCCCCCGTAGCTCAGCTGGATAGAGCGACGGCCTTCTAAGCCGTGGGTCGCAGGTTCGAGTCCTGCCGGGGGCGTGCAGGGTGCATACCTGCAATGGGGAATACGGGGCTTCGATCCTGCGACTGGCCGATTGATCCAGATCAAGAGCCGCGCGTGGAGGCCGTGCACTCGGGCGCGCTGAATTTGTGCCGATCTGCGTGGAAGTAGTGTTTTATGACAAGGAGACTGAAGGGGTAATGTCGTCGTAAGCACGGATGCTTACACGTGTCTATGCCCCTAGGCACGTGCCCCCAGAGCCCGCGACTCCGTCCCGTTTTGAGTCGCGGGCTCTTTCTATCCGCGCCCCCTCCCTGGATATGGACCTATATACGCCTCGACCGGCGGCTGTAACTCCGGTGGGGGCACCGGAGTTATGTAAAGCTCGCAATTTGGGACGCTTTTGCATCAGCCCCTCCGGAAATACCTCATCGGACGGGCCGCCTTCCGGGCGGCTCGTTCCCGTTCTGCAGGAAGTCATTGGCAGGAGGCGACCGAGGCTTGTCGACGTGCTACTCGCTGAGATGGACGAGGCAGCGTTAGACGAGCTGCTTGCTCCCGTGGCCGGCTGTATGACCTTCGTGACCGGGTTTCGGCCTCTTCGGGACCTCCCGGAGAATGCCTGCGGCGCTTCATGGCCGGGCTGCGCCCACACGCGTCGTGCTGAGCGCAGCCCAAGTCGGTCTCTCAGCGCGTGCTTCGCTTGGCGGCGCTGCGCACCTTGCCCACGGCGTTCTTCGCCTTGCCCTTCAACTCTTCACCCGCCCCGCGGGCCTCAGTGCCCGGGCGCCCGGTGTCCTTGCCGGTCTGGCGCTTGATCCGCCCCTTAGTCTCCTGGGCCTTCCCCTTGAGCCGTTGGGCACGATCGCCCATGCTTCCTCCATTCCTCGGGACCCTTAGCGGAGCTGTACCCCCGGGGCAGAGGCGCTACACACGCCACGGGCCAGCTTCACCGTGATACGTACCTGCCCCGAGCGCTGGTAGATTCAAAGCCCGCGCGGTGGGCGTAGCTCAGCTGGTAGAGCTCCTGGTTGTGGTCCAGGCGGTCGGGGGTTCGAGTCCCCTCGCTCACCTTCTCGAAAGCCCCGCTACGGCGGGGTTTTTGTCTTCTCTCGGATCGGGCGAGGCGCCGTCCGTAAAGCGATTCTGTATAGCCAACAGCCAGCTAGCGATTTCTTAGAAGAGGATCGATGGGAGGTAGGCGCCGGCCGGCTCGTTGTAGAGACCGGTCGTCATCAGCAGCGACTGTTGGATGATCTTCAGCCCGTGCGCGAGGCACCAGCGAAGGAGCTCGGCGTTTCGTGACGGAACGAGAATCCCGAGACCCATGAACGTCTCAGCGGAGGCGAGCAGGGCGATCAGGTCCTCGTTGGTCTCAGCGACGGCGTGCCAGCCATAGCCGAACCCGGTCGTGTAGCCGCTGACGCGTCCCGGGCGCTCGACAACCGCCGCGGTACCTGCGGCGATCGCGTCGCGAAGCTCCCGATTTCGGTCGTAGCCGTGCACGCGGACGCAGAGCTCGCCACACGCGGCGAGGTCGTTCTCGTGCGCAGGGCGTACCCCGAGGCCGGGGGTGCTGATCGCCGGCGGTGTTCCCTGGAGGACCGACAGCGGCTCGCGGACGGCGAAGCCTAGTTTCGCGTAGAGCGCCAGAGAGCGGTAGTGGTAGGCGGTCTGTACGAGTCTGATGCCGACGGCGCCGCGATCATGCTCACGGCGAAGCACCGCTTCCATCAGCGTCCGGCCGACGCCGTTGTCCTGCCCTGACGGGTCGACGGTCACCGGGCCGATTCCGGCGATCACGCCGCGCTCGTCGACGAACGCGCTCCCGAGTAGCTCCCCGTCGCGCTCGGCGACGAGTCCGGCGAACCCGTCGCTCGCGAGCATGTCGCCGACCTTGAAGCGCGTGAACTCGCGGGAGCCGGGCTCGACCGGGAGGTTGTGCCGGGCTGCGATCGACTCGAATGCGTCGTAGAAGATCCGTGCGCAGCCCTCGGCATCCTCCGGGGCCGCCTCCCGCACGATCACGCGGGTTGTGGGCGGGTCGATGATG
>JBAVWI010000381.1:0-2516 GCA_049697735.1 Solirubrobacteraceae bacterium
GATACTAAGCACATATGGACGAACCGAATCCGCCTGAGCGCCACATCAACATCCATTTCTCGCCGGAGGTAATGGCCGGCAACTACTCGAACTTCGCCAACGTCAGCCACTCCGACTACGAGTTCACCATCACCTTCGCTCGCGTCGACCACGAGGTCGAGGAGGAGGAGATTCCCGGGGTCGTCGTGTCCCGGATCAACCTCTCCCCTCGCTTCATGGCCGAGCTGATCGAGGCCATGCAGGACAACTACTCGAAATGGCAGACCCGCGAGGGGATCAAGAACCTGCCCGAGTTCGGCCCCGGGCCGAGCTCCCCGCCCCAAGGCGACTGAGCGGCCTCTACCGCTACCGTCGGTCGGCTCCGTGAGCCCCGCGCCGCCACCCGGTGACCCCGTCGTCACGGGGATCGGGGCCCTGACCCCCCTCGGCCTCAGCGTTGCCGAAACCTGGCAGGGGCTGGTTGAGGGACGGTCGGGCATCGGGCCGGTGACGAGTTTCGACGCCTCCGCGCTCCCGGTCCGCATCGCTGGCGAGATCCACGGCTTCGACGCGGAACGCGAACTCGGCGCCAAGCGGGCCCGCCGCTCGGCCCGCTTCAGCCAGCTAGCCGTGGTCGCGGCCCGCCAAGCGGTGGCCGACGCCGGGCTCGACCCGGTGGCCATCGCGGACCGTGTGGGGGTGCTGGTCAACAGCGCGGTGGGCGGCCTGCCCGAGACCGAGCACAACATCCTGGCCATGTCCGCCCACGGCCTGCGCGAGGTGAGCCCGTACTGGGTGCCGTCAATGATCAGCAACATGCCGGCCTGCGAGGTCGCGATCGACTCCGGAGCCCACGGACCCGTCTCCGCCAGCGTCCTCGCGTGTGCCAGCGGGACCTACGCGCTGCTCGAGGCCCGGCGCCTGATCCTGGCCGGCGAGGCCGACGTGGTCATCGCCGGTGGCACTGATTCGGGGCTGACCCCCACGATGCTGGGCGGGCTGGCCAAGATGGGACCCCTGTCAGAGCGCAACCACGATCCCGAGGCCGCGAGCCGGCCGTTTGACGCCGACCGCGACGGGTTCGTGTTCGGCGAGGGTGCCGTGATCATGGTGGTCGAGTCAGCCGAGCACGCGGCAGCCCGGGGCGCACGCACCTATGGCAGCGTGGCCGGCGGGGCTCTGACCAGCGACGCCTTTCACATCAGCGCCCCCGAGCCCTCCGGTGTGCACGCCGGCCGTGCCCTCGCCCTGGCGCTGGAGCGCGCCGGGGCGCAAGCCGGGGAGCTGGATTACATCTGCGCCCACGGGACGGGGACGCGCGCCAACGACGCGGCCGAGACGAGGGCGATCCGGATCGCCCTCGGCGCCGACGCGGACCGCGTGCCCGCCAGCTCGCCCAAGTCGATGGTGGGTCACCTGATCGCCGCCGCCGGGGCGCTTTCGGTGATGGTGTGCCTGCTGGCCATGCGGGACGGCGTCCTGCCGCCGACTGCCAACCTCCAGACCCCCGATCCCGAGTGCGACCTGGACTACGTGCCGCTGCACGCTCGCCCGGCCACCGTCCGCCTCGCCGCCGCCAACGCGTTCGGGTTCGGCGGCCAGAACTGCGTCGTCGTGCTCAGGGCACCCTGACTTCGGGCTCAGGCCGTGCGTGAAGCCGCGAAGGCCACCGCGGCGCCAATCCGCTCGTCGGTTGGCGGGTGCGTGGCCATCAGCCTGGAGATCCACCGCGGTGGCTTGAGGTCGGCCACGTTCTGCAGGGCGATCGTCCGTTCGAAAGTCACGAACGCGTCCGGGGCGCCGGCCAGCTCAAGCGAGTACTGATCGGCGCGGCGCTCCAGCGCGCGGGAGAGGCGATTGCCAATCACGCCCACGGGCGCGGTCACCAGCCCCGCGGCCAGGGCGAGGGCCGGGAGCGTGGCCGGAGTACCGCGCTCGCTACTGAGCGCCCAGCTCAGCCATTGGACGGCGAGCGCGGTGGCGGGAGCGATGAGCGCTGCGTAGGCGATATTGCGGGGCACGTCGCGGTAGCGGACGTGGCCGAGCTCGTGGGCGACCACCATCCGGACCTCATCGCGGCTATAGCGGTCCAGCAGCGTGTCGAAGAGAACCACCCGCTTGGTTGGCCCGAGCCCGGTCACGTAGGCGTTGGCGGCAGTGGTCCGGCGACTGGCATCGATTGAATACACCTCCCCCACCCTGACCCCGGCGGCCGCGGCGAGATCGAGCACGTCGCGCCGGGTGTCGCCCTCGGGCAGCGGCGTGAAGTCGTTGAAGATGGGGGCGAGCACGACCGGTGCCAGGGCGGCCAGAACGGCCCCGAAGACCACGGAGCCGGCTGCCGCAGGAGCCCACCACGTACGAGGCCACCGGCGCGTGGCCGCCACGACGGCGGCTCCGGCCGCGCCGGCGAAGATCCCCGTGATCGCCCCCGCCTTGCCCAGATCGCGGCCCCAGTCGGGCCAGCTCTGGGTGTCCAGGCCGACGGCCATCGAACGCCTGCGGCCGAGGGCGCTGAGCGGCAGCGTGGGCAGGGT
>JBAVWI010000382.1:0-7464 GCA_049697735.1 Solirubrobacteraceae bacterium
CGATTGCGCCGGCGCGGCGGGCGCGGGTCGGCTCGACGGGCCGGGGCGGCGCTCATCTCACAATCCGAGGGCGAAGGTCAGGAGCCACGCGGCGCCGGTCAACTGGATGAAGCGATCGCCGAGCAGGATCTCCTCCGGAGCACCGCCGCGGCCGCCGGTGACAAGCAGCCCGTAGCGCAACAGGGCAATCGTGAAGGGCAGGATCGTGGCCTCGCGCCAGACAAAGCTGCCCCCGTGGGGAGCCCCGAACGCCCACAGGCAGTAGGCGCCGAGGGCGACCGCGGATGCGGCAGCGATGACCATGCGCAGAAAGTCGGCGTTGTATTCGTCAAGCACCGGGCGCGAGTTGCGGGAAGCGGGATCGATGAAGTCGGCGTAGCGCTTGCCGGCGGCCACGAACAATGCGGCAAACGAGACCACGACGAAGAACCAGCGCGAGATCGGCACCCCCGCCGCAGCTCCGCCCGCGGCGGCCCGGATCACGAATGCGCCGGCGATCGCGGCGATGTCGGCGATCGCGACCCGGCGTAGCCACGTCGTGTAGGCGAAGTTGAGCGCGACCGAGGCCCCGGCCCACGCGAGCGCGGCCGGGCCCAGAGTGGCCGACAGGCCGAGGCCGGCGATGATCGCGAACACGGCGACGACCAGGGCCCGGCCCGGGGTGATGGCGCGGGAGGCGATGGGGCGATGGCGCTTGACCGGGTGCCGGCGATCCTCGGGGGCGTCGCGGAGATCGTTGAGGAGGTAGGCGCCGCTCGAAAGCAGGCAGAAGGCCAGCGCGGCCAGCGCTACCCGCCCGGCCACCCCGGGACGCCCGAGGGCTCCGGCTGCCGCCGGCGCGCCGAAGACGAGCAGGTTCTTGGGCCACTGACGGACACGGATGGCCCGGACCCAGGAGGCGATCCCTCGGCTGGCCGGGCGCAGTACCCGGACCGAACCGGCCCGCACGGCATCTGACCGCCGGCGCGAGCCGGTGGCTTCTGGGGGGGCCGCGGCTACCCGCGGCGCTGCGTTGACTCTGGGCACCGGGTCGTTCCTCCAGCTACCACGTTTCTGCGGCCCCCGGCCTTTCGCCTGCCCGCGAGCATGAGATTTTTCTGAAACGTTTAGCCCGCCGGGCAGGACGACCCCCCGCCGGGGCGAATGCGAGGCCACGGTCTCGACGCCGAGGACCCGTCTGCGCATGTCCGCCTCCGCCAACGTCCCACGATCCCCGCGGCCGCTTCCGCCGCGGCTTACCCCACTGCGCCGCGTGCGGCGCACGCTCGCCCTCGCAGTTGCGCTGTGTCTGATCCCGATCGCCGCCTCCTACGGGGGAATGCTGGCCGCCCCCTCCAACTCGAGTTTCACGATCCGCTCCTTCGAGTGGCTGCGCGACCACGGGGCGGCAACCCTTGCCTCGACGATCGAGAGCATCTACTACTCCTGGAACGCACCGCCCACGGGCGGTCCGGGGCTGCACAAGCTCGCCCTCAAGGTCCGGGCCACCGCCGCCGTGCATCCCCCCGACGTGGCACCGATCATCCATCCCGCACTCCCCCAGGAAGGAGTCTGGGTACCCACGGAAACGTGGAGCGGCTCCAGCGCGCCCGTTCAGGTCACCCAGTTCCGCAGCGACCCTCTGTATCCGCAAATGGTGGCCGGAGTGGCCTGGATCGACACCCACCGGGCCTCGATCGTCCTCTACCCCGGCCGGCTCGAGCCGTCGGTAACGCTTCCTCGAGGTCTGATGGAGGTACCGCCGTCCTCGCGCAGCCGCCTGCTGGCCACCTTCAACAGCGGCTTCAAGCTCCAGGATTCCCACGGCGGTTACGCGCTCGGCGGCGTCACCTACGCCCCGCTGCAGAACGGGTTGGGGACCGTGGTCGGTTACGGCGACGGTCGCATCGACATCCAGGCCTGGTCGTATGGCCCCAAGGCGCCTGCCGGGGTGCAATTCGCGCGTCAGAACCTGCCCCTGATCGTCTCCGGCGGCCAGCCCAACCCCAACCTGAGCGACGGCCCGCAATGGGGAGCGACGCTGGGCAATGCAGTCCGCGTCTGGCGTTCGGGGATCGGGGTCGACGCCCGCGGCAACCTCATCTACGCCGCCGCCAACGATCAGACCGTGGGCTCGCTGGCCCAGATCCTCATTCACGCGGGGGCGATCCGCGCCATGCAGCTCGACATCAATTCGTACTGGGTGACGTTCAATTCCTACGCGGCGCCCAACGCAGGTCAACCGAGCAGTCTGCTGCCGACCATGACGCGGCCGCTGACGCGTTACCTCTCGGCCGACGACCGCGACTTCTTCGCGGTCTACCTGCGCTGAGCGCCGGTGCCTGCGCCGGGCAGGGGTGGATCAGTGCGGCTGCGGGACGATCCGGATGTAGGGCCGGGGCGACTCCCACCCGTCGGGGTAGGTCTCGCGAGCCTGGTCATCGGAGACCGAGCCGGAAATGATCACCTTGCCTCCCTGCTGCCATTGGGCCGGGGTGGCCACCTTGTGGTTGGCGGTGAGCTGGAGCGAGTCGATCACCCGCAGGACCTCGTCAAAGTTGCGGCCGGTGGTCATCGGATAGACCAGGATCAGCTTGACCTTCTTGTCGGGCCCGATCACGAACACGTTGCGGACTGTCTGGTTGTCGGCCGGCGTGCGGTCCCCGGCATCGCCGCTGACGTCGGCGGGGAGCATGTCGTAGAGCTTGGCGACGTTGAAGTCCCCGTCGCTGATGATCGGGTAGTTCGGAGCCGTCCCCTGGGTGTCCTCGATGTCCTTGGACCAGTTGACATTGTCCTGCACCGGATCGACCGACAGGCCGATGATCTTCACGCCGCGGCGGTCGAACTCGGGCTTGATCTTGGCCATGTAGCCCAGCTCGGTCGTGCACACGGGGGTGAAGCTCTTGGGGTGCGAGAACAGAACCGCCCACGAGTCCCCGATCCAGTCATGAAACCTGATCTTGCCCTCTGTCGTCTCGGCCTCGAAGTCCGGGGCGGTGGAGCCAATCTTGAGTGACATCTGTCTTCTCTCCTAGGTCTGGCGTTGCGATCTGCCGGGCCGCGGCGGCTGCCTGCGACGCACCGGCATCTCATACATAAGCAGGCTCAAACTGCGCTCCTCATCATGGCATGTCCACTGAATCAGTTGTCTTTGCTGAGAGGGCGCCCCGCCCGCGCCGAGTTGCTCACCGGATCAGACGCGCCAAACACGCAGTCAGGCACTCGGCATAGCGCTGGGTAGCGCCCGAGACGAGGGGCAGGAAGAGCTCGGGCTCGATCAGCTCGGCCTCCATCACGCGGGGCTGATCGCGGCCCACCATGTCGATCCGGGCATAGAGCGGCGCCTCGGGCAGCGCGCCGAGCGCGGCCGCCCCGATTGCCAACTCGCCCCGAGTCGGCTCGTGCCTGGTCACCGTGCCCCCGTGGTACGCCTGGACGCGATAGTCGCCCTCGGCCGGGATCTTGACCACCGCGTGGCTGAACTCCTGCTCCAGATAGACAAGCGAAACCTCGCCCGCGTGCACATCGGCCAGGAAGGGCTGGACGAGGGCGTCGCCGGACTCGAGCAGGACCGACAGGTGCTCCCCCGCCCGTGGATCGCGCGGGTCGACTCGCAACGCTCCCTGGGACCCGCCCGACACGGCGGGCTTGATCACCACCTCGGCCTCTGAGCCCAGCGCCTGCGCGCGCTGCGCCGGTGTAGCCACACGGCTGACCAATCGCGTCGGTACGACCGGCACCCCCGCGGCTTCGAGGTCGAGCAGATACGACTTGTGGGCGTTCCAGCGCACGAGCTCGATCGGGTTCTCAAACGTCGTGGCCGCCGCGACCGCGGAGGCCCAGTCCAGAAACGCGCGCACGTGGTTGAAGTAGTTCCAGGGGGTACGGCACACGACGAGGGGAACGTCGGCGAAGGGGTAGGGCTGATCCCAGGGACGCAGCTCGGCGTGAATTCCGCCCTCGGCCAGCGCGGCGATGACAGCCGCTGACTCGGGGTCGGCCTTGGGCATCTCCGTAGCGGTAACGAGCACGATCTCGGGCGAGCTTGGGGGGTGGCGGGCCGCCCGCTGCGCCCGCGGCGATTCGAGCAGCCGTTCGAGAACCGCGGCGACGCCGTCGTCGTCATTGCTGGCGGTGACCTCGGTCGCGACAGCGAGGACGTCGGCGTGGGCGTTGGCCACTGCCACCGCCGTCCCCGCCCATGCCAACAGGGAGAGGTCGTTGGGCATGTCACCGAAGGCGATGACCTCGTGGCGTCCGACGCCCACCGAGTCGCACAGGCGGGCGAGCGCCGAGCCCTTATCGACGCCGGCGGCGCTGATCTCGAGGAGCCCGTCGGCCGAGTTGGAGTGCGAGAGCTCGACCAGCCCGGCCAGGGCGTGCCGGGCGGGGCCGAGCATGTCATCCGGGGAGAGGTCCTCGTGACGGAACATCAGCTTGACCGGCGGTTGGTCCAGCAGCCGCGAGACCGCTGCCACGGTCGTGTCCGGGGGCACCGGCCAGCGAGGCCGGTACCCCGGCTCGTGCCCAAATCCGTGCGTGTGCTCGACTGCCCATGCCCCGCCCGGGAACATGGCCGTCAGAACGGCGACGACCTCGTCAACCACGTCGGCTTCGATCGCGAGCTCGGTCAGCGCCGCATCCCCTTTCAGATCCCAGGTCACGGCGCCGTTGGCGCATACCGCCACCGAGGCGCCTCCGAATTCCCCGGCGAGGGGGCGCACCCACCGCACAGGCCTCGCCGTGCACGCGACGACCATCGAGCCAGCCGCATGCACGGCGGCCAGGACGCGGCGGGTGCGCTCGCTCAGGGTCCCGTCCGAGCGCAGCAGGGTGCCGTCGAGATCGCAGGCGATGATCTGGGGAAACACGCGGGCCATCCTGCCAGAACACCGGGTAGCCTCAGCCGCGCATGTCGACCACCACCCCGCGGCGCACCCTTCCCTGGCTTCTCCAGGCCCCGGCGATACGTGACATCAGCGCCCCCGGTTGGTTCGAGCGGCTCCCCCGCCGGGTGAGCACCGCAGGCGTGCTGTTGCTCCTGATGGCGATCTCGGCCGTGATCCGCACGCGCTACCTCTCGGGCCAGCTGTGGGCTGACGAGGCGATCGCCGTCGGCGCTGCCTCTCACCCCTTGAGCGCGATCCCCGGGGTCCTCCGCCTCGAGGGGTCGACGCCGCTGTATTACTTCGTCCTGCACATCTGGATAAGCATGTTCGGCTCCGGCGAGGCGGCCACCCATGCCCTCTCGCTGCTGCTTGGGTTGATAAGCATCCCGCTGGCCATGTGGACGGGCTGGAGCCTGTTCGGCCGCCGGGCAGGGATGATCGCCGCCACCCTGTTCGCGGCCAGCGCCTTTTTCACCCAGTACGGACAGGAGACCCAGGCCTATGAGCTGTTGGCCCTGATCGGCCTGGTGGCCACCGCGAGCTTCCTGCACGCGTTCGTGTTCCGGCGGCGCGGCCACGTAGTCGTTTTCGTGCTCGCCCTTGCCCTGATGCTGTACACGAGCTTCTGGGCGATCTTCTTCTGGGCCGGCGCCGCCGTGGCCCTGATCCCGGTGTACCGAGCCAGCGCGGACCGGCGCGGTGTCCTGCGCGACGCCGGAGTCGCCCTCGGCGGTGCCCTGGTCCTGTTCGCGCCCTGGATCCCGACGCTCGTGTACCAGATCAGCCACGACACGAGCCCGTTTACCTACGGGGACTTCGCCGGCACCACCTTCCCGAGCAAACTGTTCGGTGGCGACCGCGTGCTCGCCACCTTGGCCGTCAGCGCCGCTCTCGGGATGCTCCCGCTGCTGGCGCCAGATCGTCGCCGAACACGAGAGGCTACGACCGTGTGGGCGCTCCTCGGTCTGTCCGTGGCCGGGTTGCTCGTCGCTGCCCTTCTCGGCCTGGTGTGGTCCACCTGGGTGACCCGCTACTTCGCCGCCCTGGTCGCTCCGCTGCTCCTGTTCGCCGCCTTTACGTCGGCTCGCGCCGGGCTCCTGGGTCTAGCGGCGGTCGTCATCTCCCTGGCCTTCGTGGCCAACATCGCCTCGTTCGCACCCAAGTACAAGAGCGACATGCGCGATGTCGCCGGCGAGCTAGCTCCGCTGCTGCGACCGGGCGACGTCGTGCTGTCCGCCATGCCCGAGCAGACGCCGCTGGCCTGGTACTACCTCCCCGCCGGGCTGCGCTACGCCACCACGATGGGGCCAGCCGCCGATCCGGCGATCATGAACTGGTCAGACGCATATACACGGCTGGCGCGAGCCGACCCCCGGCGCACCTTCGACGCGCTCGTCGCCCCCCTGACGCCGGGACAGCATCTGCTCGTCACCAGGCCCCTGACCGAGGGCGCGACGGCATGGAAGGCCGACTGGTCGGGGCTCGTCCGTCGGCGGGCGGCCCAGTGGGGCGCGCTGCTGGCTGCGGACCCGCGGTTGCGTCTCATCCCAGGCGCCGTCGCCCCGCACAACTACCGCGGTGCCTGCTGCGTGGCCGACAGCGCGCTCGTCTACACGAGGGTCGGCTGACCCCGCTCAGCCCAGCTCGGTTATGAGCCAGCGCCGGCTTCCAGCAAGGCGATGAGGTCGTCGCGCTCGAACATGGCTGCCGTCGCCAGTGCCGACGGTCTTCCCGCCGCCGGATCCCCCCCGGCCGCTACCAGCGCCCGAATGACGTCCTGCTCACCCTTGAAGACCGCCCCGGCCAGCGGGGTTTGGCCGCGATCGTTGGCCCGGTTGGGGTCAGCTCCCCGGGACAGGAGCGCGGCCACGGTCTCGGCGTGGCCGTGATAGGCGGCGAGCATGACCAGGGTGTCCCCGCTCTGGTTGGCGAGATCGGGCGCCACCCCAGCGTCGAGGTAGGCGACCAGGGTGGCAGTCTCTCCCCCGCGCGCCATCGTGAAGAGTCGGCCAGCGAACTCGATCAGGTCAGGATCCGGCGCGGGTTCGGGCATCGCGGCTGGCAGGCTACCGGGGGTCAGCCCAGCGGGCTCAGACCGATCGTGACAGTCCTGCCACACTCGCAGGGTGGGTGCCGGGCTCCGAAGCGTGAGGCGAAGGAAGGGCTGGACGGGTTTGGTCGCCGTGCTCGTGATCGCCGGCTGTGGCGGCTCGCACCACCGCGCGTCACCGTCCTCGCTCTCCGCGTCGACGCCGGCTGCGTCGGCGAGCGGTTCCAGCCCGGGCCCGCGGCCCCACCCGCCCCGCCTGATCTCGGTCCGGGCCGCTGCCCACCTCGCCGGGGTGTTCGGCTGGAGGCCGGCCGTCGCCGTCCGCGGCCAGACGGCCGTCTGGATCTCGCGTGTCAACGCGCGACACGAGCCTGGCTACACGGTCACGCTCCTGCGCCTGAACCAGAGGTTGGTCACCCTTGCCCTGCACGCGGGGGGCCTTGAGCCGGGCGGAACGGGCTGGCGCTACGGGGATGCGATCCGCGGCGCGGAGCGGCGGATCCTGGTCGCTGCGTTCAACAGCGCTTTTCGTGAGGGCTACGG
>JBAVWI010000383.1:0-7686 GCA_049697735.1 Solirubrobacteraceae bacterium
GCGCAGGCCGTGTTTGCCGCCCCGGCGCCCAGGCGATACTCAGGACATGACCAACACCGTTACAGAGCTTCCCCTTCTCGGGTCAAGCACCCATCCCATCCCTCAGCTCGGCTTCGGCGTCTTTCAGGTCCCGCCCGAGGACACCGCCGCGGCGGTCAGCGAGGCGCTGGCCACCGGCTATCGCCACCTCGACACCGCCGCTGCCTACCGCAACGAGGCCGGCGTCGGCGAGGCAACTCGCAGCAGCGGCCTCGATCGCGAAGAGCTGTTCGTGACCACCAAGTTGTGGAACAGCGACCAGGGACGCGATTGCACCTTGCGCGCCTTCGACCGCAGCCTCGACCAGCTCGGCTACGACTACGTGGATCTGTATCTCATCCACTGGCCGGCTCCGTCGCGTGACCTCTTTGTGGAGACCTGGCAGGCGTTCACCGAGCTCGCCGCCGACGGCCGCGCCCGCGCCATCGGCGTGTCCAACTTCCATATTCCCCACCTCGAGCGAATCATCGAGAACACCGGGGTGGTTCCGGCCGTCAACCAGATCGAACTCCATCCGGCGCTGCAGCAGTCCGAGCTCCGCGCCTTTCACGAGGAGCGCGGGATCCTCACCGAGGCCTGGAGCCCGCTCGGTCAGGGCGCGGCCCTCAAGACCCCGGCCGTGGTCGAGATCGCCGAGGATCTCGGCCGGACACCTGCCCAGGTCGTGCTGCGCTGGCACCTGGAGTTAGGCAACGTGGTGATACCGAAGTCGGTCACCCCCGAGCGGATCCGCGAGAACTTCGACGTATTCGACTTCGAGCTCGGCCAAGACCGGCTCGAGCAGATCGCGAAGCTCGACCGCGGCGAACGGATCGGCCCCAACCCGGACGAGTTCGCGGGCAGCTAGCGCGGCGCGCAGCGGACGGGACGACGCTGGTCAGCGGATCGGAAAGGAAATCCGGTCGCTGGCCAGCTGCACGCCCGAACGGTCGACGAGATAGGCGCAGGCGTGGTCGGTGCCGGCTGACGACGACTTCCAGCCGGAGACCTCGGCGAAGCTGCCGAGCACGGGGTAACTGTCATAGCCGTGCCCAGCGCGCCGCGCCTCGGCGGCGAAGCTGGCTGGGCAGCCGCCGTAATCGACGAACAGGTACGCGCTGGCCCGGCGGCGGGCGAAGCCCTGCACGGTGACGTCGTAGACGATCTGGCTGCGAACCGAGGTCGGCGCCACGATCGTGATCTGGTTGGGCCGCACCGCATCCGCGGCGGCTTGACCGAGCCCCGCCACCAAGGTGGCCAGGGCCAGCGCCGAGGACACCAGGAGCCGCTTCACATAATGATTATCGGCCGCACGCCGAGCGGGGTAAAGCGATTTGCCGTTGTGTCATCGCCCGGCTCTATTCTCCGCCACACCGTCGCCGTCACGAGGAGTGTCAATTGCCCGATGTCGAAGCCCACATAACGGGCACCGTGTGGAAGATCGAGGTCGAGATCGGGGACAGCGTCGCGGAGGGAGATGCGGTCGTGATCCTCGAATCGATGAAGATGGAGATGCCGGTCGAGGCTGAGGATCCCGGGGTTGTTTCAGAGATCCGCTGCAGCGAGGGTCAATCCGTGTCTGAGGGCGACACGCTCGTTGTCCTCGAGTAGCGCCCGGGCGGGCCAGCTGCTGATCGATGAGCCCGCGCCGGGAGTGGCGCGGCTGGTCATCTCCAACCCCGACAAGCGAGGGGCGCTGGATCAGCCGATCCTCGATCGCTTTGCCACCGTGATGCCCGAGCTCGACGCTCGCTGCGTGCTGATCACCGGCCAGGAACGGATCTTCTCGGCCGGTTACGACATCGGGGCCCTCCCCGACCAGGTGTTAGCCGACGAGGCCGAGAAGCTCGTCGCGAATCCGTTCGCAGCGGCAATCGACGCGATCGAGGCCTACCCCTTCCCCACCCTGGCGGCACTCAACGGCCACGCCATCGGCGGCGGGCTCGAGCTCGCCCTGGCCTGCGACCTGCGGATCGCCGCCGTCCCGATCAAGCTGGGGATGCCCCCGGCCAAGCTGGGCCTGATCTACTCCCACACCGGGATTCGCAAGTTCATCGACGCCATCGGCGCGACCCGAACGCGGGAGCTGTTCCTGGTCGGCAATCAGATTGACGCCGCGACCGCGCTGAGTTGGGGGCTTGTCAACAGGGTCGTCGAGCCCGACCGGCTTCCAGGGGCGGCGCTCGCGCTGGCCGAGGAAGTAGCCGGCAACGCACCGCTCGCACAGCGCGGGAACAAACACGTCATCCGCGCTGTACTCGACGCCCGGGCCGCCCTGGCCCCGGCCGTCGAACGGGAGCTGCTCGAGCTGCGCGGGGCGTGTTTCTCTTCGGCTGACTTCCGCGAGGGAGTCCGTGCTTTTGCCGACAAGCGCCCCCCGGAGTGGCAGGGCCGCTAAAGCTCCCCTAGGGCCCGAGGGAGGCCAAACGCTCGGCCGCCTGCGCGATGACCTCCTCGCGCTTGCAGAAGGCAAACCGCACCAGCGTCGACGCGGCCTGCTTGTCGTCATAGAAGACGCTGGTCGGGATCGCCACCACGCCGCAGCGCGCGGGCAGCTCAGCACAGAAGCGGACGGCGTCGGTGCCGACGTCGGCGTTGACGAAATAGGTCGCGGCGGGGATCAGGGGGGCAAGCCCGGCCGCCACCAGCCCGGCGCACAGCTGATCGCGCTTGGCGCGCAGGTCCTCGCGCAGCACCTCCAGGTGCGACGGCGCCAGGCGCAGGGCGGCGGCGGACGCGTGCTGCAGCGGCGTGCCGCCGGCGAAGGTCAGAAACTGCTTGACCGTGCGAACCGCGGCCACGAGCTCGGCGGGACCTGTGCACCATCCGATCTTCCAGCCCGTGAATGAGAACGACTTGCCGATGCTCGAGATGGTGAGGGTCCGCTCGGCCATCCCCGGCAGCGTCGCGATCGGCACGTGGCTCCCCTCGTAGACCAGGTGCTCATAGACCTCATCGGTCACGCAGATCAGGTCATGCTCGCGGCACACGGACGCGATCAGCGCGAGCTCGGAGCGATCGAGGACACGTCCGGTGGGGTTGTGGGGAGTGTTGAGCAGCAGCACCCGCGCGCGCGGTCCCAGCGCCGCCCGCAGCGCCTCCGGCTCCAGCGCAAACCCCGGCGGGCGCAGCGTCACGGGGCGCCGTCGCGCCCCGGCAAAGGCGATGCAGGCGGCGTAGGAGTCGTAGTAGGGCTCGAGCACCACGACCTCGTCGCCGGGGTCACAGAGGCCCAGCAGCGCAGCGGCGATCGCCTCAGTGGCCCCGAAGGTGATCAGCACATCCTCGGGCTCGAGGCCGTAGTGACGGCGCTGGTGTTCGCACACCGCGTCGCGCAGCGCCGGCACCCCGGGCAGCGGGGCGTACTGGTTCTCGCCTGAGCGCAATGCGGCGACGGCAGCCTCGATTGCCTCGGGGGGACCATCGGTGTCGGGAAACCCCTGGCCCAGGTTGATCGCCCCCGTGCGCTGGGCCAGGGCCGACATCTCGGTGAAGATCGTCGTCCCCAGTCCGGCGAGGCGGGTAGCACGGCGCGGCATCATCGGCGCGACCGGCCGGGGACTACTCGGCCTGCGCGCGAGCTCGCAGCTGCGCCTTGTGGGCGCGCTTGCCCGCCTGGTAGTCAGCCAGGGCCTGGGCGGAGTCGACATCCCCGAGGGTGGGGTGAGCAGGGACGAGGCCGGTCGCGGCGGCGACGCCGAAGCGCTTGGCCAGCACCGCCGCTATCGCCTTGACCTTCATCTCGCCAAAGCCCGGCAGGGCGGCCAGGTTGGCCCGCAGTGCAGCCGTGTCGGCGGCGTCGGTCCAGATCCGCGCGGCGTCGCCGTCGTACTCGTCGCGGACATGGGCGGCCAGGTCGTGCACGCGCTTGGCCATCGAGCCCGGAAAGCGATGGAGCGCCGGGGGCTCGCGAAAGATCGCGTCCAGATCAGCGTCGGCGACGGTGGCGGCGTCAATCGAGCCGAGCCGCTCGCGCAGGACCAGCGGCCCGGAGAAGGCCTTCTGAACTGTCACCTGCTGATCGAGCACGAACCCGATCAGGAGAGCCATCGGGTCGGTGGCGATCAGCTCGTTGGCCTCGTCGCTGGCCGTGAAGTGCAGGCGCTCGGGCACGTCAATACAGGCCCTCGCGGCGGGCGTAGCGGGCCGCGCGCTCGCGGTCGTAGCTCGCGGCGTCGAAGTCGGGATCGGTCAGGGAGCGCAGGATGGCGCCCGAGGACGGTAGCTGGGAGCGCTCAATGTGGTGCTCGGGGTCCCACAACTCGGAGCGGATGAGGGCCTTGGGACACTGCGTGTAAGCCTCGAGCACCGAGACAAGGATCCCGATTTTGGGGGCCTTGCCCTGGACCGCGCAGGGCTCGAGCAGCTCGCGATCGTCGGTGATCGCCGCACGGCCGTTGACGCGAAAGGTGTCGCCGACACCCGGGATCAGGAACAGCAGAGCGATCCGGTCATCGGCGAGCAGGTTCGTGAGGCTGTCGGCGATCCGGTTACCCGGCCGCTCGGGGAGGAGCAGCGTGTGCTCGTCAAGGATGCGCACAAAGCCGGCCGGGTCGCCGCGGGGACTCACGTCGAGACCGCCGTCGGGCGAAGCGGTTGCAACGCACACGAACGGCGAAGCTTCGATGAAGCGCCGGGTCAGCTCGTTGACGTGATCGGTGAGCTTGGCCACCACCTGCCCGGCTGGGTCGCCGCCGATGATCTCGCGCAGCTGCGCCTCGTCGGTGATCCTGTGCACGGCTTTGAGCATGCGGGTGACGATACCTGGGCGCCGCGCGATCTGGAAGCCGTCCGGAGCGCTGTCTAGCGTACCGCTTCATGCCGCCGCTGATCACCCGCGAGGAGGCCGCGTGCCTCGGGGAGATGGAGGGTCACGCCGAGATCGAAGCCCTGGTTCAACGGGCTTGGGCGGCGCGCGTTGAGCGCTTCGGTGACTCGACGGACATGTGCTCGCTGGTCAACGCCAAGTCGGGCGGGTGCGCCGAGGACTGCGGCTTCTGCGCCCAGAGCAAGTACGCCGAGTCCGAGACGCCGATGCACGCGATGATGGAACCCGAGCAGATCCTCGAGCACGCCCGCGCCGCTCAGGCGGCCGGCGCGCACCGTTTCTGCATGGTGACCCAGGGCCAGGGCCTGTCCAAGCGCGACTTCGAGAAGGTGCTCGCGGGGGCTCGCCTGGTCGCCGAGCACACCAACCTCAAGCGCTGCGCATCGATTGGGCACATGTCGGTCGCGCGCGCCAAGGCACTGCGGGAAGCCGGCATCCAGCGCGTTCACCACAACGTCGAGACGGCCGAGTCCTATTACCCCGAGGTCTCCACAACCGTTCGCTACCAGGGCCGGTTGCGCACGATCGATGCCGTCCGCGAAGCCGGACTCGAGACCTGCGTGGGCGGGATCCTCAACCTCGGCGAGACGCGCGAGCAGCGTGTCGAGATGGCCTTCGAGCTGGCTGCGATCAACCCCACCAGCGTGCCCATCAACCTGCTCAACCCGCGTCCCGGGACCAAGTTCGGTGACCGCGAGCTGATGGATCCCTGGGAGGTCGTCAAGTGGATCGCGATCTTCCGCCTGATCCTGCCCGAGGCGCTGTTCAGGCTCTGCGGGGGGCGCGTGGAGAACCTGGGCGAGCTCCAGGCCACCGCCGTCAAGGCGGGGCTGAACGGCGTGATGATGGGAAACTTCCTGACCACGCTGGGCAACACGCCCGACGAGGACCGGGGCATGTTCGAGGAGCTGGGCCTCAACGTCGCCGCCCAAGCCGACAACGGCGCCAACCCGCGGCCTGACAACCGCTCGGGCTGGCTCGAGGGTGAGACGCCGGACCTGATCGGCGCGGCCATGTCGGCACCCGCGGCGGCCTCGGCCCCGGAGGCTCCGGCATTCGAGGTCCGGCTCTGGGATCCGTCGTCCCAGCTGCGCTTTGCCCCCAAGCGGAGCGTTCCGCCGCGGCCCGACGGAGCGCCCAATCGCGCGCCTCGTGAGCCTGCGCCCAACCCGGAGCGCGAGGCGGCGTGATCGAGCTCGAGGCGCGGCTGGACGAGCTGCAGTCACTGGGACTGCACCGCCGCACGCGCCTCGTCAGCGGGCCTCAGGGCCCCCACGTGGTGCTGGACGGCAAACCCGTGCTGCTGCTCTGCTCCAACAACTACCTCGGCCTGGCCGACCACCCCCAGGTCCGCGATGCCGCCGCCGACGCGGCCATGCGCTGGGGCGTCGGCGCCGGCGCCTCGCGTCTGGTTTCGGGGACTATGACAATCCATCGCCGGCTCGAGGAGCGCCTGGCCGCGTTCAAGGGTCGTCAGAGCGCGCTTGTGTTCGGTTCGGGCTATCTCGCCAACGCGGGCTGCATCGCCGCGCTGGCCCGACCCGGCGACGTGATCTTCTCCGACGAGCTCAACCATGCCTCGATCATCGATGGCTGCCGGCTGTCGCGGGCCGAAGTGTTCGTCTATGACCATGCCGACCCCGAGCACCTCGAGTGGGGCATCAACGAGGCCGAGGGTCGCGGCGCCCTGATCGTGACCGACAGCGTGTTCTCGATGGACGGTGACGTCGCCCCTCTGCTCGAGATCGTCGAGCTGGCCGAGCGCTATGGGCTGCGGACCCTGGTCGATGAGGCCCACGGCACGGGCACCCTGGGCCCGGGCGGCCGTGGGGCGCTGGCCGAAGCCGGGCTCGAGGACCAGGTGGACGTGATCGTCGGCACCCTCGGCAAGGCCCTGGGCTCCTACGGTGCGTTCGTGGCCTGCGACCAGCAGATGGCTCGCTATCTGGTCAATGCCGCCCGGACCTTCATCTTTTCCACCGCGCTACCTCCGCCGGCCGTTGCCGCGGCCCTGGCCGCACTCGATCTCCTTCGTGAGCGACCGCGGCGCGTCCAGAAGCTGGCCGCCAATGCCGCGGCTCTCCGCGGCGCACTCGAAGCCGAGGGCTTTGATGTAGGCGAATCCCGGACCCACATCCTGCCGCTGGTGATCGGGGAGGCCGAGCGCGCGATGCGGATCTGCGAAGCGGCACTTTCCCGCGGCGTGTTCGCGCAGGCCATCCGTCCGCCGACAGTTCCCCCGATGACCTCGCGTCTGCGCCTGGCCGTGATGGCCACCCACGGCGAGGAGGAGCTTCGGGCTGCGGGGCGCACCCTGGGAGCGGTGGCACGAGCTCACGGCTTCGAACCGCGGGCCCGCTTCGCCGGCGGCGCCGCAACCGGAGCGGGCACCCGACCGCTTGACCGCGGGCCAGAGCCCAGCTACGACCTCGAGCCGGACTTCGCCGGCGCCCCGCCGCCTCGCGCCGGAGTCTTCGACTTCGAAGCTCCGGGGCGCGCCCGGCGCGCCGCCTGACCGCCCCCGCGGGCGTGCCGGGCTGCTTCGTCACCGGGACCGACACGGGAGTCGGCAAGAGCGTTCTGACCGCGGCGATCGTCGCCGCTTTGAGCACGCAGGGGCATCCCGTCCGGGTGCTCAAGCCGATCCTGACCGGCCTCGATGAAGCCGCCGATGGTGTCTGGCCGCGCGACCACGAGCTGCTGGCGGCGGTGGCCGGCTGCCGCCCCGAGGACGTGGTGCTCGAGAGCTACGGACCGCCGGTCTCCCCGCACCTCGCCGCCGCGCTCGCGAACCGGCCGTTGTCGGTGACCGACCTTGGCGCGCGGATCCGCCGTGCGGC
>JBAVWI010000384.1:0-3895 GCA_049697735.1 Solirubrobacteraceae bacterium
GTGCCGCCGGACCGGCCCAGCCCGACCGGGCCGTCCCGTCTAACCATTCCGGCTGTCGGCTGCACGCCCGCCAGCAGCCGGGCCAGCGTCGACTTTCCCGAACCGTTGTCGCCGACAACCGCGATGAACTGCCCGACCGGGACCCTAAGATTGACAGCCTTGAGCGCCTCCACGGCGCCATATCGGACAGACACTCCGCGCAGCTCGACCGGCAAAGGCGTCGGAAGCCGGGAAAGCTCCTCCGGACCTGGAACCAGCGTCGACAGCTCGCTGGCAGCGACCCACCGAAGCCGCTCCAGTACCTCCCCGATCAGTAGCCAGCTCACCAGCAAAGCAGTAGGTGTGGCGATGAGCACGACGACCGCCACCGACCCAGCCCAGTGGCTCGTAAACACTGTGCCTGCCTGATCAAGCCAGCTTCCGACCGACCCCAAGGGACCCAACTGGTGCAGTGTCGAGCTCAGTCCGCGAAGCGTGCTCTGCACACTCTGGAGCAGCAACCGTCGGTACGGGCCGAACACGAGGAGGAGCAGATCGAGTCCCACGGCGGCCAGCGGCGCAAGCACCGCTGCCGCAAACAGGACAGTTCCGACCCCCCGGCCACGCCGCTTCAGCTGCCCAACCAAGCCGCCCAGCGCGGCGCAGAAGGCCAGCCCGACTGCGCTCCCGACGCCGAGCACCAATGCTGCGATAAATGCCGCGGCCACAAGCGAGGCAATTAGCGCCCGCACACGATGGCGATGCGCGACGATCCCGAATGGGACGACCGCCGCGAGCTGCAGCGGTCCCGCGTGCGGAACCACCGAACCGAGCACAACCAGGCCGACGCAGACCGAGGCCATCGCCGCCGCGGCCGCCTGCTCACCCGGGTCCAGTCCGCGATCGCGACCGGATCGGAGTCCGATAGACATCTAGGCAGCGTGACAACCCCAAGCATGAGTTTCCTAAAGACCCCGTCAATGTGATGTCAGACCGCAACCGCGGAGTCTCATCGCCTCGGACCCGGGCGCAGCGGACTTCTGCGCTCGGTTGGATCGGGCGGTGAACCCACCATAAACAGCCCGATAAGGCGCGACCAGATGGCCCGGATCTGACCCGGCCGGTCACAGCCAACGGTGGGATTGGAATGGCTTGGCGCCCTGATTCGGGCGCTCTAAGCCCGGTGGCGTTTACGTGCTCTCGGATGCGCACAGCCGAGGCTCGCGCGCATGAAGGTCTCCCGGCCTAAGCGAGTGGCTCTGCGGGGAAGCGAACTCCGAAGCGCTGGATGAGCTCGGGCACGCTGTCGGGGTCCATCTCAAGTGAGAAGCGCTGACAGAGCTCCCCGAGCTGCTCGGGGCCGGCCTGGGCGACGCCCCCGAGGTCGATGAGCTCGGCGAAAAAGCGCTCGAATCCGGCGGGGGAAATGACCTCGAGGATTCTGCAGGGCTCGTCGCCGGCGTTCCAGAACGTATGCCACTGTCCGCGCGGCTTGTGAACGAGATCCCCAGGTCCCGCGTCCACGTGCTCGTCACCCAGTAGCGCGCCCATGCGCCCCTCGACGACAAAGCTGTACTCGTCCTCGTTGTGATGGCGGTGTAGGGGCGCCGCGAGGGCGCGTGCTGACATGGGATGCTCGACGAGGGAGAAGCGATCGCCGGCTTCGGCACCGTCAATCATGAAGCGAACGCCGATGCTTCCAAGGAACCCTGCCTTCCCGTCGGTGGGTCCAACAACCTTCGCTGCGGCAACACTCACGGCCCCTCTTTTCGTTGGACAGATATGTCGCGCGAAACTTACTGATGTCAGACGGACCTGTCAAACTTTCATGGAACGCCTATGACCGACGAAAAGCGTCCCTACCGAATGAAGGTGCGCGCCGAGCTGCAGGAGCGCACTCGCCAGCGCATAACGGAGAGCGCTATGAAGCTCCACGGCACCCTTGGGCCCTCGCGTACATCGCTGAGCGCAGTCGCTAAGCACGCAGGCGTACGCCGCTCGACGCTGTACCGCCACTTTCCGGACGAGGCCGCCCTATTCGTGGCGTGTTCTGGCCACTGGATGTCTCAGCATCCACTGCCCGATCTGGACGCTTGGGCGGCCGTGAGTAATCCTGAGGAGCGGTTGCGCAGAGCGCTCACCGAGATCTACGCCTATTACGCCGAAACCGAGCTAATGCTTACGAACCTTGTGCGCGACCTGGAGGTTGTGGAGGCTGTAGCGCAGCAGTTCGCGGGGTTTCTCAGCTACATGGAGGCGGCCCGTCTGACGCTGATGGTCGGTCGGCGGGAACGCGGCCGCGGCGCGCAAACAGTGCGCGCCGCAGTAGGCCATGGGCTTGCATTCACAACCTGGCGGTCGCTCGTGCGCGAACAGGGATGCGCAGCGCACGACGTCGTCGACATGATGTGCCGCCTGGTCGGCGTTGCGGACAGCCCGCGCGTAGCAGGTAGCTGAGTACCCCAATCACAACCACGCAGATCTACGTTTACGGGGGACACGAACGGCTGGGCGGAATCTGATCGACAGCTCGGTGGTGGTGTCAATCGGCCGCGAACAGCAGCTTCGGTGGAGTGATCTCTGGGACGGGGTCGGTGACCAAGCAGGGGCGCGGGGACGTTGACGCTGTCGGGGACGAATGGGTACACGGGCCCCGATGACGGTTTCCGCCGGAACGCTGAGCGTGGCTGGCAACAGTTCGACCAGCGCGTTTTTTGCTCAACCAGCGGCAGCGGGCCGTCGCTGCGCCGCCGCGTGAGGGTGAACGTGTCGTACGTCTCGAGTTCGCCGCCGAAGCCGTTTACGCGGTAGTAGGTCACGGCGATCGACGTGCGGTGGCCGGGGTCGACGGCGAACGAGGCAAACCCGTAGGTCCAATCCTTGTCACGAACTGAGGCCCAGATGGCGTCTTCCTTGGTGTAGTTGGACACGAGGTAGCCTGCGGGTTGGTCGCGCCGCGCCCGGGTGCCCGCTGCGGGCCGACTGAGGTGATGACGTAGCAGGTCGGCGGGTCCGTCAGGATCCGGTTGCTTGGCGCCGAGGTCCCGCCGCCGCCGATGATCATGTGCTGGGTTCCTTGCTCGGTGTCGACGGTTTGGCCCGACATCGGCACCGGCTTGGGCGTCAGCAAACTGCTCCCGGTCGTGCCGCGGACAGGACGCTCGCGCTCGTAGTGATGTTCGTGACCGCAGAGGCGTCGGCACCAAACTGCAGATGCAGGCCACTGACCGGCGGTGCAGAACCCGCCCCGCGGCCGCCGCCGACGGTCGTCTCCGGCCGTGCCGGCGGCTCTTGGCAGACACCGCCGCCGCGCTGCTCGGGTTCAGCTCAGCCGCGCTGAGCGCAAGTCCAGCCGCCGCGGCGCCTTGCAGCAGCCGCCGCCGGCTGATCGAACCGGGAGCACCGATCCCGCCCGACGTCTCGGGCTCCTCGATGACATGCCTGTCGCCTTCCATCTCGTGCTCCTTTCTCGCGCTCAATCAACCCAGGATTCCAATCCAGCGCCAAGCGCGAAGTTACGTTCTTGTGCTCGACGGACAGCGCTGATCCGCCGAGCCGGGCAGACGCAGGTCCCGAGCAGATCGAGCAACTCAACCCGCGCCTGGCTGATCGCGAGTTCCCGGGGTCCGCGGGTGGATCCTCACCGAACCTCGTCCGGGACCATCCGACACGCCGCGCCGGTCATCGTCCTCGCTGCGGCCGGCGACTTCGAATACGTGGTCGAGGCGCAGCTCGTCGCGTAGACGCGCGTCGTGGGTCGCGACGAGCAGCGCACCGGGCCAGTCGGCGAGCGCTGACTCCAGCGCCTCCAAGGCGTCGGTGTCGAGATGGTTGGTCGGCTCGTCGAGGATGAGGAGCCGGGCTCCCGCGGCCGTCGCCGTCGCCAGCTCCGCTCGCGTTCGCTCGCCGGGCGAGA
>JBAVWI010000385.1:0-1978 GCA_049697735.1 Solirubrobacteraceae bacterium
CGTCTACCAAATCGCCCTGGCCGTCCACGAGACCACGGGACCGACGTTCTCGGCCCCGATAGGACTGTGGCAGGCGGCGGGCTGGGTCCGAGGCACGTGGCCGGCGTTCGCCGCGGCCGATTCACCGTCGGGGGTGTGCTCGCTCTCGATCAGTTTGAACGGGTCGCAGGTGGCGCAGTCGACATCACCACAGGATCCGTCCCAGTGGCATGAATGCCGAGCTCCGTGGATCAACCGCCCCGTGAACACGAGCGATTACGGCCAGGGCGCTGCAACCCTGACCCTCAGCGCGACGGACGCTGCCGCGGTCCCTGCCGCCACGAGCAAGACGGTCTCGATCGACAACGCGCAGCCGACGGTGGCTCTCAGCGGACCCTCTGACGCCCCGTCGACGGCGGGCACACAGTACGTCACGGCGACGGCGGCGGCTGGCCCATCGGGCGTCCACGGGATCCATTGCTCGGTCGACGGCGGCCCTGACCAGTGGACCGCCGCGAGCACAACGCGGGTGCCCGTCAATGGGATCGGTGGTCACCTCGTTCACTGCTTCTCGGAGAACAATGCGCTCGACGCCAACGGCAGCCGGGGAACGTCGCCGACCGCATCATTCCCGGTAAAGATCGGTGTACCGACGGTGACCGGGATCAGCTTCACCAAGCTCGCGGACCGGTTGCGTTGTCGTCGCACGCGCGAGTCGGTGACGGTCCCGAGCCGGTGGGTCACGGTGCGCTGGCATCACCATCAGATCAGGGTGCGGACACGGCGCCGGACCAAGGTGCTCCAGGTGGTTAAGTGCCACGCGCGAACCGAGCTGCGCGTACGGACCGTCCTGGTCACCGTCCGCCGGCACGGTCATCTCGTGCGTGTCCGGCGGCGCGAGCGAGTGCGGGTGATCCTCCTCCCGCACACCGACCATCGGGCGATCCGTCTCGTTCGCCACGGACTGGCGACCACCGTGAGCGGCTGGCTCGGCACCTACACAGGAACCGCGCTCAGCGGACAAACCGTCCAGGTATCGACGGCACCGGACGACGGACAACAGCGGTTCACGCCCGCGGCAACTGTTACCACGGCGGCAGACGGGAGCTGGAGTGCCACGCTTCCGGCCGGTCCCTCCCGGTTGGTGCAAGCGCAGTACGCCGGGAATGCGCTCGCCGAGGCATCGCTCTCCGGACTGGCGCACGAGCTGGTGCCGGCCGATGTGCGGCTTGTCAGCGTGACGCCGAGCCAGGTTCCATGGGGCGGAACCGTCCGCTTGACCGGTTGGCTCCGCGGCGGCTATCTGCCCCCCGGCGGGGCTCTGGTTCGCCTGCGGATCGGACTCGGCCCGTCCCACACGACCTACGGCGTCCACGAGCACGTAGGCGGCAACGGTCGGTTCACTACCTCCTACACATTTGGGGCCGGCGACCCCGCAGTGCGCCGCTCGTTCTGGTTCCAGCTCGCGTCGCTGCCCATGGGCGACTATCCCTACGCGCCCGCCAGCTCGGGACGAATCTCCGTCCTGGTCGGCGGCCACCCCGCCTCCCGCCGGCGGCGATGAAGCCGCGCCCGCATCCCGTGCCGCTCGCCATGGCCTCTGGCGGGTACCCTTTACGGGAGTGGTCGGCGACATTCTCCAACCAACGCACCTGCTGTTCGTGCTCGTGGTCGCGCTTCTCGTCCTCGGACCCAAGCGTCTCCCCGAAGTCGCAAGGACGCTCGGTAACGGCCTGCGGGACTTCAGGTCCGCGCTCAGCGGAGACTCCCATCACGACGAGGACGAACCCCCGCGCAATTTCCTCGCGCCCGAGGAGTCCACGACCGAGGCCGGCACACCAGTGGCGCCGGTCCCAGCCCACCAGCCAGAAGCGGCGCCAGCCCCCGCGCACACGCCCGAAGCTGCGTCAGTCGTCGCTGAGCCCGAGCCGGTCAAGCCTGCAGCCACCGAGCCCGAGCCGGTCAAGCCCGCAGCCACCGAGCCCGGGTCGCCCAAGCC
>JBAVWI010000386.1:0-1726 GCA_049697735.1 Solirubrobacteraceae bacterium
GCACGCCCCCCCGTCTGAGCAAGCCCGCGTCGAGCGCTCAAACCAGCCGCTCGTATAGCTCGAGCGTGGCCCGCGCCGCCGCGTCCCACGAATACGGGCCGCGCGCCGCGGCCAGAGCCGCCGTGCCCAGCGCCTCGCGGGCGGCCGGTGAGCCGAGCAGCTCCTCCAGCGCCGCCCGCAGGGCCTGGGGGTCGGCTGGTGCCACGAGCCGCGCAGCGCCGTGCGCGGCGACCTCGGAGAAACCGCCCACATCGCTGACCACAGTGGCACGCCCGAAGGCCAGCGCGGTGGCCAGCACGCCCGAGAAGTCAAGGCGCTCGGTCCGCGCATAGGGCAGCACGACCATGTCGGCGCGGCGAAAGAATGCGGCCAGCTCGGCGTCACCCACGAAGCGGGGCACGAAGCGGACGCCGGGGCCGGCCGAAGCACGCAACGGCGCCAGGTCCATCCGGGGACGCCCGACGATCCATAACTCGGCGCCGGTCATCCCGCGCCACGCGTCGAGCAATGTCTCCACCCCCTTGTAGGGACGCAGGAGGCCGAAGAACAGGACCACGGGCCCCTGCACCGCGGCCAGCTCAGCGGGCAGCGCGACCTCCGGCGCCCGGGCGGCGAGGTCATCGAAGGCACCATGGGGGATCACCTTGATCTTCTCGGCGGCCACGCCGAAGCTCTCGCTGAGTGTGCGGCGGCCGTACTCGGAGTGCACGACGAGCGCGTCCATGCGATCAAACAGACGCCGCTGGGCGCGCGCCTGGCCCAGGCGGGGCTCGCGGGGGAGCAGATCGTGGGCGGTGAGGACCCGGGGGCGCCCCGGGAGCAGCCAGCCGTCCAGCCAGGGCGCGGTCAGCCACTGGAAGTGAACGACGTCCGCGCTGCGCGCGGCTGCCCGCCGGTAGGCGAGCATGTCAGGCACATGGCTGGCAAGTTTCGTCACCCGGCGCAAGCGTGACGCCGGCCCACCGATCGCCCGCGTATAGAAGCGCTCGGAGACCCGGTAGCCCTGGGGAGGCGGGACATCGCCGTAGACGAAGGGGCTGGTGACAAGCTCGACGTCGGCGCCGGCCCGGGCCAGGGCCGCGCACAGGGCCCGGTCATAGGGCGGGGTGTAGGCCGGCGGGTCGGCGATCGAGACGCGCATCAGACGCCGGCGCTCACGCGCGGTCCTCGAGCAGCGGGCGTCCGCTCAACGCGGCCAGCCGGCGGGCAACGGCCGGCGCACCGGCGCCCCCCAGGGCGTGTACGCGGGCGTGGCGATCGGCGGCCAGGCGCAGGACCGCCGGAGCCAGAGCGGCCAGCGAGGGCTCGCCGGGCGAACGCCCGAGCCGGTCTTGTAACCCCCGCAGCGGGTGACGAGCCAGGACCCGGATCAGCGCCCCCAGGCGCGCCGCGGATCCGTCGTCCTCTCGGTAGGCGACCGCCAGCTCCCGTCCCGCCCGGGGGTCAAAGGCCTCCGGGCGCGCGGCCGCCTCCACGCGGGCCTCCGACACCGTGCGGGCGTAGTCAGCAAGCGGATCGCCGCGGGTCGGAAAGCGATCGATGACAAGTACCACGCCGGCGGCGCCACCCCGGGCCAGCGGCCGGCGCGGCCGGTTGGAGAGCGCGAAGCCGGCCAGCTCCTCAACGCCCAGGACGGCATCGAGGGCGAGGAAGGCCCCACGATCGCGGAGGCTGACCGAACCGGCCGCGGGCAGCGAGCGACGGCGCGCGCCGGGCGGTCCGGCGC
>JBAVWI010000387.1:0-3319 GCA_049697735.1 Solirubrobacteraceae bacterium
GACGCCTCGGTGGTCCTGTTCGATGGGAACCCGGGTCATCCTGATCTGGGGGTGCTCTGGGATCTCGCGCAGGACGCGGGGATCACCTCCTTCGGTACCAGCGCCGCCTACATCGCCACGTGCATGAAGGAGGAAATCGTCCCGGCGCAGGGCCGCGACTTGAGTGCGCTACAGGCCGTGGGCTCGACGGGCTCGCCGCTGTCGCCTGAGGGCTTCTCGTGGATCTACGAGCAGCTCGGGTCTGACACGTGGCTGTTCTCGACTTCGGGGGGCACCGACATGTGCACCGCCTTCGTGGGAGGTGTCCCGCTGCTGCCGGTGTACCTGGGCGAGCTCCAGGGCCGGTGTCTGGGCGCCTCCGTCCAGGCCTGGGACCCTGACGGCAACGCGCTTGTCGGGGAGGTGGGCGAGCTGGTCATCACCGAGCCAATGCCCTCGATGCCGATCTTCTTCTGGGGCGATGAGGACGGCTCGCGCCTGCGGGATTCGTATTTCTCGATGTACCCGGGGATCTGGCGCCACGGCGACTGGATCGAGATCACCGAGCGCGGCACGGCGATCATCTACGGGCGCTCGGATTCGACCATCAACCGGGGTGGCGTGCGGATGGGGACGAGCGAGATCTACCGGGCGGTGCTCGAGGTGCCCGAGCTTGTCGATGCGCTGGTGGTGGATTTGCCAGGAAACGGCCCCGCCCACCCCGACGGCTGGATGCCGCTGTTCGTGGTCCTGCGCGAGGGCGAGGAGCTGACCGACGAGCTGGTGGCCCGGATCCGCCGCCGGGTGCGCGAGGACTGCTCGCCGCGCCACGTACCCAACGAGGTGCGGGCGATCCCCGCTGTTCCGCGGACGCTGTCGGGCAAGGTGCTCGAGGTGCCGGTCAAGCGGATCCTGTCCGGGACGCCGGCCGAGCAGGCCGCGTCGCGGGAGTCCCTGGCTAACCCTGAGGCGCTTGACTACTTCGTGGAGTTGGCGGCGGCGTTGGCGTCGGAGAGCGGAGCGTCGGGGAGCGAAGCGTCATAACTCTGTAACGCTTCCGCGTTGCCCTGGCCTTGGTCGCGCATCATGGGTAGGGATGGCCGATCGAGGACACATAGAGGCCAGGATCGGCCAATTGTCGGCCCGGCAGTACGGGCACGTGACCCGGGCGCAACTTTTCGAGATCGGGCTGGGCAAGCGCACGATCCCGCGGTGGATAGCCAGAGGACGGCTGATCCCGGTCCACCTCGGTGTCTATGCGGTCAGCTACCCGCCCCGAAGCTGTCGCCCAGGCAGCGGCTGCGCTCTTGGCCTGCGGCCCCGAGGCCGTCCTCAGCCACGAGACGGCAGCCGCGCTGTGGGGCTTCAGACCGCGATGGCCCGAGCGGCCGGAGGTCACGGGCCCGGGCCGCCGGACTCGCCCGGGGATTCGCCATCACCGCTCAAAGACCATCAAGCGCCGCGACATTCGTCGCCACCGCGGCCTGCGGGTCACGAGCCCCGCTCGCACGATCAGCGATATCGCGCCCCGGCTGACGCAGCGCCAGCGCGCCCGTGCCGTCAACGATGCGCGCCTGCAAGGCCACCTCAAGGGCCAAGAGCTCGACCGCCTGATGAGAATCACCACGATCACGGCCCGGCCCACCCGGTCTGAGTTCGAGGACGACTTCCCGGCCTTCGCGCGCCGTCAGGGCTTCCCCGAGCCGGAGCTCAACGCCGAGGTGGCCGGCTACGAGGTCGACGTGCTGTTCCGCCGCGAGCGCGTGATCGTCGAGCTCGACGGCTGGGAGCATCACCAGAGCCGGAGCGCGTTCGAGAGCGACCGTGAGCGCGATGCCGCCACGCTGGCGGCGGGGCACGTAACTGTCCGCCTTACCTGGGAGCGGTACAAGGGCCAGCCCGAGGCAGAGGGCGCTCGGCTTGGCGAGATTCTGCGGCAACGACGGCCGGGCATGCGGGCGGCGTAGTCTGGGTTGGGCGGCGTCGGAGCGGGGAAGTCCTGCCTACGGTCCTCTTACGGACTTCTTCCCCGACTCTGACACCGTTCTCAACGAGCGCTGTTCTACTGCTAGCCCCACCGAGGACACGCTCAGTCAGACCAAATCAGGAGATGAGAAGCACAACATGAAGACTTTCAGCCGATGGATGCCAATTCTCGGCGGCGCCATTGCGGGAGGAGTCATTGCGGTCGTCGTGGCCAGCGGATCGACTTCGTCCACGACTGTGGTCCGAACCGTTACCGCTCCCCCCCAGCAGGCCGCCCTGCCCGCTTCGTTCAGTAAGGGCAGCGGCATGACCGTCAACCAGATCTACAAGTCAGTCAGTCCCGGCGTTGTCGACATCGTCGTCACCTCGCAGTCCCAGGCCCAGAACTTCTTCGGCGGCGGGGGCCAGTCGCAGAAGACCCAGGGCGAGGGCGCAGGCGCGGTCTACAACACCAAGGGGGACATCCTCACCGACGAGCACGTCGTCTCCGGCGCCACGTCGGTCAAGGTCAACTTCCAGGACGGCAAGAGCTACTCCGGCACGGTGGTCGGCACCGACCCGTCCACCGACGTCGGCGTCGTGCACATCAACGCTCCGGCCTCCGAGCTGCACCCGATCGCCTTCGCAAACTCCGACGCCGCCGCCGTCGGCGATCCGGTGGTGGCGATCGGCAGCCCGTTCAGCCTTCCCGAGACGGCCACGTCCGGGATCGTCAGCCAGACGGGACGCAGCATCACCGCGCCCAACGGCTACACGATCCCGGGCGCGATTCAGACCGACGCCGCGATCAACCCCGGTAACTCCGGCGGTCCGCTGCTCGACGGCTCAGGCCACCTGCTCGGCCTCAACGATCAGATCGAGACCAACAACGCGACCGCCGGTGGGCAGGGCTCGAGCTCGGGGGTCGGCTTCGCGATCCCGTCCAACACGGTGCGCACGATCGCCGACAAGATCATCGGCGGCGCCAAGGTCAAGCACGCGTTCGTCGGCGTCTCGCTGCCGAGGGGCGGCGAAGGCGTTGCGCGGCTCCTGCAGGTCAACCCGAACACGCCGGGCGCCCAGGCGGGCCTGAAGCCCGGTGACGTGGTCACCGCGATCGACGGCTCGCCCATCGCCAACGTAAACGCGTTCATCGCCAAGGTCGACTCCTTCGCGCCGGGTCAGACGGTGACCATGACGGTCAACCGGGGCGGACAGTCCCAGCAGATCAAGGTCCACCTCGGGACACGGCCCGCGGCCGCCCCGTCGGGGGGCTGAGCAGCAAGGTTCAGGTCCGTCGTCCAGCCGGGCGGCGGACCTCGGGCGGCCGGCGGCCGCGCGCGCTAGCGGCGTCCGCCAACCCTCGGCTTAGACG
>JBAVWI010000388.1:0-9774 GCA_049697735.1 Solirubrobacteraceae bacterium
CCGCCACCCGGCTCGGGACCGCTGTCGCGGCCGTCCTTGCCGCCTGCCGCGCGGCGCGGGCGAGCCTTGGCCCCGGGCTTTGGCCTGGCGTCCTCCAGAGCGGCGATCCGGCTCGACAGCCCCTTGATTGCGTCCGCGACCGGATCGGGGAGGTGGATCCAGTCCGCGTCGGGTCCCTCGGGACGACGACCTTCGACCCGGACCGGGTGCCCCGGGTTACCGACCACGGTCGAGTTGGGAGGCACATCGTGGATGACGACGGTGTTGGCCCCGATTCGGGCCCCGTGGCCGATCGTGATCGGGCCCAGCAGCTTGGCCCCCGAGCCGATCGTGACGTTGTCCTGGACCGTCGGATGGCGCTTGCCGGTCGCGAACCCCGTTCCCCCAAGGGTCACGCCCTGATACAGCGTGACGTCGGTGCCGATCTCGGCCGTCTCGCCGATCACGACACCCATTCCGTGATCGATGAAGAAGCCGGCGCCGATCTGCGCCGCGGGGTGGATCTCGACCCCGGTCAGCGAACGGGCCACCGCGGCGATCGCGCGGGGCAAAAACGGGATCCGCGCCTGGTGCAGGGCGTGGGCGAAACGGTGGGCCAGTAGAGCGTGCACGCCCGGCCAGATGGCGAGCACCTCCACGGCGCTGACCCCACGCGCCGCGGGATCGCGGGTTCGGGCCGCGGTCACATCACGCCGAACCTCTGCGGCGGCGCGCCCGATCAGACCGAGCCCGAGCATCACTGCAAGAGTAGCGGGGGCCTTCGCCCGTCTCAGGGGGCGAAGAACGGGATCGAGACGTAGCGCTCGCCGGAGTCGGGCAGGATGGTGGCGATCCGGAGGCGGCGGGACTCGGGCCGCGCCGCGACCTGGAGGGCAGCCCAGACAGCCGCGCCGCACGACATCCCGGCCAGCACGCCTTCACGGCGGGCTAGCGTGCGGGCCATCTCGATCGCGTCCTCGTCCTCGACGGTGATGATCTCATCCAGGAGCTCGCAATTGAGCACCGCGGGCACGAAGCCGGCCCCGATGCCCTGGATCTTGTGGGGGCCCGGGGCGCCTCCGGAGAGCACCGGCGAACTGCGGGGCTCGACGGCAATCACCCGGCAGGCAGGGTTTCGCTCCTTGAGCATCTCCCCCACCCCGGTCACCGTTCCCCCGGTGCCGACCCCGGCCACGAGCACGTCGATCCGGCCGTCGAGTGCCTCCCACAGCTCCGGCCCGGTGGTCCGGCGGTGGATCTCCGGATTAGCCGGGTTGGAGAACTGGTCGGGCAGGAACACGTCGTCGCGGGTGGCAAGAGCTCGAGCGGCATCCACCGCCTCGGTCATGCCCCCCATCGACTCGGTGACCTGGACCCGGGCTCCGTACAGCCGCAGCAGGCTCTCGCGCTCGCGGCTCATGCCCTGGGGCAGGGTGAGAATCAGCTCGTAGCCCTTGGCGGCGCAGACGAACGCCAACGCGATGCCGGTATTACCGCTGGTCGCCTCGACGACGGTCGTACGTCCCGGCTCGATCCGTCCCTCGCGCTCGGCGGCATCGATCATCGCCACCCCAATCCGGTCCTTGACGCTGCCGCCGGGATTGAAGGCTTCGAGTTTGGCGAACAGCTCGACCTCGAGATCGCCGGTCAGGCGCTTGAGCTGGACGACCGGCGTGCCGCCGACCAAGTCGGCGACGTTACTGGGGACCACGGACACGCTCAAACCCTAGCCGCGCGCTAGATGTGATACATCGGCGTGCCGGCGGCGGCGATCTCATGCTCGGCAATCGACGCCACGGTCGCTTCGGAGAGGACTGCCCCGGCCGCCTGTGCGGCCTCGAAGAAGATCCCGCTGGCACCGCGTCCAAGCGGTCCGTCGAGTATCTCCACCAGCTCCAGCACGGTGATCTGGTCGGGGGGACGGCCAAAGCTGTAGCCGCCCTTGACGCCCCGTTGAGAGCGTAGGACTCCTGCCCGGCGCAGGGTCGCGAACAGCTGCTCGAGGAACTGCACCGGAATCTCACGGCGCCTGGCCAGCTCGGCGATCGGCACCGGTCCCCCGTCGCCGTGACGGTAGAGCTCGATCAGCGCATTGAGGGCATAGGGCGATTTGGTGGTGATCGAGACCATGCGATCATCGATCGTAGTCGAGGGGGTCGGCTAGCGGCCCCTCACGTGAACGGCTAGATCCAGCCGCGCTCAGTGGCCATCAGCACCGCCTGGGCACGATCCATGGCGCCGAGCTTGCCGTACACGTTGTGCAGGTGCGTGCGCACGGTGCTCGTGGACAGGCCGAGCTCGGAGGCGATCTGCTTGTAGACCATGCCCTTGGCCAGGCGACGCAGAACGTCAATCTCCCGGGCCGACATCGGGCACGGGTCGACTTGGCGCGGGCGGCCGCCGGAGGTAGGCAGGGGAAGCTCATACATCACAGTCCGCAACCCGGCCGGGGTGATCCCGACGGTGCGGGCGACCGCGAGCATCTCGGCCGGCGTCACGGCACCGCCGAGCACGTAGTGGGCCAGCATGTCGGCGAGCCGGATCAGCGCGGCCTCACCGTCGGAGTCATCGGCGTGGTGGCGCTCGATGACGCTGGCGACGCTGCGCGGCAGACCCCAGCGGCGGGCAAGGACGCCCCCGACGAGGGCATGGTCGACGCCGAGCTCGCGGCGCTCGCGCTGGATGCGCTCCTCGGGGGTGCGCGCCTCGGCGTGGACCTGGCTCGGATAGCCGGGATAGGCGTGGATGAGAACGAGCTTGCCGATGTCATGCAGCAGCGAGGTGACCATGAGCCGGTCGCGGTCCTCGAAGTTGATCTCCCGGCCCAGCCGATCCGCGGCGCGCTGGGTGGCAACGGCGTGAAGCCGGAAGCGCTCGGGAATTCCCTGCCAGACGGCGGTGCGCTCGAAGAAGTCAAAGGTGCGGGCGCGGCTGGCGATCGCGTGCACGGTGCGCAGCGAGAGGGCGTCGACGCCGGCTACGACGCTGTCGATCCGGCCCGAGGTGGCTCCCTCGATCGCGTTGGCCAGGCGGACCACCGTCACCGACAGCGCAACATCGGCCTCAACCGCCGAGACCACGTCGGCCATCGAGGGCTCGCCGTCCTCGAACAGGCGCAGGACCCGATTGCGTGACTCGACCAGGACCGGATACGCCTCGAGGGCCTCGAAGGCCGCTGTCAGTCGCCGGCCGTGACCTTCGTTGTGATGGCGCTCGCGCGCAGCATAGGGGTCGGTGGGCATGGTGTTCACCGCCGCAAGCCTTGCCACGTCAGTTCACTTGACCTTTCTGACGCACGCAGGCGTGCGCCGGTCTCGCTCGATCCGGATATCCCCAGCCATTGGCCCATCTATCGGCAGATACGCGATCGCGGTTTAGGGCTGATTGGGACTCGCGCTCACCGCTGCGGCGCGGCTCAAGGCTGCGTCAATCCGGGAAAGGCTCTCCTCTCGGCCGAGGAGGGCCAGCGTCTCGAAGATTCCCGGGGAAACGGTTTGCCCGGCCAGCGCCACCCGCACAGGCTGAAAGACCTGTTGCGGCTTGACTTCACGCCGTTGCGCGACCGCCCGCAGAGCCGTTTCGATCGCGCCGGGCGCGAACGGCTCGACGCCGGCCAGCACCTCTCGGGCCTCCTCGAGCGCCGCCTTGCCCTCCTCGGTGGCGATCGTCTTGGCAAACGCCCTCGGGTCATCGACGGGACCGTCGAAGACAAACCCGACCAAAGGCCAGAAGTCAGCCAGGGTCTGGATCTTCTCACGCGAGATCTCCACTGCCGGGCGCAGTCCGGAGCGCCCGGTGAACCGCTCCAAGCGCGCGGTGAGCTCGCCGGTGTCGAGCTCTCGGAGATGGCGGCCGTTCATGTGGCGCAACTTGCGCTCGTCGAACACGGCCGGATTCTTGGATACCCGCTCCAGACGGAACCGCTGGGCCAGTTGCGCGAGAGAGAAGTGCTCCTCGTCGGGGGCAAAGCCGGCGCCGAGCAGGGCGATGTAGTTGAGTACTGCTTCGGGCAGGTACCCCCCCTCGCGCAGTTCTTGCACCGAAGCGGCCCCATGGCGCTTGGAGAGCTTGCGGCCGTCGGGACCGTGGAGCAGCGGCAGATGGGCGTATCTGGGTGGGGTCGCCCCCAGGGCCTCGAGCACGAGCATCTGCTTGGGGGTGTTGGAGAGGTGGTCCTCACCGCGGACGACATGGGTGATGCGGGCGTCCAGGTCATCGATGGCGACGGCGAAGTTGTAAAGGGGCGAACCATCGGCTCGGGCGATCACCGGGTCATCGAGGTTGAGGTTGGGAAAGCTGGTCGTCCCCCGGATCACGTCGTCGACAACGGTCGCGCCCGTGTCGGGCACCCGCAGCCGGACTGCCCCCGACCCCTCGGCGGTACCCCGGAAGCCCCGCTCGGCGCCCTCACGGTCCTTGAAGGCCCGGACATCCTCGGCCGTCGCGCTCGAGTGATAGGCATGGCCGCTGTCCAGCAGCCGGGCCAGCGCCTCCTGATGGCGATCGGACTGCTGGCTTTGAAAGATCGGGCCCTCGTCCCAATCCAGTCCCAGCCACCGCAGGGCGTCAAGGATCTGCTCCACGTTCTCAGGCGTCGATCGCTCCCGGTCGGTATCTTCGATACGCAGTACGAGCGTGCCTGCCCCGTCCGGTTCGTCGCCCGGACCCCGGGCGAGCAGCCAGTTGTAGAGCGCGGTGCGAGCGCCGCCGATGTGCAGGGCACCGGTGGGCGACGGAGCAAAGCGGACTCGCACGGACACGATCTCAAAGATGCTAATCGGCGCACACGTATCCCCGGCGGGCGGTCTCGCCAAAGCCATCGAACGAGGCACCGAGCTCGGGGCCGACGCGATCCAGATTTTCAACCAGTCGCCGCGGATGTGGCGGCCCACCGCCTACGGCGAGGACGACTTCGCTGCCTTTCGCGAAGCGATGAAGCCGAGCCCGATCAAGGCCGTGCTGATCCACGCCGTGTACCTGCTCAATTGCGCCTCGGAGGACGCAGAGATCCGCAACAAGTCGCGCGCATCGCTGATCCAGTCGCTGCGGATCGGCGACGGGATCGGGGCCATCGGGGTTGTCCTGCATCCTGGCTCAGCCAAGCAGGGACACGTGGGCGAGGCGATCAAGCGCGCCGGCGAGGTGATACGCGAGGCCCTATCCGAGACCGATCGCTGTCCACTTCATCTCGAGGACACGGCCGGAGCGGGAGGCACGCTGGGACGCTCGTTCGAGGAGCTGGCCTCGCTGCTCGAGGCCGCGGGGGCCGGCAAGCGCCTCGGAGTGTGCCTCGACTCGTGTCATCTGCTCGCCTCGGGATACGACGTGCGCACGGCGGCCGGGCTCACCAGCACCCTGGATGAGTTCAAGGCCAAGGTGGGCCTGAAGCGACTGGGGTCGCTGCATCTCAATGACTCAAAGGCGTCGCTGGGCTCCAACCGCGACCGGCACGAGCTCATTGGCCAGGGTGAGCTTGGCCAGGGCGGGTGCGCCGCATTTCTGTCCGAACCCCGCTTCGAGCGCTTGCCTGTGGTGCTGGAGACCAAGGCCTCGGCCGAGCAGGTCGAGCTGTGCCGCAAGTTGCGCCGGCGCGGTCAGGGTTCGCGCAAGCGGGCGGCCAGCCGATCCGGGCGCTAGCGTGCCGGGTGATGCCGAGCGCCCGCCGCCGCCCCGCCGAATGAGCGCCAGCACTGGCCACGCCGACGTCCTGGTGGTATTCGGGATCACGGGCGACCTGGCTCGCAAGATGACCCTGCGCTCGCTCTACCGGCTCGAGCGTCGCCGGCTGCTCACCTGCCGCGTGATTGGCGTGGCGGCCGAGGACTGGAGCCTGGAGCACCTGCGCAATCACGCCCGCGAGGCGATCAAGGCGAGCGGCGAGAAACTCGACGATCGCGTGTTCAAGCGTTTCGCCAACCGGCTGGACTATGTGAGCGGGGACTTCGGCGACCCCAACCTCTACCTCCGGCTGGCCACGACCATCGGTGCTGCCAAGGAGCCCGCCTTCTACCTCGAGATCCCGCCTTCCCTGTTCGCGACAGTTGTTGCCGGACTGGCCGGCGCCGACCTGATCTCACGCGGGCGGCGGGTCGCGGTGGAGAAGCCGTTCGGCCACGACCTCCACTCCGCCCGCGCGCTCGCCGCAGAGCTGCACAGGTACCTCGACGAGTCGCAGCTGTACCGGATCGATCACTTCCTGGGCAAGATGGGCCTGGAGGAGTTCCTCTACCTGCGCTTCGCCAACACGACGCTCGAGCCGATCTGGAACCGCGGCTACGTCTCCTCCGTGCAGATCACCATGGCCGAGAATTTCGGGGTCAAGGATCGCGGCCACTTCTATGACCCGGTCGGCGCCCTGCGAGACGTGGTCGTCAACCATCTCATGCAGCTCGTGGCTTCGGCGGCCATGGAACCACCCGCGGCCGGGGATCCCGACAGTCTCAAGGACGCCAAGGTAGCCGTCTTTCGCTCCATGCCCGATGCGAGCCCCGAGCACTACGTCCGCGGTCAGTACATCGGCTACCGCCAGGTCCCGGGGGTGGCCAAGGGCTCTGACACCGAGACCTACGCCGCGCTGAGGCTCGAGATCGACAACTGGCGCTGGTCCGGGGTGCCGTTCTTCATCCGGGCCGGCAAGCGCCTGCCCGTGCGCACAACCGAGCTGCGGCTCGTCTTCCGCCGCCCGCCGCGCCTTCCCTTCCTCCCCCGCTCGCGCAAGCTGCCCGAACCGAACCAGCTCATCTTCCGGATCGACCCCGCGACCGGGGTCCGGATGATGCTCGACGCCGAGCGCGCCGACAAGCCCGGCGTGAGCGGGATCACGCTCGACATGGAGTTCGCCCAGGAGGGCGGCGAGGGTGCCACGCCATATGAGGTCCTCCTGCACGCGGCCCTGGTAGGCGACAGCAGCCACTTCACCCGTCAGGACAGCGTCGAGCAGACCTGGCGGGTGGTTGCACCGCTGCTCGATCACCCGCCGCGGGTCATCCGCTATCGCCAGGGCTCGTGGGGTCCCCGCAAGGCCGACGAGCTCGTCCACAACCAAGGGGGCTGGCGCAGACCGTGGCTCCCGGACTGAGTCAGGAGGTAGAGCCAAAGTGAGGTCGAGAATCGCAACGGTCGTGTGGCTGCTCGTCGGGGTGCTGGTCGCCTCGGCACACCACTACTTCTCGCACATCGGAACGCTGAGGCTGATCATCTCGGCGCTACTGGCCATCGTCCTGTGGCCACTGCTGTTGGTCGGCATCAACCTGCACATCAAGTAGCTGGGTCAGGCCACGCTGGCGGCGGCCGCGGGAGCGATCGCGCCTCCCAGCAGAGCCGAGCCGAGCAGGTGGTCCAGCTCGGCGTGCAGGCTGGCGCTGCGCTTGACCCGAAAGCTCGGTCCGAGCTTCAACCGCCGCTGGCCGCCTGTTGTGGCAAGCTCGATGACCACGTCGGATTCGCCGGGGAAGCCGGTCAACAGGTCCTTGAGCTCGCCCAGGGCGGTGGCCGGGAGGGCTGTCGCGTCGAGGCGCAGGCGCAGGGCGCTGACGCCCACGATCGGCTTGGCGGCCTGCTCCCGGGCGGCTTGGACCTCTTCTTGACTGGGCTCGAAGCGCTCCACCTGCTGGGCGATGATGCAGGTCTTCTCGCGGTCCTTGTGGTCGACCTTGCCGCGGATGAGGACGATCGAGTCGGTGGCCAGGGCAGCCTCGCTGGCCGCCAGGGCCTTGCCGAAGACGATGATCTCGACCGACGACTCGAGGTCGTAAAGGGTGGCGAACATCATCCAGTCGCCCTTCTTGGTCTTGATCCGCTTGGCCTGGGTGACCATTCCGCCGATCGTCACCCAGTCCCCATCCCGGCGCACCGCGAGCTCGGCCAGGGAGCTGTCGGCACGCGCCCGCAGCGCCGGGCCCACGTCCTTGAGGGGATGGGCGGAGATGAACAGCCCGATCGATTCCTTCTCGGCCGCCAGCAGCTCGGTGCGGTTGAACTCCTCACCCGGAATGGGAGCGTGGCTGGGAGCGGCGAAGGCGGCCGCGGCGCTTGCGCTTTCCGGGGCCGGATCAAGATCGAAGATCGATCCCTGGCCGATGAGGGCATCCTGCTGGGCCTTCTGACCCGCCGCCTGGGCGGATTCGAGCACGGCCAGCATTCCCTTGCGAGGGGCGCCGGTGGATCCGAAGGCTCCGCATTTGATCAGTGCCTCGATCGATTTCTTGTTCACGGCCCGGTTGTCGATCCGCTCGCAGAAGTCGAACAGCGACGTGAACGGCCCCTTCTCCTCGCGGGCGCGCTTGATCGCCTCCACCGCCTGGTAGCCCACCCCCTTGACGGCGTCGAGACCGAAGCGGATGTTGCCGTCCACGACCACGAACTCGTGGTCGGACAGGTTGACGTCCGGGGGCAGGATCGAGATCCCCATCTGCTCGGCCTGGGCGACGAAGAACGGCACCTTGTCCTTGGTGTCCATCACCGAAGAGATCAGCGCCGCCATGAATTCGGCGGGGTAGTTGGCCTTCAGCCAGGCGGTGCGATAGGCGATCAGCGCGTAGCACGCGGAATGCGACTTGTTAAACGAGTAGTCGGCCGAGCGTTCGTTGGCCGTCCACAGCCACTCGGTCACCGTCTCGCTGGTTCCGGACGCCCGGCAGCCGGCGACGAACTCGGGCTTGAGCTTGGCCATCGCCGCCCGGTTCTTCTTGCCGATCGCCTTGCGCAGGTCATCAGCCTTGGCCCCCGAGAACCCGGCGATCGACTTCGAGATCTCCATCGCCTGCTCCTGGTAGACGATCACCCCGTTGGTCGGCTCGAGGATCGCCCGCAGGCGCTCATCGGCGTAGGAGACGGTCTCCGGGTTGTGCTTGCCCCGTGTATACGAGGGGATCTGCTCCATCGGGCCGGGGCGATAGAGCGCATTGAGCGCGATCAGCTCCTCGAACTCGCTGGGCCGGAGCTTCTTGAGCGTCTCACGCATCCCCTCGGACTCGAACTGGAACACCCCGACGGAGTCCCCCCGGGCCATCATCTCGTAGGTCTTGGCGTCGTCGAGCGGCAGCGCGGTCATGTTCGGGCGCTCGCCGCTCGAGCGCTCGATGATGTCCAGCGCGTCCTCGATCACGTCCAGGTTGCGCAGCCCCAGGAAATCCATCTTGAGCAGGCCGAGCTGCTCGACCGGCTTCATCGAGAACTGAGTGACGGTCCGGAAGATCCGCTCGCCGTCCTCGTCGACGCCAGCGTCGGCGATCTGAAGGGGCACGATGTCGGTCAGCGGCCGATCGGCGATCACCACCGCGGCGGCGTGGATCGACGAGTTGCGCACGATCCCCTCCAGACCCTGGGCGACCTCGACGATCTGCTTGGCGGTGCCGTCGCGGTCGACCTCCATGCGCAGAGGCTGTCCCGGCTTCAGGCACTCCTCGAAGCTCGGCGCCCGGCCCATGATCGGATCGGGGATCAGCTTGGCCAGCCGGTCCCCGGCACCGTAGTCATGGCCGAGCACACGGGCCGCATCGCGCGTGGCGGCGCGGGGAAACATCTTGCCGAAGGTGACGATCTGGGCGACGGACTCCTTGCCGTACTTCTCGGTCACGTAGCGGATCACGCGCTCGCGGCCGCGGACCGAGAAGTCGATGTCGATGTCCGGCATCGACACCCGCTCGGGGTTGAGGAAGCGCTCGAACAGGAGGTCGTAGCGCAGCGGGTCGACGTCGGTGATCTGCAGGCAGTAGGCGATGATCGACCCTGCCGCCGATCCCCGCCCCGGCCCCACCGCGATCCCGGAGTCCTTGGCGTACTTGACGAAGTCCC
>JBAVWI010000389.1:0-5489 GCA_049697735.1 Solirubrobacteraceae bacterium
GCCGATCGGCGAGGTCACGAGCGGTTCCGCACCGAACAGCCGCCTTACTCGATCCTGACGCGGGCTATTGAGTACGATCTGCTGCCGACCTGCCAGCGCTACGGCATGGGCGTCCTGGCCTACAGCCCGCTTGCCAGCGGCTGGCTTTCAGGCAAATACCGTAAGGGTCAGGAGGTCAGTGGGCCGGGGTCCCCGGCACGCTCGCAGCGTTGGCCCGGTCGCTTTGACGCCACCAACCCTGCAAACGCGGCCAAGCTTGACGCCGCAGACGCGCTCGGCGCCCTGGCCAACGAGGGGGGACTGACGCTCATTCAAATGGCCACCGCATTCGCCGTCCGCCACCCGGCTGTGACCTCGACGATCATAGGCCCGCGGACCATGGAGCACCTCGAGGCCTACCTCGCAGCCGACGGGGTCGATCTGCCGTCTGACGTGCTCGATCGGATTGATGAAATCGTCCCTCCAGGGGTCACGATCCACGTCACCGACAACATGTGGGAGGTGAGCACGACGGCATTGACTGCCGCTTTCCGCCGCCGGTAGAACATCGCGGCCCGACCGGTGGGTTGCTGGTCCGGCCGCGTTATTCCTCACAGCAGGCTCGAAACCCGCCTTGCCTTGTCAACTTGCTTGAGCGACGTCCCGCAGGAGTCGCGCAACGCACGGACGGGGAACCCGGTGGAGCCGTCCCGACCTCCCCGTCACGTCCTGACGTGGCGTCTGCGGTTGACCGCCTGAGCGAGGCTATTCCGTCTGCAAGTTGCTCGTGCAGAAAGAGCGCCCGACCGTCGGTCTTGGCAGAGAATCGGGGCGGAGGCAGAACATGAGGAAGCTCCTTAGTGCGGGTCTCCGCCCGAGCGCAGCGGTGGCGAGGTCGTGCGCGCGGGCGGTTCGCCGCGTTCGATCGTGCGTTGATCGTCGCTTGGTGTGAGCGTTGAGGGCGGATCTCATTCAGGCTCAATGTTCTCCAGGTCCGCGAGGAGGCTGACGTGTGTCGGCTGCCACCCCAGGGCATCGCGGGTGTGAGTGCTGGAAGCGGGCTGGTCCATCGCGAAGATCGGGCCAAACGAGCCGAAGGTCTCCTCCGGCACCGTCGCGACGGGCAGGTTCAGCCGTCGACCGACGACGGCGGCGATGTCCCGTACCTTGTCGCCCTCGTCGGCGACGGCGTGCCAGGTCGTGCCCGCCGGGGCCGATTCGAGGGCGAGCCGCAGCAGGACGGCTGCGTCGAGTGCGTGCACAGCCGGCCAGCGCTGGGTGCCGTCGCCCGGGTAGCCCGCTACGCCGGTTTGGCGTGCCTGATTGGTCAACAGGCCGGCAAATCCGCCCTTGCCCTCGTTGTGGACGGTGCGCGGCATCCGGACAGCCGTGGTACGCACGCCGCGTGAGGCCAGATCAAGCAGCGCGTTGACCGAGCGGGCTCGTCCCGCGACTGGTCCTTCCAGGGGCAGCGGATCGTCCTCGGTTGAGGCGCGGCCCGCCACCCGGGGGGTCCCAGAAACTGTGACGATCGGGCGGTCGCTGCCGATCAACTCCTCGCCGAGGGCGGCGATGGCGGCGCCTTCCTCGGCGATGGCTGCGGCGAGCCCGTCGGGGCTGTCGTAGGCGGGGGTGAAGGCGAGAGTGATCACGCCGTCGGACTGGGCTGCGCCGGTCCGCAGCACCTCGAGGTCGGCCAGTCCTCCACGCAGCACCTCGGCGCCGGCCTCCTTGAGGATCTGCTCGGAGCTGTCTGAGCGGGCCAGTGCGAGAACGGTGTGGTCGTTGCTGACTAGCTCGGCTACGACGGCGGACCCGATGGTGCCGGTACCGCCGGTGACAAAGACGTGCATGAGGCTCTCCTGAGAGTGATGGGACTGATGTACCGTCACTGTAGCGGAGCGATGGGACTCCTGTCGCATCGGGTAGGATCGTGGCATGGCTCGATGGCAACCGGGGGCCCGCGCGCGACTCGTTCTCGCGGCCGTGGACCTGTTTGGAGAGCAGGGGTATGACGCCACTACGGTGGCGCAGATTGCCCGACGCGCCGGCGTGACCAGGAGCACCTTCTTCCGGCACTTCTCCGACAAGCGTGAGGTGTTGGTCGCCGGTCAGGAAACACTGAGTCGGCTCCTGGCCGACGGGATCGCCGAGGCCGCTGCCGAGGCCAGCCCACTAGATGCGGTCGCCGCCGGCCTGCAGCGTGCATCAAGCGAATTGGGACCGATGAACCGTGAGCTCGGGCCTCGCCTCAAAGCAGCCGTCGCAGCCAGCACCGAACTCCAGGAACGAGATGCGCTGAAGAGCGTCGGCCTTGCGGCTGCCATGAGGGACGCGCTGCTGGCTCGCGGCGTCCCTGACCCGAACGCGCAGCTTGCGGCCGAGATGGGGGTCCTCGCCTTTAAGCGTGGCTTCGCCGAGTGGTCCGAAGGTGATCCCAACGACAACCTAGGGCTCGCGCCCCATGCTCTGGCCGCCCTGAAGGACCTCCGCGCGGCAACTCGTTCGCTCGACTGACCGGATCCCCCGCCCACTCCTTGACACAAGACGTCAACCGTCGGGCGGATCAGCCTTCCCGCGGTGGCCCGCCGCTGAGGATCGGTTACTGCACGCACCAAATTTGGACGCGGTGCTCGGATGCCTTGTGGGTGGGTGCCGCGTCACGCGGCAGCCCGTTCCCCAGCGCCCGTCGGTGCGAGTCGCAGGACGCGGGCGAGCCTGCTCGGCAACCACCAATTCCAGCAGCCCATGATCGCCACGAGGGCCGGGACTCTCGGACCTCGGCGGTCGGACGCCTCCTCGCCCGTTGCCCGTTCGTGCTCGAGCGGGCAGAACTCTGCATCCGAACCGGCCGGTGTTCGGGGTGATCGCATACGGGCGAATCAGGTGCGCGCGCCAGAGCGCCGGTCGGCTCGATCGGCTGTCCTTCGGTCGCCGTCGCCGCGCGTGCTTCGGCGTTGGAGATCGCGCGGGCTGCAAGGATCAAAGTGAGGTGGCTGAACGCCTGGGTGAAGTTGCCGACCTGCCGCCGCCGTGTCACGTCGTACTCCTCCGCCAGCAGGGCGAGATCGTTGGCCAGGCTGACGAGTCGCTCAAACAGAGCTCGCGCGTCGTCTGCGCGGCCGTTGCGTGCGAGCGCGTTGACCAGCCAGAACGAGCAGGCCAGGAACTGTCCCTCATCCCCCGGTAATCCGTCATTGGTTTCGGCGGTCGAGTAGCGCGAAACGAGGCCGTCACGAGCGAGCTCGCTCGAGATCGCGTCGATCGTGCCGGTGACGCGCTCGTGGGTTCCCGGCAGAAAGCCAACGAGCGGGATGTTCAGCACGCTGGCGTCAAGCTCTTTGGAGCCGTAGTACTGGGTAAAGGTGCTCCGCTCGCGGTCATACCCGCGTTCGCAAACCTCCGCGTGGATCTCGTCGCGAACCTGCTTCCAGCGGTCGACCGGCGCGTCTAGCTCGAACCGCTCGGCCAGCCTCACGCCGCGGTCGAAGACGACCCAAGCCATCACCTTGGAGTAGGTGTAGTGTCGCCGCGGTCCCCGCGCCTCCCAGATCCCGTTGTCGGGAAGGCGCCAGATCGTCTCGACGTGCTCAATGATCGCCCGCCAGCGTGGCCACAATCGCGGGTCGATGATGCCGAGGCGTTCGGCGCTGATGAACATGAGGTCGGCGACCTCGCCGTATACGTCGAGCTGGAACTGCTCGGACGCGGCATTGCCGACCCGGACGGGCGTGGAGGCCTCGTAACCCGGAAGCTCCTCGAGCTCGAACTCGGCAAGCGCCGCTCGCCGCCGATCCCGTACATGACTTGGATCTTGCTCGGGTCGCCGGTAGCGACGCGCAGCATAAAGTTGCGGAACGCCAACGCTTCCTCCGTATAGCCAGCATCGAGCAGCGCCTCCAGCGCCAGCACCGAGTCACGCAGCCAGCAGTAACGGTAGTCCCAGTTGCGTACGCCGCCGATCTCTTCCGGAAGCGACGTGGTCGGCGCCGCAACCAACGCCCCCGTGGTCTCGGCGGTCATTGCCTTGAGCACGATCAAGGAGGTCAACACCTCCTCGCGGTACGCGCCCTCGTACCGGGAACGATTGCTCCATTCCCGCCACCACGCCTCCGTGCGAGCGAGCGCCGAATCGGCGTCGTCAACCGGGGGTGTCTGCTCATAGGACAAATGCCAGGTCAGGGTCAACCGCTCCCGGGCGCCCTCGACCACCACGAACTCCGCCTCCACCGTGCCATCCTGCAACACCAGCGGCAGCGGCGTGCTGAGACGAAACGCATCCGGACCCGCCGTTACGAGCACCCCATCGGACGCGCGCTCGACCCACGGCGTGACCGACCCGTAGTCCGGACGCAGTGACAACTCCATCCGCATCGGCACCCGCCCCCGCAACCCCTCGACAACGCGCATCACACGCGGCGGACCGGACCCACGCAGCGGCATGAAGTCGATCACACGGACTGCGCCCTCGGCGGTCTCAGAGTCAGTTTCGAGCACGAGCGTCCCGGGGCGGTAACGACGAGAGCTGGCGCGCACCGCGCCCGCGGGCGCCACCAGCCAACGCCCATGGCGCTCGTCCCCCAGCAACGCCGACAAGCACGACGCAGAATCAAACCGCGGCACGCACAGCCAGTCCACCGATCCGTTACGACCAACCAAAGCCGCAGACCGCAAGTCGCCGATCAAGCCATAGGCCTCAAGCAACATCAGCCGTCGACCGTTTCTTGCCGGGTCAGGACCACTGGCTCCCTCGACGGCGGGTCTTTGTCCGATCGGCGGCGCCGGCGGCTGCGCGCTTGGCGGCTGGGTGCTTCATCAGCATGGCCTGAGCATCCGAGAAATCGCCCGGCGGTTCGTGGTGCTGTTCGTGCTGACCAGCGCCGTGTACGTCTCAGCGCTGATCCCGGCCGGGCTCCCGCGCGCCACGGTGGGGCTTGCCGACCCCCGCGACCCGCTGCTCATCCTCGCACCCGCGGCCGTCGGAATCCTGGTGCTGGTATGCGCGACGCCCCGCAGGCCGGCGACGGCGAGGATCAGCGGGCCTATCAGGAGCCTGAGCACCGCTGCGAACGTGATCCCACTGCGCAGCCGCCGCGGATGCGCTGAGCGCCCGGCGGGTCGGGCGGCGGCTGTCTTTGGTGGCGCCGCGACGCCATCTTGCTGGGCGCCGGCTGGGGTGGTCCTGGAGTAACGCCAGGCTCGGCGGTCGGGAGGCGCTTGGAGGGTGGGAGAACGCATCGGATCGTAACTGCGGGGAGATCGTGCTCAATCGTGTCGTGGAGGTTCGCGGGCGATGGCGTAATGCGAGACGAACAGGCTTGTGACCTTCACCGACCAGCGCCTTCCGCCGACGGCACCCGGCGAGGACGAGGGTCTGCATTCTCCTTCGCCTGGCGCGAACCGGCTCGCGAAACGTGCCGGTGGACCAGAAAGTGCTCGGAGGGTCATCGTGTCTGCCTCCTCGGGGTCAGCGGGCGCCTACGGCGGGGGCGGCGCGCTCCGCGGCGATG
>JBAVWI010000390.1:0-10107 GCA_049697735.1 Solirubrobacteraceae bacterium
CGCGGGGGGAGAAGGGCTTGGCCACGTAGTCGTCGGCGCCGACCTCGAGGCCGGTCACCCGGTCACGCTCCTCGTCGCGCGCCGTGAGCATGATCACGGGCACCGTACCCGCGATCCGGCGGCACACCTCAAAGCCGTTGATGCCGGGCAGGCCGATGTCGAGCACCACGAGCTGGATCGGGTGGCGACGCAGCTCGGTCAGCGCCTCCTCGCCGGAGCGGACCCAGACGACCGCATAGCCCGAGCGCTCGAGGTAAGTGCGAACCAGCGCGCCGATGTTGGGCTCGTCTTCAACCACCATGACCGTTGCCGTCATGCGGCAATCGTAGGCGCGCCAGACGCCGCCGACGGGCTGGTTTTACACGCAGCTGACCTTCCCCTGTCAGGGTGCCTTCAGGCCGGAGTAACTGTGTCGTGCGTCCGGTATGACACCCGGGCGCCGTGGATTCTCAAGGCCAACTATCGAAGGTGAGGTTCATCGTTATGTCATTTCTCCGCCGGCACTCCCGAATCGCGCTGGTCGCGATCTCCTGCTCGGCGCTCGGCGCCGGAGCCAGCGCAATTGCCAGCGCGGGCGCGGCGTCCAGCAAGCCCGCGGCCAAGTCTCACGCCAAGGGGTCACGCGGGTATGGCTGGCTCAAGCTCGCCCGCCGAACCGTCCACGCCGATCTCGTGGTCGCCACCAAGCGGGGCTTCGTCAACGTCACCGTCGACCGCGGCAAGGTCGGTTCGGTCTCCGGGCAGCAGCTGACCATGACCGAGGGGACCAAGCGGCAGACCTACAAGACGATCACATTGACTATTCCGAGCACCGCCAGGGTCCGCGATGACCGCCAGGCGGCGTCTCTCTCGGCGCTGCGCAGCGGCCAGCGGGTGATCGTGGTCACGGCGCCCCAGCGCACCCTGGTCATCGCCCGGACGACCCGCAGCGGCTGACTTCAACCCGCGAGTGGCCCGAGGTCCGGGACAAGGCCGTAGGTGTCAAAGGCCCGAAAGCGCGAGAAGCTGTGGTGCTCCGGACCGTGGAAGTCAGACGACCCCGTGCTGAGCAGGCCGAGCTCGAGGCAGCGCCTGACCAGCAGTTCGGTCTGCTCCCGGTTATGGGTGACGTAGAAGGCCTCGACGCCGTCCAGTCCGGCGGCGCGGAAGCTGTCAATCGCGGCCAGTACCGGCTGGGGCTCGGTGATGTCCCAGAACGGGTGGGCCCAGACCGCGAGTCCGCCCGCCCCGTGGATCAGCTCGATCGCCTCCTCCACGCTCGGCGCCGCCCGCGGGCGGAAGCCGGGTCGTCCCTCGATCAGGTAGGCGCGCAGGAAATCGGTCGGGTCGAGAAGGCCCTCGTCGGCCAGCCGCTCGCGATTCGCGCCCACGCTGACAACGGCCTGCGCCAGGTGCGGGCGGCCGACCGCGCCCCCGGCCGCGGCCCGCCGGTGAAGCGACTCGGTGTCGAGCTCGAATCCGAGCTCGGTCAGGGCCGAGGCCATGGCCTCCGCCCGGGCCTGGCGATCTGACCGCGAGTGCTCAAGCGCCCGGCTCAGCGCGGGCTCGAGTGGGTCGATCAAGTAGCCGAGCACGTGCAGGTCCTGCCGGCCGGCGTAGATCGCTGTCATTTCAGTCGCCGGGACAAGGTCGATCCCGCTGGCGACTGCTACCGCACTCGCCTCGCTGACGCCGGTGGCGGTGTCGTGGTCACTGAGGGCCAGCAGCTCGACGCCCGCCCCAACCGCCGCGCGCACGACGTCCGCGGGACTGAGCGCGCCGTCTGAGTGGGTCGAGTGGCTCTGGAGGTCGAAGGTCGGGGCCGGCAAGCGGGAGAGAGTACCCGGCTCATGCCCGGGGGGAATCGGTCAGTTCCTCGCATTCACGCCACAGCCGCTCCCGGTCAGCCTGTGTCTCTCGCGTGCCTGGCCACAGGTAGGGCGGCCGGCGGGCCCGATCCTGCCAGAAATCCCCGGTACCGACAGTGGCCTGGGGCGCGGCGCCGAGCCACACGATCGTGTCGGCGCCCTGGGCGGGCGTCCGCAACAGCGGCCGGGTCAGCCGGTAAAAGCGGGGCAGCGAGTTGCGCACCCCAGGGGTGTCGACCCAGCCTGGATGCATGGCGTGGACGGCGACGCCCGAGTCCTGGAGACGGCGCGCCCACATCGCGGTGAGAATCACCTCGGCGCGTTTGCTGCGGGCGTAGGCGGCAGTCCCGTCGAACTCGTCCCGTTCGCTCTGAAGATCGTCGGCGCGCAGCCGCTGCGTGTACATCCCTCCGGAGGAGACGTTGATGATCCGCGAGGGGGCGGCGTGGCGCAGCGGCTCTAGCAGCAGAGCGGTGAGCAGGAACGGGGCCAGCACATTGACGGCGAAGGTCAGCTCGATCCCGTCAGCTGACTGGGCGCGCTGCGCCGTCATCACGCCGGCGTTGTTGACCAGCACGTCGAGCCCGGGCGCAGCGGCTGTGAAGCGCTGGGCAAAGTCCCGAACCGAGCCCAGATCGCCGAGGTCGCAGAGCTCAAGGTGAACCTCACCGCCACTCTGCTCGGCCACCTTGGCCCGGGCGTTCTCCCCGCGCTGGGGGTCGCGGGCGAGCAGCCACAGCTCTGCGCCCAGCCGCGCGAAGCCCTCGGCGGCGGCCAGGCCGAGCCCGGAGCTGGCACCGGTGACGAGCACGGTCTTGCCGGTCATCGGCGCGAGATCAGCCTCGCGCCACCACGAACGCCGCAGCCGGTAGCCCAGGTTGCTGTACCCACCGACGACGGTGCGATCAAGGGTGGCGTCGAGGAAGGAGCCGAGCATCCGACGAACCACTAGGTGCTGGCTCCCCCGAGGGCCGCTCCGGCCGATCGAGCGCCCCGAGCATGCGGGAGGCGGCGCAGGGCGAGCAGGCCGCCGGCCGCGACCACAGCCGCGGTCACGGCGCCCAGGCCAAGCCCGGCGCGCGGACCGACCACGGCCATGACCCAGCCGACTATCGGACCCCCGATCGGCGTCGAGCCCTGGAAGGCAACGAACCAGAGTGACATCACCCGCCCCCGCATCTCCGGCGCAGCGGCGAGCTGGAGGGTTGAGTTCCCGGTCGCCATGAACGAGATGCTGGCCCCGCCCGCCAGAGCGAGGGCGAAGAGCTCGAGATCGAGCGAGGGGGCCGCGGTAGCCAGGCCCATGGCCATGGCAAAGGCCGAGGCGGCGAGCACCAGTGGCCTCAGTCCGGTCCGGCCTCGCGCGGCCACGAGCAGGCCGCCGACCACGGCGCCGACTCCCATCGATGCGGTCATGAAGCCAAAGCCGGTGGCGCCGACGCGTAGGCCGCGGTCGGCCATCACGGGCAGCGTGACCTGGAACTCATAGGTCAGGCAGCCGGCGATCCCCATCATCACCAGCGGCACCGCGAGCTGTGGGGTGTCGCGCACATAGCGCAGCCCCTCCCGCAGCTGACCGGCGCCGCGACGCATCGGGGTGCTGGGGGAGAGGGCAGTGCCATCCAGGGTCATGAGTGACGCCACCACGGCGACGAAGCTGCCCGCGTTGACCAGGAAGCAGACGCCATCACCGACCGTGGCGATGAGGATTCCGGCTACGGCGGGTCCGATCGTGCGGGCGACGTTGACCAGGACAGAGTTGAGGCTGACCGCGTTGCGCAGGTGCTCGGAGCCGACCAGCTCGAGCATGAAGGACTGGCGGGCGGGATTCTCAAAGGCGTTGTTGACGCCAAGCAGGAAGGCGAGAACACCGATCTCGGCCAGGGTGACAGTCCCGGTCACGGTGAGCACGCCGAGGACGAGCGCCTGGATGCCCATGGCGCTCTGCAGGGCGATCATCATCCGCCGCTTGTCAACCCGGTCGGCGATGACTCCCCCGTAAGGACCGAGGATCAGCACCGGGAGGGTCTGCAGGGCGATCATCACACCCAGCCAGGTGCTCGAATGGGTCAGGGTCAGGACCAGCCACGCCTGGGCGGTCATCTGCATCCAGGTCCCGGTCAGCGAGATCGCCTGACCACCGTAGTAGCGGCGGTAGTTCGGGATCGCGAGGGCGGCGAAGGTGACGCGCCCGGCCCTGACCACGCGGGTCACGGACGCCGGTCCCGCAGCTGCTTGGCCAGGCCTTCGAGCGCGGGGAGGGCGGACTCGATCGCCCGTCGGTCGTCTCGTGAGAGTCCTTCGAGGCCGTGGTTGAGCGCCGCGGTCCGTTCCCGGCGCATGCGCTCGGCGAGCTTGCGGCCGGCGGCGGTGGACTTGACCCAGGCGGCGCGACGGTCGTCGTCGTCGCTGACCCGGGCCACCAGGCCCGCCTCCACCAGAGCCGAGATGGCGCGCGAGAGCATCGTCGGGTTGAGGCTCTCACTCGCGGCCAGCGTCGAGAGGCCGACCTGACCCTCGCGCACGATCGTCAGCAGCACCGAGGCCCGGGTCGGCGTAAGGCCGGCCGCTTGGCCGGCGCTGGTCGGACGCAGGGCCCGAGAGAGACGTGCGACGGCGATCCGGAGGCGGACGGCGGTCTCTTCGTCGAGGAGGGGAGCGGGAGAAGTCAGGTTCAAGGGAAATACTTGCTTGCTGGCAAGCACTAGACTAGCAGACGGCCGTTCCGGGCGCCTAGAATTCGCCGTGGTAAGCGTCCCCGGCGTCCACCCGATAGGAGAGCCCCATGAGACACGCTCAGCTGCCCTGGTACCTGGCCGGACCCGCGCTCGGGTTGTGCGTGGTCGGCTGCCGGGCCTTGTTCAACGGGCGTCTGGGAGTGACCGGCGGCTACTCGGAGATCATCGGCCGGTTGCGGACCGGGCGGCCCTCGTTTGACTGGCGCGGCTGGCTGGTGATCGGAGTGCTGCTGGGCGGCACGCTGTTCGCGCTGCTGGCCGGCGGCCCCGACTTCGCCGGCTACGGATGGCTGACCGCCAACTTGCATGGCACGGCTCGGGTCGTGATCGCGCCGATCCTGCTCGGCGCGGGCGTCCTGATCGGCTACGGCGCCAAGTTGGCAGGGGGCTGCACATCGGGCAACGGTCTCAGTGGCACGGCTCTGTTCTCTCCCGCCAGCCTTGCGGCGACCGCGACCTTCTTCGGCACCGCGATCGTGGTCAGCTTCGCGATCCGGGCGGTGCTGTGATGCGAACGCGTCTCGCCGGCCTCGGGATCGGGCTCGCGTTCGGGGTCGTGCTCTCCTGGAGCGGCATGAGCAGCCCGACAGTCATCCGGCAGGCGCTGCTCTTCCAGCGCTCCTACCTGTTTCTGTTCTTTGCCTCGGCGGTCCTGACCGCCGCCGTCGGCCTGGCCGTGCTGCGTCGCGGTCACCGCCGCGCGCTGTTGGTCGATGCCCCGATCGCCTGGACGCGCGAGCACGCCGAGCGCCGGCATATCGTCGGGAGCCTCCTGTTCGGGTTGGGATGGGGGATCTCGGATGCCTGCCCCGGACCGATCGCGACCCAGATCGGCCAGGGCATCGTCTGGGCGGTCCCGACGCTCGCCGGAGTCGTGATCGGCGTCCATCTCTTCCTGCGCCGGTACCAGACCGAAACAGAGCCACCCACCGAGCGACCGGGAGGGGCGCGGACCGAGAGCGTGCCGGCGACGGGCTAGCCGCGGTGGGTAGCGACGATCAAGACGTTGCAGGTTGCGTGGTGCGAGACCTTGTTGGGCACGTTGCCGAGCGCCAAGCGGCGCGCTCCGTGCATGCCCTGGCTCCCGACCACGATCAGCGATGCGTCCACCTTCTTGGCCACCTCGAGGAGAGCATCGGCGGGATCACTGCGGATCGCGTGCGTGGTCACCTCGGCGCCGGCCAGCCGGACGGCGGCCGCGGCCTCGGCGAGAATTGACTCCACCACGTCGTCGGGTCGCGGGGCCCAGACCTTGGCCGCCCCCTCCGGGGCCCCGGTGACGTGGGCTCCGCGGGTGGGCTCGAAAGCCGACACCACGTGGACGGGGGCGCCCAGCGCCTTGGCCAGCCGCACAGCCTCGGAAACGGCCTGCTGGGCCGTGTCTGAGCCGTCGGTGCCGACTACGATCGAATCGTCCATCTTGGCTCTCAGCCTCCTCGGGTCCGGCGAGCGATTGCGGGCAGACCCTACCGGGATCACCGGCCGCCGGGCTCAGGCGGTCGCGCGATGCTCAGCCGCGTTGTGCACGGCGTTTGCCTTCTCCTCCAGCGTCATGGCGCCCGGATGGTCTTCACCCGGCCATGGTGTCAGCAACAGCAGAATGCGGGCGTCGGTGCGAGCCTGGACGGCGTGACGCTCGTGGGGGGCAAATTCGACCACCAAACCGCTGCCGCCGGCGACGCTGTCGCCGGCGCTGGTGCTGATCTCGACCTCGCCGTCGAGCACGATGACCCAGGCTCGTTCATGGACCTGGTGGTCATCGAGGCTCTCGCCGGCTGGAATCATCAGTGCGATCGCGCGGGCATCGACGGTAGAGGCGAGGATCTCGGGGGCATGCGGCCTCAGTTCCATGCTCGGGATCGTCCAGTTGTTCATGCGGGGTTCCTTGCTTCCGGGGCGTCCGACAGTAGTAGGCCCAGCCACCTCGTCAGTGGGTGACCGGGCGGATGCTCAGATTGCTGGGTCCGTGCGAGCACACCCCGAACGGGAACGGGATCAGCTTGCTCGTGGACTGATTCGGGGCAAAGACGCGCAGCCCGGCGGCCGTGGTCGGCTTGCAGGTCGCGGGCGGGAAGTTGCCCGCCTCGACGATGCCCAGCACGGCCTTGGCCGTCGCGCCGTTGTTGAGCGCGATCACGCGAACGGGATTCGTCGAGCGCCGCGCCGCAGCTCCGAGCCGGTGCCCGCGCAGGTCCACTCCCGAGACCCCGGGATAGCCGCGCAGCGTGCAGCGACGGCCGGACAGGTTGGTGAACTGGAGCTGGTAGAAGATGGTCCCCGCGGCCCCGTTGCTGTTGGTGTCGATCCAGTTGACCAGCCCCGCCGCGGAGCAGGCAGGTGTGCTCGCGGAGGTGGCGGAAAGCGCCGTGGATGCGGCGGGAGTGACGGCGGCGGCGAGCGCCGCGACGGCCGTGACGGCGGCAGCGCGCCGGACAAATGAACGGTGCGACGGCATGGTGGCCCCTCTCCGGGTGGCAAATACCCCACCACGATCCCACCACCCGCCTGTGCAGGCAAGGCCGGGGGCCATATTTCTTGCAGCTAGTTGCTCGCAGCTCGCAGCTCGCAGCTCGCCGTTGGCCGGTGGCAAAGGCGTTCAACGGCTCGTCACCGGCGAATTTGCCGACCCGGCGCTAGACCCCGGCCGCCGCAGCTCAGCGATCCCGCCGATCGTGCTCAGGTAGGCGTTACCGGTCGGGCCGATCGCGATCCCGGCGTAGTTGTTGTTGAACAGAGTCCCGTTCCCGGCGTGGATCTTGAACATCGTCCGCCCAGTCCGGAACGAGAGCGCCGCCCAGCTCCACGGAACCGTGGCCCCGGCGTCGCGCGTGTAGGTGTAGATCAGCCCGGTTTTGGTGGACAGCTTGGCTACCACGGAGGGGGCAGCGAGGGCGAAGGTCTGCCACACGCGGTGACACCCGCCGCCGCGGGCGTTGACGTCGACGCGCGCGAAGCCGGGCGAGGTCATCGCGTTGGCGTTCGGGCCGGAAAAGCCGACATAGCCGTAGTTGTTCTCGACAATCAACGAGCGGCCGCTGCCGATCAGTGAGTTCTCGGTGGCACTGGCGCCCTTGCGAAAGACCGGCACCGCGCAGACCAGACGTCGCTGTCCCCTCGCCAGGCGGGCGCCCGTGCGGTACACGACCACGTTCATGGGCTCGGCGTTGTCGGTGATGGAAACGAAGCCGCCCGCCATGATGGTGGGCGTGGTCCCCGAGCCGTGGTCGACCTGTCCTGGCTTATGCAGGCCCGAATTGCGGTACACCGAGCGCCACACCACGACCGGCCGGCCGCCCCGCCCGAGGTCGTAGCGGTACATCGACCGCTCGGACACGATGTAAACACCGTCGCGGCCGACCGCGAACGAGTTCTCGATCTCGGAATCGGCGCGGGTCACGCGGAGCCGGCGGGTTTGGGGGTTGAGCACCCCGACCACGCCGCCGCGCTTGGAGACAAACCAGACGTTCCCGTTGAAGTCAGGCAGGGCCGAAGTCAGGCCCTGGCCGGGGCGTAGCACCTTGCTGAGGTCATAATCGGCGACCTTGACGAACCTCGTCCCGTGGATCTGGAGCACGAACAGGTGACGGGTCTTGGTTGTCGTCCAGACGCGGTTGCGCTGGTCCAGGAAGATGTAGCCGCCGCCAGTGAAGTCCTGGTAGCCCGGCGTTCCGGGGCCGGCGGGTGCGGACGGGAGGTCGTAGGTGCCGAGTACGGCCAGCGTGTGTGGATCGATGACCCGGGCCTGCGGCGGCGTACCCGCCGACGGACAGACGGAAACGATCTGGCCAGAGCGATCGAAGGTCAGGCTCCCGCACACCGCGGGTCGGTATGGGCCGTAGGCCGCCGTCGCGCCCGCGGTCGGACCGGCGATCGAGTAGGTGTCGCTCATCCACGTGTTGTCGTGGATGTTGGAGAACGGATCCGGCGCCAGGAACGGATTCTGCGGGGCGGCGTCCGGCGGCGCCGCGCCCGCGGGCGTTGTAAAGGCGGTGCTAAGAGCGCCCGTGACGAGCATCGCCGTCACGGCGCGGGCGACCGAGCGGGCGGCGAGCCGGGGCACGACCAGGCAAGCTAACGCAGGACGAGCAGCGTGGCGCTGGTCGCCGGCAGGCGTAGGACCCACGCCCCGGCCGTCGGGTGCAGGGTCGTGGTCTGGCTCGGTCCGGCCAGTAGGCCGGTGGTCGTCTGAGAGCCGAAACTCTGGCCGCCGAGCGTGATCCCGTCGCGGGAGCTGACGCTCGGCGCCCGCAGCTGTTCCACGCTCGCACTGGCGTAGCCGGCCGGAAGATGCAGGCGCACTGTCTCGCCCCGGCGCGCGCGCTTGTTGATGAGGGTCACCCGGAGCGTCCGGTCGGACGCGAGCGTGGCCCACGTCTTGACGCCGGCCGTCGGGGTCCCGGAGATCGGCAGCAGCCTGGCGCCCGCCGGTGCCGCTTGGGCGAACATGACCAGCCCGTAGTACTCGGGGTGGACGCTGATCCGCCATTGACCGCCGCTGAAAGTCGGTCCCAGGATCTCGTTGATGGTCCCGGGAACGGTGTGGAAGTTGACCCCGCTGAAGCCCGCGCGGGCGAGTTCGAACAGGGCGTCGAGGGACCACAGGGCCGAGCCAAAGGTGTCACTGACCCCCCGTTGACCGCCGCAGCTGATGGCGTTGATCTCGTCGAGCCGGGCGGGGACGCCGCGCCGGCGGGCCATCGCGAGGTACGGGGCCAGGTAGGTGGCCAGCCCGCGTGTGGACGAATCGGCGAGCAGTTGGCTGTTGGTGACCCTCTGCGACGCGGTGCAGTGCTTGAGGGGATAGGCGTGGAGTGTGGCGAGGCCAACGGCGGGCTCGCGGCTCAGGAACGTGCCCACGAATGGCAGCCAGCTCGACCCACCGAGGGAGGGTCCGGCCAGCGGTGCGCGGGGCAGTGCCCGGGCCATGCGAGCGAAGTCGCCGATGAAGGTCGACAGGTTCCAGGTGCTCGGGCGCCCGCGAACCTGTTGGCCACTGGCCGAGCGATACCAGCCGAAGCTGCTGTAGAGCTCGGGCTCGTTGCCGATCTCCAGCGCGTCGACCACGCCGGCGCCGATGCGGTTGATCATCGCCGTCGCCTCGGCCCGCGCCACAGGCTGGCTGTCGGCCTCCAGGTTGACTCCGAGGATCAGCCGAGCTCGGAGCGTCTGGGCCAGGGAACGCGTGACCGACATGAAGTCCGGGGTGAGGTCGTACTTGACGCCGGGGGGTCGCGCCATGTGGGGGACAGGCCACCAGGTCCAGTCGGTGCTGTCGCCGCCGATCCGCAGGACCGGGCGCTGGCCCGGTGAGATGTCCCGGAGCAGTTGCAGGAAGGGGGGGTCGACGGCACGCGGATTTGTACCCGCGTAGGCGGCCAGGCCACGGAACTCCATCGACAGGCCGGCAAATCCGGCCGGGATCACAGGACCACGGCTGTCAGGGGGCACGGTCAGCCCACTGTGCCGGGGTGCCGCCTCCCGCTGGCCCGCTGCCAGCGACGCCGACAGCGCCACCGCCGCCC
>JBAVWI010000391.1:0-6021 GCA_049697735.1 Solirubrobacteraceae bacterium
CCGTGGAACTTCTCAAACGCGAACCGCGGCCACTTGACCACGCAGTAGTCGATCGCCGGCTCGAAACTGGCTGGGGTGGCTTTCGTAATGTCGTTCGGTATCTCCTGCAGGGTGTAGCCCACAGCGAGGCGGGCGGCGATCTTGGCGATCGGGAACCCGGTGGCCTTGCTGGCCAGTGCGCTCGAGCGCGACACCCGTGGGTTCATCTCGATGACCACGATCTCGTCCGTGGCCGGGTTGACCGCGAACTGCACGTTGGACCCCCCGGTCTCCACCCCGACGGCGCGGATGACGGCGATCGCCTGGTCGCGTAACGCCTGATACTGGCGGTCGGTCAGCGTCTGCTGCGGCGCCACGCACACGCTGTCGCCGGTGTGCACCCCCATCGGATCGAGGTTCTCGATCGAGCAGACGATGACCACGTTGTCGGTGTGATCGCGCATCACCTCGAGCTCGAACTCGCCCCACCCGAGGACTGATTCCTCCATCAACACCTGGCCGATCGGTGAGGCAGCCAGACCGCCGGCCACGATCCGCTCCAGGTCGGCATCATTGTGGGCGATCCCGCCGCCGGTCCCGCCGAGCGTGAAGGCGGGCCGGACGATGAACGGCAGCCCGATATCCACGACCGCGGCGCGCGCGTCCTCGAGGCTGTGAATGATCGCCGAGCGCGGCACCCGCAGCCCGGCGGCCGTCATCGTGTCGCGAAAGCGCTCTCGATCCTCAGCGCGATCGATGGCCTCGTAGTCGGCGCCGATCAGCTCCACTCCGTAGCGCTCGAGGGTTCCGTTCTCGTGCAGCGCCTTGGCCAGGTTGAGCGCCGTCTGGCCGCCGAGCGTGGGCAGCAGCGCGTCGGGGCGCTCGCGCTCGATCACCTGGGTCACCGGGCCGGGCAACAGCGGCTCGATATAGGTGGCGGTGGCCACCTCGGGGTCGGTCATGATCGTCGCCGGGTTGGAGTTGACGAGCACGACCTCGTAGCCCTCCTCGGTCAGGACCCGGCAGGCCTGGGTCCCCGAGTAGTCGAACTCCGCCGCCTGACCGATCACGATCGGGCCCGAACCGAGCAGCAGGATCTTGTGGATGTCCTCGCGGCGGGGCATCAGACAGCCGCGGCGATCGCATTCACGAAACGGTCAAACAGGTAGAGCGAATCGTGGGGTCCGGGGCCGGCCTCAGGGTGGTACTGGACTGTCGCTCCGGGCACGTCGCGCAAGGTGAGACCCTCGACGGTGCGGTCGTAGAGGTTGATATGGGTCAGTTCGGCAACCCCGAAATCAGTTTCCCAGCGGACCGGCTCATCGCCATCGATCGTCCGGGCGCCCCCGGGCCCGAGGACCGCGAAGCCGTGGTTCTGGCTGGTGATCTCGGTCTGCCCGGTGGTCAGGTCCTTCACGGGATGGTTGGCGCCGTGGTGACCGAAGGGCAACTTGTAGGTCTCCAGGCCGACCGCGCGACAGAGCAGCTGGTGACCGAGGCAGATGCCGTACACCGGGAGCTTGCCGACCAGGCCGCGCACCGTGTCCACCACGTAGTCGAGCGCACCGGGATCGCCGGGACCGTTGGCCAGGAAGATCGCGTCGGGCCCGGAGGCGAGCAGCTGCTCGGCGCTGGCCGTACACGGGTGAAGCTCCACCGTGGCGCCACGGGCGCGCAGGTTGGCGACGATCGACAGCTTGACGCCGGTGTCGATCATCGCGATCCGCAGCCCGCGCCCGGCGCCATCGCCCTGTCCGTCAAGGGTCACCGCCGCGCGGGGGGTGACCTCGCGGGCCAGGTCGCGGCCGGTCATGCTCGGCTCGGCGGCAATCAGGGCGCGAGCCTCGTCGCTGCGCAGCCGGGCCGGGAACACACCGCCCCGCATTGCTCCCTGGTCGCGGATGTGGCGCACAAGCGCACGGGTGTCGAGATCGGTGATGGCCGGCACCCCGCAATCGGTCAGCCAGCTCAGCCAGCCCCCCTCGGCCTCGGGGGCGCTGGCATGCCCGCTCGCATGCCCGCTCGCATGCCCGCGCTTGCAGTCCACGCCGGCACGCATGATCGCCGCCCGAGCGTGGACGCGGTCAGACTCCATCGCCTGAGCACTCACCCCGTAGTTGCCGATCTGCGGGAAGGTGAAGGTGATCAGCTGCCCGGCGTAGCTGGGGTCGCTCATCGCCTCCTGGTAGCCCGACATCGAGGTCGTGAAGACGATCTCACCCACGGCCGGCGCGTCAGCCCCGCAGGCCAGGCCGTCAAAGCGCGTCCCGTCCTCGAGCAGGACGTAGGCCGTGGTCTCGAGCGTCATGGCTGGCTGAGCGCGGTGGTCTGGAGCGTCATCGCTGGCTCAGTGTCCCGGCTTCCGCCAGCACCGTGGCACGAAAGGCGATCGCTCCGGCGGCCAGGGTCAGCTCAACGCGGCCCTGAAGGGTGCGGCCCTGAAAGCAGCAGTTGGCCGAGCGGCTGGCGTACCCCCCCGCCCCCACCTCCCAGCGCGTCTCGAGATCGACCAGGCAGAGGTTGGCCGGCTCGCCGACGGCGATCCGTGGCGTGAAGAGGTCATACAGGGCGCCCCCGTCGCTCATGCGCTCGACGATGGTCTCGAGCTCGAGCTCGCCGGAGGCGACCAGCTCGGTGTAGAGGGCGGCAAAGGCGGTCTCCAATCCGGTTGTGCCCATCGGCGCCTGCTCGAAGGGAACCTCCTTCTCGTCACGCGCGTGAGGCGCGTGGTCGGTGGCAACGCAATCGATCACGCCCGAGCGCAACCCCTCGACGAGCGCCCGTCGATCGCGCTCGGCGCGCAGGGGTGGATTCATCTTGAAGCGGCTGTCGAGTGTGCGCACGACGTCGTCGGTGAGCGTCAGATGGTGCGGCGAAGCCTCGCCAGTGACCCGCGCCCCCGCCGTCTTGGCGGCTGCCAGCGCCTGCACCGACTCCGCACAGGAAAGGTGCTGGAAGTGCACGCGGGCGTCTTCGTAGATGGCCAGGGCACCGTCACGGGCGACCATCGTCGACTCCGACACAGACGGGATCCCGGTCATCCCGAGGCGGGCGGAGACCGCTCCCTCGTGCATGACCCCATCGCCGGACAGAGTCGGATCTTCTTCGTGCAGGACGATCAGCCCGCCGGCCAGGCGCTGGTACTGGAGCGCGCGGCGGAGCATCCCGGCCGAGACCACGGGCTTGCCGTCGTCGGTGAAGCCGATCGCCCCGGCATCACGCAGGTCGGCCATCTCGGTCAGTTCGGTTCCGGCCAGGCCCCGAGTGATGCTGGCCAGAAAGCCGACCGGCACGCGAGCCTCCCGTCGGGCCCTTGCCACCAGCGATCCAAGCACGGCGGCGCTGTCCACCGTCGGCACGGTGTTGGGCATCGCCACCACCGCGCAGTAGCCGCCGGCCGCCGCCGATGCGGTGCCGGTATCGATGTCCTCCTTGTACTCCTGGCCCGGGGTGCGCAGGTGCACGTGGGGATCCACGAAGCCCGGGAAGACGTGCTTTCCGCGCGCCTCGATCGTCTCGCCACCCGCGGGCCGGGGCAACGATTCCGGGGCGCCGAGCTCGGCCACCATCCCGCCGCGGATGAGAACGTCCTGGCGCTCATCGATCCCGGCCCGGGGGTCGAGCACGTGCGCGCCGCGGATCAGTACTTCGGCCGCGGGCAGCTCGCGCGAGAACAGCTTCTCGCGATCCATCACGCCACCGCGGCAAGCATCGGGGAGCCGACCAGCAGCTCGTACAGGACGGCCATCCGGACCGCGACCCCGGCCTTGACCTGGTCACCGATCAGGGCCTGCGGAGAATCGATGGTCGCCGCCGAGATCTCGACCCCGCGGTTGACCGGACCGGGGTGCATGACCAGCTGCCCCGGCTCGAGCCGGCGCTCATTGATCTGGTAACGCGCGGCGTACTCACGCAGTGAGGGCACGAAGGCCTCGGTCATGCGTTCGTGCTGCATGCGCAGGACGTATACGACGTCGGCCTCACCCAGCCGGTCGAGGGTCGGCGTCGCCGCGCAGCCGAGCGCCTCGATGTCCCGTGGGATCAGGGTCGGCGGCCCGCTGACGGTCACCGTAGCGCCCATGCGCGTGAAGGCGAGGATGTCCGAGCGCGCGACACGGGAGTGCAGGACGTCGCCGACGATCCAGATCTTGCATCCGTCCAGTGAGCCAAGCCGGCGGCGCAGCGTGAACACGTCGAGCAGGGCCTGGGTCGGATGCTCGTGCTTGCCGTCCCCGGCGTTGATCACCGACGCCGCCGTCCAGCCCGCCACCAACTGGGCGGCTCCGGCCTGGGGCGAGCGGATCACCATCGCCGCCGGGTCGTACGCCGACAGAGTCTGCACGGTGTCCTTGAGTGACTCGCCCTTGTCGACACTTGAGCCGGCCGAGCGAATGCTGACCACGTCGGCGCTCAGCCGCTTGGCGGCGAGTTCAAAGCTCGAGCTCGTCCGCGTCGAGGACTCGTAGAAGAGGTTGACGATCGTGCGCCCGCGTAGCGCCGGCACCTTCTTTATCTCCCTCCCCGAAACCTCGGCGAAGGATTCGGCCCGGTCGAGGATTCGCTCGATCCCGGACCGATCGAGATCGTCGATCGAGATCAGGTGGCGCGGGCGGCGCACACTCATCGCGCCCGCTCGCCTTCCGGGCTCGCCTGAACGGGCGCGGCGTGCGTCATCCGGCTACTCATCGGGCGGCCGCCTTGACTCGGCTCTCAGCGGCGGGGCCGATCGTCACCTCGTCGGTACCGTCGACCTCCTCGACGCGGACGTTGACACGCTGGTCCTGCGAGGTGGGGATGTTCTTACCCACGTAGTCTGGGCGGATCGGCAGCTCGCGATGGCCGCGGTCCACGAGCACGGCGAGCTGAACGCGCTGGGGGCGGCCGAAGTCGAAGATCTCGTCGATCGCCGCCCGCACCGTGCGTCCGGTGTAGAGAACGTCGTCGACGATCACGATCGTGCGGCCGTCGACGGCGAAGTCGAGCTGGGTCGCGTGCACGACGGGCGATCCGGAGCCACCCTCCCGGATCCCGAAGTCGTCGCGGTAGAAGGAGATGTCCACCGAGCCCAGCGGCACCACGGGCTCGAGCAGCTCGCTGGTCAGCGCGTGGACCCGGCGGGCGAGGTGAGCTCCCCGCCGGTGGATGCCGATGATGGCGATCGAGCCGTCGGGATTCTTCTCGACGATCTCGTGAGCGATCCGCACCAGCGTGCGGCGCATGTCATCGCGGTCGAGCACGACCGTGGCGGCGGGCATCCTGCTCCTTCCTGGTCTCTCGGGACCGGGTTAAAGGGGCGTCAGTGAGATAGCTGTGAGGCTAGCACCGGGCCCGGCGGGTTCCGCCGTTGTGGTCCGCAATTTGGCGACGAATTCGGGGCCGTGCCCGGTCAGTCCGCGAGCGACGGGGCGTGGAGGCGGTAGAGGGCGTGGGGCATGCCCTCGTGCCTGAAGTCACCCGCGTAGAGCAGCCCGGCTTTCTCCATCACGCGGCGAGAGGCGAAGTTGTCGGGCTGCGTGTAGGCGATCACCTGATCGAGTCTGAGTGTTTCGAACGCCAACTCGATCGAGGTCTGCGCCAGCTCGGTGGCGAAGCCTCGACCCCACCGGGCGGGTAGCACAGCCCAGCCGATCTCGACCTCCCGCTGGCCGGTGGCCTCGGTGTACTGCAGGCCCCCGCGGCCGACCGCGAGCCCGTCCGAGCGGTCGCGCAGCAGCCACTGGCCGAAGCCATGCGACTCCCAATGGGCGTGCTTGCGCTCGGCGGTGCGCCGAATGTCGGCGGGGGTCGGCGCCGGCTCACTGGGGTACTGCAGGGTGCGCCATACGCGGGGATCGAGCGAGAAGGGCTCGAGCTCCTTGGCGTGCTGGGGACGAATCCGCTCGTAGGCCAGCGGACCGCGCTCGAAGTCCGCCGGGATCAGGACCTTCACGGCGCAGGCTCGACCGCGGCCGGCTGGGCATCGGCTGGCTGGGCATCGGCCGGCTGATCGCCATCGGGCTGGCCGCTGTCGGGCTGGCCGCTGTCGGGCGGGCCGCTGTCGGG
>JBAVWI010000392.1:0-3816 GCA_049697735.1 Solirubrobacteraceae bacterium
ATTAGGCTCCGATTCCTGGCCGGGCCTCCTGGCCGGGCCGCCTGGCAGCCGGGCGCCTGACAGCCGGGCCGCCTGACCTCCGCGGTCGCTGGCAGACTTGCCGACCATGAACACCCCGCCCGCATCGGTCCTCTCCGACGGGACGATCATCCAGATGGTCAGCGAGGGCCGGATCAAGGTCGAGCCCTGGGACCCGGGCCTGGTCCAGCCGGCTAGCGTCGACCTCCGGCTGGGTGATTCGTTCCGGGTCTTTCACAACCACCGCGCGTCGGCGATCGATCTGCGTCAGCCGCCGGACAACCTGACCGAGGAGGTGATCGTCCCTGAAGGCGAGTCGTTCGTGATTCACCCGGGGGAGTTCTGCCTGGGGCGCACGCTGGAGTGGGTCGAACTCCCCGACGACATCGTGGCTCGCATCGAGGGCAAGTCCAGCCTGGGCCGGCTGGGCCTGATCGTCCACGCCACGGCGGGCTTCTGCGATCCCGGCTGGAAGGGCACGCTAACCCTCGAGCTCAACAACCTGACCCGGATCCCGATCAAGCTCTATCCCGGCCTGGAGATCGCCCAGCTCTCGTTCATGACCCTCGACCGCCCGGCGCTGCGACCGTACGGAAGCCCCGAACTGGGCAGCCACTATCAGGGTCAGCGCGCTGCCACCGCGAGTCGCTACGGGTCCGGGACGGCGAACTCCCAAACGAACCTTCAAGGGTCAGAATCCGAGCGGATCGGATAGGCTCGCGCCCGTGGTGACTACGCTGATCGCCGCCGCCGAGCCTGCCAAGACCGCTTTCTACATCGCCGGCGGCCTCCTCGCCGTGTGGGCGGTGGTACTGGCCGGCGTGGGCCTCACCCAACCGGAGTTTCCCTTCGGTCACCGCGGCCAGCGGGGGGTGGTCGCGTTCAGCTTCGTGCTCATCGTGATAGCGATCGCCAGCGCCATCCTCACCGACCCGTAGGTCAGGGGTGAGCGTCGGCGGCAGGCGCAACCTCCCGGGGAGACCGACTAGAGTCCCAAAACGAGACTTAGACGCGGCCAACTCGCTCGCCATGCCGGGCGCAGGGCCCGGAACACCCCGTGACAGGAGCGCCATGACTACCGAGACTCGGCAACCAGCGGACGACGGGGGCGTAGCGACGTCCAGCGGTTCCCTGTCGGTGACCGACAACCGGACCGGCAAGCAGTACGAGATCCCCATCGAGGACGGGACGATCCGCGCCACCGAGCTGCGCAACATCAAGACCGACGAGGACGACTTCGGGCTCATGACCTATGACCCGGCGTTCATGGCCACGGCATCGTGCCGGTCGGCGATCACCTTCATCGACGGCGAGAAGGGCATCCTCGAGTACCGCGGATACCCGATCGAGCAGCTGGCCGAGAAGTCGACCTATCTGGAGGTCGCCTACCTGCTCCTCCACGGTGATCTGCCGACCTCCCAGCAGTTGGCGCAATGGGATCACGAGATCACCATCCACACCTTCGTGCACGAGAACGTCAAGGAGTTCATGCAGGGCTTCCGCTACGACGCCCACCCGATGGGGATGCTGCTGGCCTCGGTCAGCGCGCTCTCGACCTTCTACCCCGAGGCGGCGGCGATCAAGGATCCCGAAGCCCGGTACATCCAGATCATCCGCCTGCTGGCCAAGATGCCGACCCTGGCGGCCTTCGCCTACCGGCACAACCGCGGCATGCCCTACGTCTATCCGGACAACGATCTCAGCTACTCGGGCAACTTCCTCTCGATGATCTACAAGATCGCCGAGCTCAAGTACGAGCCCGACCCGCGTCTCGAGCACGCCCTCGACGTCCTCTTCATTCTCCACGCCGACCACGAGCAGAACTGCTCCACCAGCGCGGTGCGCAGCGTCGGCTCCTCCCAGGTCGATCCGTATTCAGCCATGGCCGCAGGCGTGGCCGCGCTCTACGGCCCCCTCCACGGCGGCGCCAACGAGGCCGTGCTGCGGATGCTCAAGCGAATCGAGACCAAGGACAACGTCCCCGGGTTTATCGAGGGCGTGAAGAACGGCGACGAGCGGCTCATGGGCTTCGGTCACCGCGTCTACAAGAACTTCGACCCTCGCGCCAAGATCATCAAGACGGCCGTCGACGAGGTGTTCGAGGTCACGGGCAAGAACCCACTGCTCGAGATCGCCACCGAGCTCGAGAAGATCGCGCTCGAGGACGACTATTTCGTCTCGCGCAAGCTCTATCCCAACGTCGACTTCTATTCGGGTCTGATCTACGAGGCCCTGGGGATGCCGGTTGAGATGTTCCCGGTCCTGTTTGCCATCGGCCGCACCAGCGGCTGGATCGCCCAGTGGCTGGAGATGATCGAGGACCCCGAGCAGAAGATCGCCCGGCCGCGCCAGATCTACACGGGCCAGCGGTCGCTCGACTACGTGCCCATGGCCCAGCGCGGCTAAGCACCGCCCCGACCCGTCGCGCGTCGCGCGTCGCGGCGGACACCGAAACCATGGTCGTATGTCCGAGTGACCACAGACACAGTACGAACACAGGTTCGGGTCTACCGTGCTGTGTGTGGACCTCTATCTCCTCAATGACGGAACTCCGGTGGAGATCCGGGAAATCAGCGCCGACGATGGCGAGCGCCTCCAGGCCTCCCACGCCCGCCTGTCGCCCGAGTCGCGCTACCGGCGCTTTCTGGGCGCCAAGCCGACTCTGAGCCAAGCCGACGCGCGTTACCTCGTCGATGTCGACGGCTACGGGCACTATGCGCTCGTTGCCACCACCGCGGTGGACGGCCACCCGGGCGAGATCATCGCCGTGGCGCGTTTCGTCGCTCTCGCCGAGGCACCGCGCACGGCCGAGTTCGCGATCGTGGTCGGAGACGCCTACCAGCGACAGGGGCTCGCCTCAGGGCTGATGGACCGCCTGGCCGTGGCGGCTGGAATGCGCGGGATCGAGCGCTTTCGCGCCGTGATGCTGTCTGACAACGTCGCCATCCAGCGCCTTCTCGAGCGTCTCGCCGCGGGCGAGGTGAAGACCCATGTACGCGGCGGGGTGACCGAGATGGAGATCGAGCTGGCCGCAGGCGAGACGTTAGGCGAGAGTCTGGGCGCCGCGGCCTGACATGATCCCGTCGTGCCGTGGAAGCTGACCGTCCGCTCCGGTCCCCGCGTAGCCAAGAGCACCCACCACGACCTCGGATCCGCGCTGAACGCACTCGAAGCCGACGCTCGTGAGCTCGCGAAGTCAGCTCCCCACCGGCCGCTGAACGCGGGCATCAAGCGCTTTGACCCTGCCGACCAGGTCTTCGCGCGGCTCGAGCTCTCCGGGCCCCAGCGTCTGGTCGCCAACGTGCGAGTCGGCGTCGACATCCGCGGCGACGGATCGGCCGAGGCCTACCGGGGCCGGCTGCGCCGCGAGCCCCTCGAGACGCTCGCCGGTGAGTCACCGTACGCGGCCCTGCGCCGGGTGCTCGAGGCCTGATCAGGCGAGGACCAGCGTGGCCCCGTGGCGGCGCAGCCACGCCGAGTGCTCGCGGTAGTCGGGCCAATGCCGGGCCAGCAGGGCCCAGAAGCGGGGCGAATGGTCCAACACATCGAGGTGGCAGACCTCATGCCAGACCACGTAGTCGAGCACCGCCTCGGGAGCAAGCAGCAGCCGCCAGTTGAAACTCATCGCTCCCTCCCGCGAACAGCTGGCCCAGCGCGTGCGCTGTCCACGGATACTGAGCTGGGTGTAGCTGCTCCCGGCCTGCGCGCAGGCAGCGTCAAGCCGGGGCATGATCTCGTCGCGGGCCGCGCGGCGATACCAGCGCTCGAGCGCCGGGGTGCGCTGCGCCCCGGCCGGAG
>JBAVWI010000393.1:0-4234 GCA_049697735.1 Solirubrobacteraceae bacterium
GGCGGGGGCCGAGTGGCTCGGACAGGTGCTCGAGCGATGCGGGATCGATCACCGGGCGTCGGCGCGGCCTTCGCAGCTCTCCGGAGGTGAGCTGGCGCGCGCCGGCCTGGCCGTCGCGCTCGCCAACGACCCGCCGGTGATCCTCGCCGACGAGCCCACCGGTGAGCTTGACTCGGCTACCGCCGCCCGGGTCCTCGATCTTCTGCGCCAACGGGCAGGCGCCGGCGCCGGCGTGCTGATCGTCACCCACAGTCCGGAGGTCGCGGCTTCGGCCGACCGAGAGGTCCGGCTACTCGACGGGAGGGTTGCGCAATGAGCGAAGGGCTGCCCCTGGTCCGCTGCGAAGGCGTGGCCCGCACATACGGAACCGGCCCGACGGCGACCGTGGCTCTACAGGTCACCGACTGCCAGGTGTTCGCGGGCCAGCGCATTGGCTTGGTCGGTCCTTCGGGGTCGGGCAAGTCGACGCTTCTGCACCTGATGGCCGGTCTCGACGAACCGACCGTCGGCACCGTCAGTTGGCCGGCGATCGGGACTCGAGACGAGCTCTCACCCGGACGGGTGGCGACAATCTTTCAGGGCCCGAGCCTGCTGCCCCCACTGTCCGTTCTGGAGAACGTCGCCCTGCCGCTGGTCATCGGCGGCATGACTGATGGCCAGGCCCGGGAGGTGGCACGAGAGGCGCTGGGCACCCTCGACCTGGCAGAGCTGGCTGACAAGCTGCCCGAGGAGATCTCCGGAGGCCAGGCGCAGCGCGTCGCGGTGGCCCGCGCCCTCGCCGGGGAGCCGAGCCTGATCCTGGCCGACGAGCCGACCGGTCAGCTGGACCGGACCAACGGTGCGGCGGTGGTCGACGTCCTGCTGGCCGCCAGTAATCACGCCGGCTCGGCACTGCTGATCTCGACCCACGACCTGACCGTCGCCTCGCGTCTGCCGGAGCGGTGGGAGATGCACAGCGGCGAGATCCAGACCGAAACGAGGCAGACGACATGGTCGCACTGAACTGGCTTCGCGGCCTAATCGCTCACCGGCCGACCCGGCTTGTCGCCACTGCAATCGGCGTCGCCGTCGGCGTCGCGCTGATCGCGTCGATCGGCACCTTCCTCTCGTCAACCAACGCCAAGATGACCCAGCGGGCGATCGCCCGCGTGGCGGTCGACTGGCAGGTCGAGGCCCAACCGGGCGCGAACCCGGGCGCTGTCCTCTCGACCGTCCAAAGCTACCCGGGGGTCAAGCGGGCGCTGCCGGTGCAATTCACGAGCGCCCCGGGGCTTACCGCGACCACGGCCGGCTCCACCCAGACCACGGGCGCGGCACGCGTGCTCGGACTCCCGCCCGGCTACGCCTCGGCTTTCCCGGGCGAGTTGCGCTTGCTCTCGGGCAACCTGAACGGAGTCCTGGTCGCCCAGCAGACGGCGTCCAACCTGCACGTCGCACCGGGCGACACGGTCACGATCGCTCGCCCGGGCATCAAGCCGGCCCGCGTGACGGTAGGCGGTGTCGTTGACCTTCCCTACGCCGACTCCCTATTCCAGAAGGTCGGTGCGCCCCCCGGTTCACAGCTGTCGGCGCCCCCTGACAACGTGATCCTGCTTCCCCAGGGCGAGTTCGCACGGGTACAGGCGCCGATCATCGCCTCCCGCCCGGAGCTGATCCACACACAGGTCCACGTGATCCTGTCCCACGCGCTGCCCAGCAGTCCGAGCGCCGCCTTTGACGGTGTGGCCGCGCGGGCGCACAACCTCGAGAGTCGCCTCACCGGCGCCGGGCTGGTGGGGGACAACCTCGGCGTCGCGCTCGACACCGCCCGCCAAGACGCGTTGTACGCCCAGATCCTGTTCCTGTTTCTCGGCCTCCCTGGAGCCGTCCTCGCCGGTTTGGTCACGGCGCTGATCGCCTCGGCTGGTGCCGACCGGCGCCGCCGCGACGCGGCGCTGCTGCGCACCCGCGGCGCCTCGACGCCGACCCTGGTGCGGATCGCGATGGCCGAGACGCTGTTCACCGGCGTGATCGGCGTGATCCTCGGCCTCGGCGCCGCCCTCCTGATCGGACGCAGCAGCTTCGGCACCGCCTCCTTCGGCGCCGGCACCGTCTCAGCCATCCTCTGGGCTGTGGGCGCGGCCGCGGTGGGGCTGGCCATCGCGGCCGTCTCGATTGCCCTCCCGGCCCTCCGTGACGCTCGCTCACTTACCGTCGCCGGGCAGCGCCGCCAGGTGGGCCGCACCGCTCGCGGCCCCCTGTGGGCCCGGTACGGACTGGACTTCATTGCTCTCGCGGTTGCCGGGTTTGTCTATTGGCAGGCCTCGCAGAGCGGGTATCAACTCGTGCTCGCGCCCGAGGGTGTGGCCCAGGTTTCAGTCAACTGGTACGCACTGCTCGCGCCTGTCCTGGGCTGGATCGGGCTCGGTCTGCTGGCCTATCGGATTGCCGATCTGTTCCTCACCCGGGGACGTCGCCCGCTGACCGGCGCGCTTCGTCCCCTCGCCGGAGAACTTTCTGCCACGGTCTCGGCGACCATGAGCCGGCAACGCCGGCTGCTGGCCCGGGCCGTCGCTCTGGTGGCGCTCACCGCCGCCTTCGCCGGCTCGACCTCGGTCTTCAATTCGACCTACCAGGCGCAGGCCGGAGTCGACGCGCGTCTGTCCAACGGGGCTGACGTGACCGTCACCGAACCGCCCGGCGCCCAGGTTGGTGCACAACAGGGCACCGCCGCGCTAAAGCGAATCCCCGGGGTGGCATCGGTCGAGCCACTGCAGCATCGGTTCGCCTACATCGGGGCCGATCTCCAGGACCTCTACGGTGTCCGGCCGCAGACGATCGCCAATCAGGGAAAGCTTCAGGATGGCTGGTTCGCCGGCGGGACAGCAGCCGGCCTGATGCAGATCCTGGCCCGGAAGCCCGACGCGATCCTGGTCAGCCAGGAAACCGTCCACGACTACCAGTTGCACCCGGGGGACCGGATCAACCTGCGGCTGCAGGACGGCAAAAGCAAACGGCTCATCACTGTCCCGTTTCGCTACCAGGGCATCGCCAAGGAGTTCCTGACTGCCCCCAAGGACTCGTTCTTCATAGCCAACCAGGCGTACATAGCCGCCCGCACCGGCTCCGCCGCCGTCGGAACTTTCCTCATCCAAACCGACGGGACGAGCCCGGTTACCGTCTCCAAGCGAATCTCGGGTCTCCTCGGGACCGGCGCCAAGGTGACAAACCTGGTCAACCAGCGCCATGTCATCGGCTCCAACCTGACCGCGGTGGAGCTCTCCGGCCTGACCCAGATCGAGCTCGGCTTCGCGCTTGTGCTGGCCGCGGCCGCCACCGGACTCGCGCTCGGCCTCGGCTTCCAAGAACGCCGCCGCACGTTTGCCATCGCCAGCGCTCTCGGAGCTCGCCGCGGGCAGCTCGGGGGGTTTGTCTGGGGGGAATCGATCTTCGTCACCGGCGCCGGGCTCATCCTCGGCGCCGTCATGGCCACAATCCTGTCAGTGACTCTCGTCGACGTACTCACCGGAGTGTTCGACCCCCCGCCTGACTTCCTCACCATTCCCTGGGCCTACCTGCTCGGCGTCGGCTTCGCCGTCGTCGCGACGGTGCTCGTGGCCGGGTTGATCACGCTGCGCGCCCTACGCCGGCCGGCGATCGAACAGCTGCGCGACCTCTGACCGGCCGCGTGCCGAAGGCGTTTGCAGGAGTGGGCCGAGGGTAGGGTCTCGAGTCGCCTCCAGAGCCGGAAGCGTCACCGGGGCTCCAAAAGAACCGGCAGACACCGCCGGCGCCACGCGGCTCGGCGCCCTCTCAACCCGTCACCACGACCAGGGTTAGCCTCCGGCCCCGGGGGGGCGGCGACTCCGCCGCGCCGCCCGGGCCAGGAGATCCGGGCACCACCCGGACCAGGAGATCCCGGGCGGCGCGGCCCCGTTCACGCGCCCGGAGCGGCGGCTGGCCGCGGTCCCGCAAGCAGCGATTGGCAGGATTTGCTCGCGGATATGAACTTCGGGTCTGATCGGATCTTGGTGGAGAACACGGACCCCTTGCCGGTGAAATTGGGGTTGGGGAGGTTGTAGCCGTGCTGGCGAACGCAGGTCACGTATTTCACGACCGCGGCGCGGAATGAGGCGTTGGAGGTTGACCCCGAGGGCCTCCGGCCGCCGCAGGCCTGGAAAGCGGCTCGGAACTTGGGATTGGCGCCGGCGCCGCCGGCGAATCCACCGCCGCCGCCGGGGGGTCCGCCTCCCGG